>JAUPLT010000198.1 GCA_030836785.1 Actinomycetota bacterium
CTTATCGTGCAGATCCCCGAAGTTATCGATCACCATGAAGACGTCGCCGAACTTGTCGTCGGGATCAGTCGGGCCGCCGGCCATCGGCCCGAAACGGCGGTCTCGGAACTCCGCGACGTCGATTTGGTACCGCTTGAACGACGCCTCTCGGGCCCGGATGATGCCCTCGACGGTCGCGATGATCCGGGAGACACCTTCGATATCCGCGAGGCCGACGACGCCGGCGACGTGAGGGATGTCCTCGACCGGATGCAAAGAGGCTCCCACGCAAAAGAAGCTGACCCGTTCGGGTCGGTACATCAGCGCCGCCGTGGTGATGAGCGTCATCAGGGTGGTCGACTTACCCCGTTGTGCCGTCGCCACCACCATGACGTTGTCCATCTCGGCGTCGATCCCGTGCACCCGCTGGGCGTGGTCCTCGGGGAAGTCCTCGATCCCCACCGGGAAGAACAGTCCCGGGTTGTCGCCGTAGTCCTCCCACCACGGCTTGCCGCGCCACACCCGAACCAATTCGTCGGCGGTCGCACTGTGCTCGAGTGGCGGCAGCCAGATTCGGTGCGGCGGGCGCGCCGGATGCGACGCCAGGGACTCGCGGATGACGTCAAGCAGCTTCTTCCTCTTGAAACCGTCCGGATGGTAGAGGTACTCATCGGGTTCGTCGGGCTGCTCAGCGGCGGCCAGTGCCTGGCTGTCGCCGGTGCTGAGCGGCTGATACTCCCAGGTCAGGGCGCGGGGCCGGGAGAAGTCGACGCCCACGGTGGTCTCGGTGGCAGCCGCCTTCTTCGGAACGACGAACGGTGCGGAGACATAGAAGCAGCGGAACTGATCCAGCTCCCGCGGACCCGCCTTCAGCAGCGCGTAACCGTTCTCCCTCGACGGCAGGTGCAGTGCGGCGTCGCTGCCGATGACGTCACGGGAGTCCTCGGCGGTCTCTGCTCGCAGCGCCACCCGGAACGCGATGTTGCTCTTGGCTTTGCTCAGTGAGGACAGGTCCAGGCGCTGACCGCCGAGGGTGAAGAACACATTGCAGCCGCGGCCCTCCTGGCCGATGTGGATCACCAGATCGATCCATTCGGGGTGGTGCTGGAACAGTTCGAGGTACTCGTCGATGATCACCAGCAGGATGGGCACCGGCTCCAGGTCCCGGCCGGCGAGGCGCATCTCCTCGTACTCGTTGGCGTCACGGGCGCCGGCATCCTTGAACAGCCGGTAGCGGCGGGCGATTTCGCCGTCAACGGCCCGCCGCATCCGTTCGGCGAGGTGGCGATCGTCATTGCCGAGGTTCGACAGCGAGGCGGCCACATGGGGCAGACCTTCGAGGTCCTGGGCAGCCGACTCGAACTTCATATCGACGAAGATCACGATGAACGCCTCCGGCGAGTGAGTCAGCGCGATCCCGTTGCACAGCGACAGAAAGTATTCCGACTTACCCGAGCCGGAAGTGCCGATCACCACGGAGTGGAACCCGTAGCCGCCAAAATCCTTGGCGCGCAGGATGACGTGCTGCAGTTCACCGCCGGGCCGGACGCCGACGGGCACCATCGCCCAACGGGGATCGCCCCGCCCACGGCTGTCCGCCCACAACCGGTCGACATCCAGTCGGCGCGGATCGGTGATGCCGAGGGCTCGCAGCAGTTCGCCACCCTGGGTCTCGGTGTCGGGGGCTTCCCCGGCCGCGGTGGGCGACCAACGGGCCAACCCGCGGGCAAAGCGGAACGCGGTGCTCTCGGCAAGCATGTCGGCGACCGCGTAGAAGGCATCGCGGTGACGGAGTCGGCCTTCCCTCAGTTCGAAACACTGTTCCGGGGCGCCGAATCCGACACCGGTCCCGAGCCTGGTACCCATTCGCAGCATCGTGATTCCGGCCATCCCCTTCTGACCGGTGACGCTCTCCCACTGTTCGGGGGTGCCGACGTTGTCGTCGACGATGACCCAGTGCGGGCCGAGCGCCGACCCAGCGGACTCCATCGGCGACGGAGTGGTGGTCGGACTCGTTCCACCGGGCGGCGACCAAGGTCCGCGCCCCTTGCGGTGCAGTTCAGCGTCGAGTGCCTCCTCGAGTTCGGCCGGTGAGGTGAAGACCAGCCTTCGCAACCCGCACGCGTCGAACATCTCATCGTGGTGGTTATGCGGCAGCCACACCAACCACGACCACTGCTCCGGGTGTCGGGTGACGACCATCAACTTGACGTCGGCGGGGCTGTGGTACACCGCCAGCGACATCAACACCGACCGGATCAGCGCATGCAAGTCCGCCGTATCGTCGGCGACGAAGCTGAATCCGGGCTGGGACCTGAGACTCAAGACCTTGCCGATATCGCGGATCCGACTCTGCTCGAGGATGAAGTCCCGCAGCGCGCGACCGGTCACCGGTTCGAGTTCCTCGCCGATCGGAACCTCCGGCCACTGCAGGGACACCGCCGAGTCCACGGTGGACTGCACCCCGATACCCAGGCGGACGTCGAGGAAGTCCGGATCCGCGGGCCGGCGCTCCCACATCCGCGGACCACCGATGATCCAGTCGAACCGCTGCGGGTCGCCGTGGACGAACAACTGACCACGGCGGTGCTGCTGGGCGATGTCCTGGACCTGGTCTCGGTCGTCATCGAGTTGACGCAGGTAGCTGCGGCGCTGCTTCTCCTGTTCGCCCCAACTGACCTTGCGGCTGCGGCCGAACCGGCCGCTGAACATCAGCGCCCCGAACCCGACCAGTCCGATCAGCGGAAAGAACCCGGACTGCAGCGACCTGGCCCCCGAGCTGTACATCACCAGCAATGTGCCGAGGATGCCAACCAGCAGAGCCGGAGCGGCAATCATCAGCAGGATATTGCGCGGTTCGCGCTCCGGTAGCTCCAACGGAGGCTGGATCAGCACCCGCGTCGGGGGAACCAGCGGCGGCGCGGTGCGCACGCCTCGTACAAAGCCCCGTTTCGACATCACTGACCCTCCTGGTTCTGGGCGGCCGTCGGAACTTCGGCCGCCGGGCCGCGCGGGGCGACGGTGTCGCGGATCAGCAGTGCGTTGGCCCGGCTGATGACGGGGCCGGCGGCGAAGGTTCGGAGGATCGGCCAGGGTGCCTGCACCGCCCGGGCCGGGTCGATCGCCAGGGGGGTGAGAGTGTCCTGATCCCAGTCGATGCCGTAGCGGACGCCTTGCGGAGAAACCCAGAACAGGCTTTCGCGGGTGTCGGTGGACGCCACCCCGCTGGTCGACGCCACGAAGTTCGCAGCACCCGGCAGTACCAGGGTCTGCTGGGCCTCAACCGAGTTCGGGTCGCGATCGTCTCGCACCAAAGTGACGATGTGAGCGTCGCGGCTGGGCGGGGTGGGGAGACCGCGACCGCTGTACACCGTGGTCGTGGCTTGCCGATCGGTACTCCGCTTCATCCAGTTCACGCAGGTGACGGGGTGGGTGTCGGTGTCGACGAAGGTGAACTTGCCCGGCGGGTAGAAGCCGACATTGAGCACGTCTAAGTGCGGGATGTCGACCAGTTTGTCGGGGGAGACCAGTTCCGGGGCGGTTGCCCCGTGGCTGTTGGCCGTGCGCAGCAGGTCGGCGACGAACCCGCTGACCTGCTGAACCCCGCCTGCGAGCAGCACGTAGAACCCACTCACCTCACCGTTCGCGTTCCTGCTCTGCAGCACCCGTCCGACCACCGAACCTGGTAGCCATCGTGACGGACTTCCGGCCTCAGGGACGACCGGCACGACGATCGGCTCGGTGGCCGGCATGGCGTCGAACAGCGCGGTGGACATCTCGACCGGACGGGTACTGCCGGGGTCGAGGCCGAGGTTGAATGTGACGGCCCGATCGGCGGCGTCGATTCGGGACCGCTGTCCGTTCCAGATCAGGTGGCTACTTCCGCGGTGCGTCACCAGAAGGGCCTGCCCCGCCGCTAGTGGCTGTGACCGTCCGGAACCGGTCAGCTCGCCCGCGACCGCGGTCACAACCACGCCCGCTCCGCTGCCACGCGCGGGAGCGGTGTCGCAGACCGACCACGCGGAGGACGGACCGCCACCGATGGACAGGTCGTCGGGTATTCCGGGGATGCCGACCATGGGACCGGTCGGGAACTTGGCGATTTCCTGTGCCTTCACCCACGTCGGCGTCCCGGCGCTGCCGGTCGCCAGGCGGGCCGAGCTCAGATTCAGCGCCGGGTACAGACGGCCGTCGATCCTCGCATAGACCGCGCCGGTGTCCCGGTTACCAACGATCGCGGACTGCCCCGCCAAGCCAGCCGGCTTCATGAAGTGCAGTAGCGCCATCCAGCCGCAGCCGAGCAGTACGAAGACCATCGACAGCGCCAGTGCGGCTTGCTGTTTGCGGTCGTCGTGCTTCATCCGCACCGAAAATCGCGTAATCGCCGCGCGCAACCGGCGCTTATAGAAGAGGTGCCCGGAGTTCTGGTCCCGGTTGGACAGGTTCAGTGGCACGACTTAGTCCTCACGTCAGCCGTCCTCACGTCAGCCGTCCTCACGTCAGCCGTCCTCACGTCAGCCGTCCTCACGTCAGCCGGCCTCACTGCAGCGTTCCGCCGTACCGGGCGGTGTAGTCGTCCTGCGCCTCCTCGCGCAGCGCCTCGAAGGCGAGGTTGAGCCGCTCGCCGAGCTCGTGGTGGCTATAGCCCCGCACGCTCGGGTGCAACGCGAGATCGACGAGCTTGCCGTCGGCGTTTGCTACGGCCTGAAGATCGCCCATATCGACGCTGTAGGTGATCGTGGCGGCCTGTTCCAGGACGGCCTCCCACCGGTCGGCGGCCTCCGCCAGATCCCGCAGGACGGCATCCACCAACTCGCTGTCGCTAACTTGCGATTCGCTGACTCTGCGTTCCACCGGGACAGTATGGATGCGCCTTTGAACTGCGTCAATTCAGTTGTTCAGAACTTGTTGAGATCGACTGGAGCAAACGCTCCAGCAATCGACTCTCTGAGTACGCCCCGGCCGGAATCGGCCCGCACCATCCGGGCTCCTCGCTAGGCTTGGGGTAGGGTCCGGCCGATTCGGAGAAGTAGTTCAATATTTGCTGGAACCAGTCAGTCCGGCGTGGCAACGGTGTTCTCCGCGGGTTCGGCGACAGCCTCCCCGCGCGCCAGCACCACGATCGCCACCACCATCACGGCGAAGGCGCCGGCGAGGCTTATCCAGCCCGACTCACCCGGCCGGAACGTCTCCTGCAGCACGGTGACGCCAAGAATCGAACCGACGAGCGGTTCGCTGACCGCCACGGCCGGCAGGGACGCGGCCATCGACCCGGCCCGGAAGGCGGACTGCTGCACAGCGGTCGCAGCGACCGCCACCAACGCCCACCCGTAGGCCTCGGGCATTGTCAGCACCGCCCAGACGCCCTGATCGAGTTCGTCCACCACCCCGACGGTCAGCACTGCGAACACTCCCCACAAGGATCCCGACACCAATCCCAGCAGGACCGCCGCGGACGGCCGGCCCGAAAGCATCCGGGCGCCGACCAGACACAGTGCGAGCGCGGGCCCGAGGGTGACCAACACCCAAGCCCACGTCTCGATACCGGCGCGCGACTGGCCCCGCGCGGGGTTACCCACCGTGACCACGACGGCAATCGCCGCAGCCAATGCCAGCGCCCAGAGCACCTGGGTACGAGTGATCCGTCGGCCCGCGAACCGCGCGCTCAGTGGCAGCGCGAACAGCATGGAGGTGACGAGCAGGGCCTGTACCAGCAGCACCGACCCGAATCCGAGAGCGGCGGCCTGCAGCCCGAACCCGCCGGTGGCCACCAGGCTGCCGAACCACCACTCCTTGTCTTTCAGTAGCCGCAGCAGCAACCCCACGTGACCAACCGGTTCGTCAGTAACCTCATGGGCCGACCGCTGCTGGAAGACGTCGCCGACCGCAATCAGCAGAGCGGCACCCAGCGCCAGAACGATCGCGATATCGGTATTCCGCACGAGTTACTTCCTCTCCGCCGCGTCGAGAATGCGCCCGGGTCGTCCCCGGTGTGATTGTCGCGATCCGCATGCAGTCTCGGTGAACTCGCCCGCACCCCCATAAACACAAAGGTCACGACCTCTTTCGAGTTCGTGACCTCAGTGTTCGCAGTTCATAGAACTGCTCGTTGTGGGCGAAGGGGGACTTGAACCCCCACGTCCCGAAGGACACTGGCACCTGAAGCCAGCGCGTCTGCCATTCCGCCACTCGCCCGGGCGAACCGGGGCAGCCTATCACGCGCCGCACCGACCTCGGCAACCCCGAACCGACCGCACGCATGCTGTCGCGAACCTCAGCTGAACTGCGGCTATGCCCAGGCCAGCGGTTGTCGTGCGGCGCACTTGGGCAGTGCTGCCGATACCATGATGGACGACAACGCGGATGCGGATCGAGGGCAGGGCCGATGAGTAACCAGAAAGGTCTGGTTCAACGCATTGAGCGCATGCTCGAAGACGGGGTAGGTGACGTGTTCGCGCGGGTTTTCGGCGGCTCGATCGTCCCCCAGGAGGTGGAGGCGCTGCTGCGCCGGGAGGCCTCCGACGGGATGCAACCGCTGGCCGGCGACCGGCTGCTCGCGCCCAACGACTACATCATCACCCTCAGCGAATCCGACCACCTCGGACTGCAGGCCGATCAGGACCTCACCACCAGGACCTTCGCCCGCCACCTTGCCGAATACATTCGGGATCAGGGGTGGCAAACGTATGGTGAGGTGGTCGTACGGCTGGAGCAGTCACCGAACCTGCGCACCGGGCAATACCGGGCCCGCGCGCTGGTCAACCCCGATGCCAGGCCGGACACAGTGCCTGAAGCCGACCCCCGGGCGTCTGCGCCCGCAGCCAGACCAGGACAATCGACCGATGCGCACCCCGCAGAATCAGGAGTACCAGCGATGAGCGACAACCCCGGCTACCGCGGCGATCAGGGCCAGGGACGGCCCGGCGACGAGTACTACGACGACCAGTACAGCCGGCCGCAGGAGGATCAGCGGGCGTCCGCTCCCGATCAGCAGCGCGGCTACCCGCCCAACTACGAGCAGGCACACCAGCCCCGCACGGCCTACCCCGACCAGGGCTACAACCCGGCTCAGGGCGGTCAGAGCTACGAGCAGCGCCCGCCAGGACCCGGATACGGCGCGCCGGGCTACGACCAGAACTACCGTCCGCCGGCTCAGCCCTATCCCGGCCCGCCCCCCTATGGCCCGCCCTCGGGCGGCGGATATCCGCCCCCTCCGCCGGCGTCCGACTACGACTACGGCCGACCCCGGCACGACGAGCCCGGACGTGGGCGCCACGAGCCCCGGCCCGCCTACCCCGATCCGCAACCGGGCTACCCGCCGCAGGGTTACGGCAGCGGTTTCAACCGTCCCGAGTACGGCCAGCCCGCCCAGCCGGAGTACGGCCGTCAGCCGGAATACGGCCGCTACGAGCAGGGTGGGTACCCCCCGGGGGCTCCGTCCGGTGACTACGACTACGGCAACCCGGCTGGCAACCCGGCTGGCAACCCGGCTGGCAATCAGCCCGGATACGCCGGGTACCCGCCGGCGGCTTCGGCGGGCACCGCGACCCTGCAGCTTGACGACGGCAGCGGCCGCACCTACCAGTTGCGTGACGGCGCCAATGTGATCGGTCGCGGCCAGGACGCCCAGTTCCGGCTCCCCGACA
>JAUPLT010000199.1 GCA_030836785.1 Actinomycetota bacterium
GTCAGGCGGTACGCCGCAGCAGTGGCAAGATCAGGTGGCGACGCGCGATGACTTCCTCGTCGAAGTCGTGCTCGGCGTGGGCCACCGAGTCGTACAGCGGAACACTGAGCGAGCCGTCCCGGCCGGTGAGTCGTTCGCGCACCGCGTCGCTGGCCACCAGTGCCCACGGGCTTCCTCGGTCCGCACAGGCCTGATCGACGTTCTGCAACAACCGAACGCAGTTCGGGGTACACGCCGTCACCCCGCTGAGGTCGAGGACCAGGGACGGGCCGTCGCCGGTGATGCGGTGGACGAAACCCATGATCTCGTTCACGTTGCCGCCATCAACGCGACCGCTGATCGTGAGCACGGTGCAGCCGTGCCGTTCTTGCGCCCAGATGTGGGCGCCGCGGAAATACTGCGCTGGGTTGCCGTATCGAGAGGTGAAACTGGTCATGCCGAGCCCCCTGCTTATCGTTCGTGTCCCGGACCGTCCCTTTCGACGCTAGCCGTCCAATGGGTGGGTATGTCTAAATCTCCCGTGAGAAAGGTTCTTAGCCACAGCAGTCGGCGACGCCCACTGTGAAACGTCGGTTGCGGGCCTTACACCTTTCTTACCGCTGCCGTCTGCCGTGGTCTGCGGGCCCGGACGCTCTTAGGGTCGGGAGCATGATGACCAATGCGTACCGCGCTCTGAGCCTTTTGCTGGCGATGCTGGTTGTGACGGCTGGCCTGAGTCGGCCGGCCACAGCGTCGGCGGCCGATCTGAACTTCACCGGCACCACTCTGAGTGGGGGAACGTTCAACGGGTCGAGCCTCGAGGGGAAGCCCGCCGTGCTGTGGTTCTGGACGCCGTGGTGTCCCTTCTGCAATCAGGAGGCACCCAATGTTGCCGCGGTGTCGGCCGCGAATCCGGCGGTAACCTTCGTCGGGGTCGCCACCCGCGCCGACGTCCCGGCGTTGCAGGGCTTCGTATCGAAGTACAACCTGAACTTCACCAACATCAATGACGCGGACGGTTCCATCTGGGCACGGTTCAACGTGCCCTGGCAGCCGGCGTACGTCTTCCTGCGGCCGGATGGATCCTCGTCTTTCGTCAATAACCCGACTTCGGTGATGTCGGCCCAGGAACTCACCGAGCGCGTGCGCGCCCTGACCTCCTAGCCCGGATGTGAACGGGGATCTAGTCGGGTTGGCATTCACCGCCGGGATGGTGGCGGCGCTTAACCCTTGCGGGTTTGCGATGCTGCCCGCCTACCTGGGTTTGGTCGTGACGGGTGAAGGTGCCTCCCAGCGCGATGTCCCGAGCCGGACGGAAGGAGTTTGGCCGGCTCTGCGCCGGGCACTCGCCGCTACCGTCGCCATGGCACTGGGTTTCCTCACCGTCTTCGGCGCCTTCGGTCTACTGACCGTGTCGGTGGCCTCGGTTCTGCAGCGTTACCTGCCCTACGCGACGGTGATCGTCGGCGTCTTGCTGGTGCTGGCGGGCCTATGGCTGCTGTCCGGTCGGGAACTGGGCGTGCCGATTGCGGGCAGAGTCCCACGCCGGGCCCCAACGGCGCGGGTGGGTTCGATGTACGGCTACGGCGTCGGGTACGCCGTTGCCTCGTTGTCCTGCACGGTCGGGCCGTTCCTGGCGGTCACGGGGAGCAGCCTGCGCGGCGGTTCGGTGCCGGGCGTGCTGGGTGTGTACGGGGCCTACGCCGCTGGTCTCACGCTGGTTGTGGGTGTGCTGGCGGTGGCGGTGGCCATGGCGAGCACCACACTCATCGAGCGGATGCGCGGGGTGCTGCCCTACGTCAGCCGCCTCAGCGGGGTGATTCTCGTCCTTGTCGGCCTCTACGTCGCGTACTACGGATGGTTCGAGATCCGGCTGTACAGCACTGCGGGCGGGCTCAAGGACCCGGTGATCGCCGCCGCCGCGCGGATACAGACAGTGCTGGCGGGGTGGGTCTACGCCAACGGTCCGTGGCCATGGGCGGCCGGAGTGGTGGTCATCGTCGCGGTCGTGGTGACGGCCACCGCATTGACCAGGTGTCGCCGCGCCGGAACCAGACGGCGCTCATCGGAGCTAAAATCCGCGACATGAGACGAACGTGGCGCCGATGGGCCGCCGGCGCGGCAGCGGCACTTGCTCTGGCAACCGCGCCCGCGGCCGTCACCGTGGTGGCGGGAACAAGTGGAACGGCGGAGGCGGATGTGTGCGCCAGCGCAGGGCGGCGGGTCACCGTCAGCGGCTGCGCCAACCTGTCCGATGTGATGGCACCGTACGTAATGCCGCAGGACGCCTATGCGCCGATCACTCCGGAGGCGAGTGCGTGCGTCGGTTGGAACGGCCGGTGGGTCAACGCCAGCGGTTGCACCTGACCCGGGCGATACCTGGTGATCGGCGATCGGCGATCGGCTATCGGCTACGACGGAAACGGGCCCCGCGGCGAGTGCCGCGGGGCCCGCTTTACGTCGTTCGCTACCGGTGCAGATCGAACCGGTCGTTGTCCATCACCTTGACCCATGCCGCGACGAAGTCGTGGACGAACTTGTCCTTGGCATCGGCGGAGGCGTAGACCTCGGCCAGCGAGCGCAGCACCGAGTGTGAACCGAACACCAGATCGTTCGCGGTGGCGGTCCACCTGGTCTTGCCGCTGGCGCGGTCGACCCCCTCGTAGACGTTCTCCGAGGACTCGGACACCTTCCATTCGGTCGCCATGTCGAGCAGGTTGACGAAGAAGTCATTGCTCAACACACCGGGGGAGTCGGTGAACACACCGTGCCTGCTGCCGGCGTGGTTGGCGCCCAGCATGCGCAGACCGCCGAGCAGGGCCGTCATCTCGGGGGCCGTCAGGTTCAGCATGTAGGCGCGGTCGACGAGCAGACGTTCGATCTGCGTCTTCTCCTCGGGCCGGATGTAGGTGCGGAATCCGTCGGCGCGGGGCTCGAGCACACTGAAGGACTCGACATCGGTGTTCTCCTGGGAGGCGTCGGTCCGGCCGGGGTGGAACGGGACCTGCACCGCCACACCGCCGTCGGTGGCGGCCTTCTCGACCGCAGCCGACCCGGCGAGCACGATCACGTCGGCGAGCGAGATCTTCTTCCCACCCGTTGCGGAGGCGTTGAACTCCTGCTGGATCTTCTCCAGCACCGGGAGCACCTTGTCGAGCTCGGCCGGCTCGTTGACCGCCCAGCCGCGCTGCGGTTCCAGCCGGATACGGGCGCCGTTGGCGCCGCCACGCTTGTCGGTGCCGCGGAAGCTGGCAGCCGAAGCCCAAGCCGTCTTCACCAGCTGGCTCACCGACAGACCGGACGTGAGAATCGTGGCCTTCAGTGCGGCGACATCGGCGTCATCGACCAGCGGATGGTCCACCGCCGGCACCGGGTCCTGCCACAGCTGCTCCTGCCCGGGAATCCATGGCCCCAGGTACCGGCTGACCGGCCCCATGTCGCGGTGCAACAACTTGAACCAGGCCTTGGCGAAGGCCTCTGCCAACTCCTCGGGGTGGTCCAGCCAGCGGCGGGTGATCGTGCCGTAGATCGGATCGACCCGCATGGTCACATCGGTGACCAGCATGGTGGGCTTGCGGTTGGGTCCGCCGAACGGATCAGGGATGGGCGTCTCGTCGGTCTTGCCGACGAACTGCCATGCGCCGGCCGGGCTCTTGGTCAGCTCCCACTCGTAGCCGTACAACGTCTCCAGAAAGCCGTTGTCCCACTTGGTCGGGTTCGGCTTCCACACCACCTCCAGCCCGGAGCTGATCTGATCCTCGGCTTTGCCGGAGCCAAAGGAACTCTTCCAACCGAAGCCCTGTGCCTCGATCGGGGCTGCCTCGGGCTCGGGGCCAACCAGGTTGGCGTCACCGGCGCCGTGGGTCTTGCCGAAGCTGTGCCCGCCGACAATAAGGGCGGCGGTCTCCTCATCGTTCATCGCCATCCGGCCGAAGGTTTCGCGAATGTCCTTTGCAGCGGCCAGCGGATCTGGCTTGCCCTCGGGGCCTTCGGGGTTGACGTAGATCAGGCCCATGGTGGTGGCGCCGAAGGGGTTGTCCAGTTCGCGGTCACCCTCATAGCGCTTGTCGGTGCCCAACCAGGTGTCCTCGAAGCCCCAGAGGGTCTCCTCCGGCTCCCAGATGTCATCGCGACCGAAGGCGAACCCGAAGGTCGTGAATCCCATCGATTCGAGGGCGACGTTGCCGGCCAACACCAGCAGGTCGGCCCAGGAGATCTGCTGGCCGTACTTCTGCTTGATCGGCCACAGCAGACGGCGGGCCTTGTCGAGGTTGACGTTGTCCGGCCAGCTGTTGATCGGAGCAAAGCGCTGTGCGCCCTGCCCGCCGCCAC
>JAUPLT010000200.1 GCA_030836785.1 Actinomycetota bacterium
AAGGCGACTTCCCACGTCATCGAATTCTTTTGCGCGGCAGGAAAATTATCCGGCAAGAGATGGCAGAGCGACGCGGGGGCTGAACGAATGACAACAAGGCGACTGAGCGAGCCAGCACCATCAGAACGTCGACCTGGTGGGCGCGGAGGGTTTCGAACCCCCGACCGCTGGTGTGTAAAACCAGAGCTCTACCACTGAGCTACACGCCCGTCACGCCAGGAGTTGATGCACTCCCGGGCACCGGCAGGTTACCCGGCAACAGTGCGGCTTACGAAATCCCGGCCGTCAGGCCGACACCGCCGCCAGGGCCTCGGTCCACACCTTCTGGTCGCGCGCCTCACCGGGTTCCTTGCACTCGGCGAACCGCACCACCCCGGCCCGGTCGATCACGAAGGTGCCGCGGTTGGCGAACCCGGCGGTCGAGTTGAACACCCCGTAGGCCTGGGCCACCGCGCCGTGCGGCCAGAAGTCCGACAGCACCGGGAAGGTGAACCCGCTCTCGGTCGCCCAAATCTTGTGCGTCGGGGGCGGGCCCACCGAGATCGCCAGGGTTGCCGTGGTGTCGTTGTCGTAATCACCGAGATGGTCCCGGATCTCGTCCAGCTCGCCCTGGCAGATGCCGGTGAAGGCGAGCGGGAAGAACACCAGCAGGACGTTCTTCTTGCCCCGGAAATCACTCAGGGTGACGGGCTGGCCGTCCTGATCCTTCAGCGTGAAGTCGGGGGCTTCGGAGCCGACCTCAAGACCCGTCATGAGTGCCTCCCCGCCGCCTTGGACTTGCGCTGCACCAGCCGGCTGCCGGTCCAGCCACCCAGGTTCGCCGACGATGTCTGCATCAGTCCCGCCGTGGGTGCGGACTCGGCGATCTCGGCAGGCTGGACGTGACCCGGCTTGCCGGTCTTGGGAGTGAGCACCCAGATGACGCCGTCCTCCCCCAACGGGGTGATCGCGTCCATCAGGCGGTCCACCAGGTCTCCGTCACCGTCGCGCCACCACAGCAGCACCACATCGACGACCTCGTCGGCGTCCTCGTCAAGCAGCCCGCTTCCGCAGGCCTCTTCCACATCGGCGCTGATGTCGTCGTCACAGTCCTCATCCCAGCCCAGCTCCTGGACGATCTGATCGGACTCGATCCCCAGCCTCTGGGCGTAGTTAGGCCCGCTGTCACCCGCGGCGACCACGTCTGGTGCTCTCCTTCTGCTCTGATCCAGGCTGCTCTGATTCGGAAATGTGGGGCCTATCGTCGCATGACAGCACCGCACGCACCGCCCCGGTGGGGCTAACGATAGGTGGCATCACACAACCGCAAGGCCGTGGAACGGGCATCGTTGATTTGTTTGATGACGACGTTGAACTCCGACGGCGAGGCCTGGTTGGCGATCGCCACCGCCGCGGCGTAGGCGCCGTCGACCCACCCGGCCAGCGCATCGCGCAACTCCGTCGGGATCACCTCGGTGAGGCTGCTCTCAACGGCCTGCGCGCTCTGATCCAGGGCGTCGATCGCCGGGCCCTCGGTGGACGAGACGGTGCCGCCCTCCCCGTTGTAGGCGTCGACGTAGGCGTTGACGGCGGCGATGGCGTCCGCACTGGTCGTGGCCAGGGTTTCGCAGCTGTTGCGCATCGCCTGCGTGGTCAGCGAGGCCTGCCGTTCGGACTCGCGTGCACTGGAACTCGCGACCGCCTGCGATGACGACACCGACATCGACGTGCGGTAGGCGGGGGCGTCCGCGGCGTCGACGGTCCCCTGCCCGCCGGTGACCGAGGTGCAGGCGGCCACCACGATCGCGGTGCCACCGGCCAGCGCACCCCCGATGCGCCTCTGCCGGGCGCGTGTGATCAGCACGGACGCAGACGTTACCGGGTTCCTGCCGCGCCGTGGCGTCATGCGCGCGACTATCCACCGCAACGGCGACGATTACGGCACGATAGGCAGTGCCTACCGCACGTACGCCACGAAGGAGCCGAAGTTGACCCAGATCGCCGGCCAGGACAGGACCCCGGGCTCCGGGACGGCACCGGAGGCCGACCGGGTCCGGGTCATCCGCGAGGGTGTCGCGTCGTACCTGCCGGACATCGACCCGGAGGAGACCTCCGAGTGGTTGGAGTCCTTCGACGATCTGCTGTGCCGTTCCGGGTCGGCCCGGGCCCGCTACCTGATGCTGCGGATGCTGGAACGTGCCGGTGAGCAACGGGTGGCCATCCCGGCCCTGACGTCGACCGATTACGTCAACACCATCCCGACCGAACTCGAGCCCTGGTTTCCCGGCGATGAGGAGGTGGAGCGCCGCTACCGTCGGTGGATCCGGTGGAACGCCGCGATCATGGTGCACCGGGCCCAGCGCCCCGGCGTCGGTGTCGGCGGGCACATCTCCACCTACGCCTCGTCGGCGTCGCTGTACGAAGTCGGCTTCAACCACTTCTTCCGCGGCAAGTCCAGCCCGGGTGGCGGCGACCAGATCTTCATCCAGGGCCACGCCTCCCCCGGCATCTACGCCCGCGCCTTCCTGGAGGGCCGACTGACCGCGGAACGCCTCGACGGGTTCCGCCAGGAGCACAGCCACCCGGGCGGCGGCCTGCCGTCCTACCCGCACCCGCGGTTGATGCCGCACTTCTGGCAGTTCCCCACCGTGTCGATGGGCCTGGGCCCGATGAACGCGATCTACCAGGCCCGGTTCAACCACTACCTGCACGACCGCGGCATCAAGGACACCTCCGACCAGCACGTCTGGGCGTTCCTCGGCGACGGCGAGATGGACGAACCGGAGAGCCGGGGGTTGATCCAGGTGGCCGCCAACGAGGCCCTGGACAACCTCACCTTCGTCGTCAACTGCAACCTGCAGCGCCTCGACGGCCCGGTCCGCGGCAACGGCAAGATCATCCAGGAACTCGAGTCCTTCTTCCGCGGCGCCGGCTGGAACGTCATCAAGGTGGTCTGGGGCCGGGAATGGGACACCCTGTTGCACGCCGACAAGGACGGCGCGCTGGTGAACCTGATGAACACCACCCCCGACGGCGACTACCAGACCTACAAGGCCAATGACGGCGCCTACGTCCGCGACCACTTCTTCGGCCGGGACCCGCGGACCAAGGCCCTCGTCGCCAAGATGTCCGACGCGGACATCTGGACCCTCAAGCGCGGCGGGCACGACTACCGCAAGGTCTATGCCGCCTACCGCGCGGCGACCGAGCACAAGGGCCAGCCGACGGTGATCCTGGCCAAGACCATCAAGGGCTACACGCTCGGTTCGCATTTCCAGGGCCGCAACGCCACCCACCAGATGAAAAAGCTTGCGCTGCAGGACCTCAAGGACTTCCGCGATGCCATGCGGATTCCGATCAGCGACGCCCAACTGGAGGAGAACCCCTACCTGCCGCCGTACTACCACCCCGGCACCGAGTCACCGGAGATCCGCTATCTGCTGGACCGGCGCCGGGCCCTCGGTGGCTTCCTGCCGGAGCGACAGGCGAAATCGCGGGCGCTGCGCCTACCGCCGTCGGAGGTCTACGCCCCGCTGAAGGGCGGCTCGGGCCATCAGGAGGTGGCCACCACGATGGCGACCGTGCGGGTGTTCAAGGAGTTGTTGCGTGACAGCGAGATCGGCCCGCGCATCGTCCCGATCATTCCCGACGAGGCCCGCACTTTCGGGATGGACTCGTGGTTCCCGACGCTCAAGATCTACAACCGCAACGGCCAGTTGTACACCGCGGTCGACGCGCAGTTGATGCTGGCCTACAAGGAGAGCAAGACCGGGCAGATCCTGCACGAGGGGATCAATGAGGCGGGCTCGACGGCGTCGTTCACCGCGGTCGGCACGTCCTACTCCACGCACGACGAGCCGATGATCCCGGTCTACATCTTCTACTCGATGTTCGGTTTCCAGCGCACCGGCGACAGCTTCTGGGCCGCCGCCGACCAGATGGCCCGCGGGTTCGTCCTCGGCGCGACGGCCGGGCGCACCACCCTGACCGGGGAGGGGTTGCAGCACGCCGACGGTCACTCGCTGTTGCTGGCCTCGACCAACCCGGCCGTGGTGGCCTACGACCCGGCCTTCGCCTACGAGATCGCCCACATCGTGGAAAGCGGTCTGCGCCGGATGTATGGCGAGGACTCCGAGAACGTGTACTTCTACATGACGATCTACAACGAGCCCTACCCGCAGCCCGCCGAACCGGAGAACCTCGACGTCGACGCCCTGCTGCGCGGCATCTACCGGTTCCGGGCCGCCACCGAGAAGCGGACCAGCGTCGCGCAGATCCTGACCTCCGGAGTGTCCATGCCGGAGGCACTGCGCGCCGCGGATCTGCTGGCGGAGCGCTGGGATGTCGCCGCCGACGTCTGGTCGGTGACCAGTTGGAACGAATTACATCGCGACGGGGTGGCCGCCGAGAAGGAGGCACTGCGCCATCCCGAACGGCCGGCCCCGGTTCCCTTCGTCACCGAGGTGCTGTCGAGGACTTCCGGTCCGGCGGTGGCGGTGACCGACTGGATGCGCGCGGTGCCCGAGCAGATCCGGCCCTGGGTGCCCAACACCTACGTGACTCTCGGCACCGACGGGTTCGGCTTCTCCGACACCCGCCCCGCCGCGCGCCGCTACTTCAACACCGATGCCGAGTCGGTGGTGGTGGCCGTCCTGGAGGCCCTCGCGCGCGACGGCGAGATCGACCCGTCGGTCGCCGTCGCCGCGGCCCGCGAGTACCGGATCGACGATGTGATGGCCGCGCCTGAGCAGACGAGCGATCCCGGAGTCGCGTAGGCGGGAGCGATCTGCATCGAGTGAGGAACCCCGCAGAGGTCTACTCGCACTTCTTCTGCCTGATTCCTCACTGGACGAGAGATAATCAGGCGTGCCCGACAACGGACTCACCGCCGGTGCCACGCCCCTCGCACTGCTCTCCGATGTCCCCGACGCCACGCTGCGCCGTCTGAAGGGCTACTCCGGCAAGCTCGCCACCGAGGCCGTGCAGACCATGCAACAGCGACTGCCGTTCTTCGCCGACCTGACCGCCTCCCAGCGGGCCAGCGTCCAACTCGTGGTTCAGGCCGCGGTGGTCAACTTCGCCGAATGGATGCGCGACCCCAGCAGCCAGGTCGGCTACACCGCACAGGCCTTCGAACTCGTCCCGCAGAACCTGACCCGCCGGATCGCCCTGGCCCAGACCGTCGACATGGTCCGGGTGACCATGGAGTACTTCGAGCAGGTCATCCCGATGGTGGCCCGTAACGAGCAGCAACTGACCGCCCTGACCGTGGGGATTCTGCGCTACAGCCGCGATCTCGCCTTCGCCGCGGCCAGCGCATACGCCGACGCCGCCGAGGCTCGCGGATCCTGGGACAGCCGGATGGAGGCCAGCGTGGTCGACGCGGTCGTCCGCGGCGACACCGGATCGGAGTTGCTCTCCCGCGCCGCGGCGCTGAACTGGGACACCACCGCCCCGACGACCGTCGTCGTCGGGACCCCGTCACCAGGCCGCGAGGACTTGGCCGGCGAGGACGTCCGGGAAATCGCGGCCCGTCACGAACGGGCCGCCCTTGCCGACATCCACGGCACCTGGCTGATCGTGATCGTCTCCGGGCCGATCTCCCCCACCGACCGGTTCCTCGGCGACCTGCTCGAGGCGTTCTCCCCCGGACCGGTGGTGATCGGGCCGACCGCGCCCATGCTCACCGCCGCCTATCTCAGCGCCAGCGAGGCCATTTCCGGGATGAACGCGGTCGCCGGATGGGGTGGGGCACCCCGGCCGGTGCCGGCCCGGGAGCTGCTGCCGGAACGCGCCCTGCTCGGCGACACCTCAGCCGTCGCGGCCCTCTACAACGAGATCACCCGCCCCCTCGCCGACGCCGGACCGGCGCTCTCGGAGACCCTCGACGCCTATCTCGACAGCGGCGGCGCCATCGAGGCCTGTGCCCGGAAACTGTTCGTTCATCCAAATACGGTCCGTTACCGACTGCGCCGGATCGCCGATGTCACCGGCCGCGATCCGACCGTCCCGCGCGATTCCTACGTGCTGCGGGTGGCCACCACGGTCGGACGACTGGGCTACCCCGCGTCCCCGCAAACACCTGCGCAGACCAGTGCAAACGTCGCGGCTGCCCAGCGGGTTCCGCCACTGGTGGGTGGCTGATCCGGGTCCCCTTGCGGGACGTTGTCGCGGAAAGGTATCGGCAACATCGCAAGGCCAGGCATATTTGTAGGGTATCTACAAAAACCTAAGACAAGGTTCATAATGTTGCACACCACGAAAACCGCCGTTCACAGTGTTCTCTTAAACATGTGATTGCCTTGCTAGCGCCCGGACAGGGTTCGCAGACCCCGGGCATGCTCGCCGACTGGCTCGAGCTACCCGGCGCAGCGGACCGTATTGAGCGCTGGTCTCAGCTCAGTGGCCTCGATCTGGCCCGGCTGGGGACCACCGCATCCGCCGAGGAGATCACCGACACCGCCGTCACCCAACCCCTCGTCGTCGCGACGACCCTGCTGGCTTTCGGTGAGCTCGCCTCCCGCGGACTCCCGGCCACCACCGTCGTCGCCGGGCACTCCGTGGGCGAGATCGCGGCCTACGCCATCGCCGGCGTCATCTCCGCAGACGACGCGGTCACCCTGGCCTCGGTGCGGGGCGCGGAGATGGCCAAAGCCTGCGCCGTCGAGCCCACCGGCATGGCGGCGGTCCTGGGAGGCGACGAGAACGAGGTGCTGGCCCGGCTCGAAGCCCTCGAACTCATCCCGGCCAACCGCAACGCCGCCGGCCAGATCGTGGCTGCAGGCGCGGTGGCCGCGTTGGAGAAGCTTGCCGAAGATCCGCCGGCCAAGGCCCGGGTGCGCGCACTGGCCACCGCTGGCGCGTTCCACACCCACTTCATGGCCTCCGCGCTCGACGCTTACGCCGCCGCTGCCGCGCAAGTGACTGCCCACGACCCCACCACCACGCTGCTGTCCAATGTCGACGGCCGGCCGGTCACCTCGGGGGCCGACGCGATGGACAAGCTCGTCGCGCAGCTGACCCGGCCGGTGCGCTGGGATCTGTGCACCGAGACCATGCGCACGCTGGGAACCACCGCGATCGTCGAGTTCCCCCCGGCGGGAACGTTGACCGGTATCGCAAAAAGAGAACTTCGGGGCGTCGCGACGCACGCCGTCAAGACCCCCGCAGATCTGGATGGACTGTCGGAGCTCTAGCCGCCGATCGTCAACCAGGACACAACACCCGAAGCACGTCCGTGTTTCACCCGAGTGGCACAACCGCAACTCAGGGAAGTAACAAATGGAAGGGAGCCACACTGTGGCCGCCAGTCAAGAAGAAATCATCGCCGGTCTCGCCGA
>JAUPLT010000201.1 GCA_030836785.1 Actinomycetota bacterium
ACCCGGCGCGCCGCCGTCGCTGGTCACGCTGCCGCCGGGCTGCCCCTTCGCCCCGCGCTGCCCACTGGCGGTCGACGCCTGCCGGAACGCCGAGCCCGACCCGGCCGAGGTCGGCCCCGGCCACTGGGCGGCCTGCATCCGCAGCGCGGAGGTCGCCGGGCGATCCGCAGCCGACATCTACGGTGTGGCAACCGAACCGGTCACCGCCCCGGCGGAGGCCGAGCCTGGGGTCGTGGTCCGCGTGCGCAACGTCTCGCGCACCTTCCGGCTGACCAAGGGAGTGGTGTTCCGCCGCCAGGTCGGCGAAGTCCGCGCCGTGGACGATGTCAGTTTCGAACTCCAGCAGGGCCGCACGCTGGGCATCGTGGGCGAGTCCGGCTCGGGCAAGTCGACCACCCTGCACGAGATCCTGGAACTTCGCGCACCCCAAACCGGGAGCATCGAAGTGCTCGGCACCGACGTCGCCGCGCTGACCCGGGATGGACGAAAGGAACTGCGCGGCGAGTTGCAGGTCGTCTTCCAGGATCCGGTGGCCTCGCTGGATCCGCGGCTGCCGATCTCCGACATCCTCGCCGAGCCGTTGCAGGCCGGCGGCGTCGACCGCGCCGCCTGCGACGCCAGGGTGGCCGAACTGCTCGACATCGTCGGACTGAGCCGAAACGACGCCAGCCGCTACCCGGGTGAGTTCTCCGGCGGTCAGAAACAACGCATCGGGATCGCCCGGGCGCTGGCCCGCAAGCCCAGAATCCTGGCACTCGACGAGCCGGTGTCGGCACTGGACGTGTCCATTCAGGCCGGGATCATCAACCTGCTGCTGGATCTGCAGCGCGAGTTCGACCTCTCCTACCTGTTCGTCTCCCATGACCTGTCGGTGGTCAAGCACCTGGCCCACACGGTGGCGGTGATGCACCGCGGGAAGATCGTCGAGTACGGCGACGCCGAGCAGGTCTTCGACAACCCGCGCCACGAATACACCCGAACCTTGCTGGCTGCCATCCCCCGGCCCGACCCGGCTCGCCGTTAGCATCGGGGCGTGACTCGACTCTCCCGCCGGCTGGCGGTTCTGGCTGTGGTGCCCGCCCTGATGCTGGCGGGCTGCTCGTCCGGTTCGCGCACCACCGATGCCGGCGGCGGCAAGGCCGAACTCGGCGCGACCAGCGACATCAACCCGCAGGACCCGGCGGACCTGGCGAAGGGCGGAAACCTCCGGCTGGCGATCGGCGCGCTGCCGGAGAACTTCAACACCCTCAACATCGACGGCAATCAGGCCGAGACGGCGTCCATGCTGCGAGCCACCATGCCCCGGGCGTTCGTCATCGCCCCGGATGGCTCGATGGCCGTCAACACCGATTACTTCACCAGCGTCGAACTGACCAAGACCGATCCGCAGGTGGTGACCTACACCATCAACCCGAAGGCCACCTGGTCCGACGGCACCCCGATCACCTGGGAGGACATCGCCGCCCAGATCAACGCCACCAGCGGCAAGGACGAGGCCTTCGCCATCGCCTCCCCCAACGGCTCGGACCGGGTGGAGTCGGTCACCCGCGGCGTCGACGACCGGCAGGCGATCATCACCTTCGCTCAGCACTACCCGGAGTGGAAGGGCATGTTCGCCGGCAACACCATGCTGCTGCCCAAGAGCATGACGGCCACCCCGGAGGCGTTCAACAAGGGCCAGTTGAGGGGTCCCGGGCCCTCAGCCGGACCGTTCCAGATCTCCGCGGTCGACCGCACCGCGCAGCGAATCACACTGACCCGCAACGAGAACTGGTGGGGCACCCCGCCGGTGCTGGACTCGATCACCTATCTGACCCTCGATGACGCCGCCCGTATCCCGGCGCTGCAGAACAACACCATCGACGCCACCGGAATCGCTTCCCTGGACGAGCTGACCATCGCCCAGCGCACCGACGGGATCTCGATCCGTCGTGCTCCCGGCCCGAGCTGGTACCACATGACGTTCAACGGCGCGCCGGGCTCGATCCTGTCGGACAAGGCGCTGCGGCAGGCCGTCGCCAAGGGCATCGACCGCCAGGCCATCGTGAACGTCACCCAGCGCGGGCTGGTGGACGACCCGAAGCCGTTGGGCAACCACATCTTCGTCGCCGGGCAGGAGGGCTACCAGGACAACAGTGCGGTGGTGGCCTACGCCCCGGAGAAGGCGAAGGCCGAACTCGACGCGCTGGGCTGGAAGCTCAACGGCCAGTTCCGGGAGAAGGACGGCCGGCAGCTGGTGATCCGTAACGTGCTCTTCGACGCGCAGAGCACCCGTCAGGTGGCCCAGGTCGCGCAGAACACCCTGGCGCAGATCGGGGTCAAACTCGAACTGGACGTCAAGCCCGGCACCGGGTTCTTCACCAACTACATCAACGTCGGGGACTTCGACATCGCTCAGTTCTCCTGGGTCGGCGACGCGTTCGCGCTGTGCTGCCTCAACCAGATCTTCACCACCGGCGCGGAAAGCAACTTCGGCAAGATCTCCTCACCGCAGATCGACGCGAAGGTCGAAGAGGTCCTCGACGAGCTGGATCCGGCCAAGGCCCGCAAGCTGGCCAACGAGGTGGACACGATGCTGTGGGACGAGGTGTTCAGCCTGGCGTTGTTCCAGTCCCCGGGGAACGTCGCGGTGCGCAGCAACCTGGCGAACTTCGGCCCGACCGGGGTGGGCGACCTGAACTACAGCGCCATCGGCTTCACGAAGTAGCACCACCGAGCAACCGCGGTACCGCGCCGGGAAGAGCTCCCTCGATACGGGCTCCGGCCTCGATGGCCCAACTCATCAGCCGCAACTCCGGCGGCGGCGGCAACTCGTCGAGGGACGGGCCCATCCCGGGCAGGTCGGTGATCCGGCCCGCGCACACCTGCTCGGCAATGCGCAGCGCGGCGGCCTCGCGGGTGTCCAGAATGCTGTGTCCGGCGGTGGCCAACCGCACCAGGGCTGAATCCGGGATGAGCTCGGCGATCCGGTCGGCGACGGCGGGCGGGGTGATCAGATCGCGGCCACCGGAGATCACCGCGGTGGGCCAATCGAATGTCGGCATCGCGGAGACCAAATCGAACGGCTCCCCCTCGAATTCTGCGGGCTCTTCGCCGGTGGACTCCCGCATCGCGACCGCAGGATCGAGCGGAAGCCCGTCGGGGGTTCCGTGGAAGTTGAGCTCGCGGAAGCCGATCGGCCCCACCAGATCGGACTCGTTGCGGTACGGCACCTTCCGGCCGGCCACCCGACCGACGTGGCCCATCGTGGTCCACAGCAGGCGCCGACCGTCCAGCAGCAGGTCGAATAACCGGTGCAGCATGCCCTCCCCGCCGATGCCGTAGAGCGCGGCCGCCAACTGCGCGTCGCTGGGCGTCATCGCGCCCTGCTCGGCCAACTCCCGCACCTTCGCCGCCAGGTCGGCGGTGTCAGGGTTACCTCCGTGCCACAGCAGCCGGCGCAGCTCGCAGCGCACGGCCTCGATGTCGTCGCGGTTGAGCAGTGGGGAATCGAGGATCATCGCGTTCACCCGACCGGGGTGGCGCACACCGAGGCCGGCGGCCAGGTAACTGCCGTAGGACGTGCCGTAGACGACTGCGTCGGCGACTCCGGCATCGTCGAGCACTGCGGCGACGTCATCGACCACCTGCTCGATGGTCAACGCCTGGTCGGGCAGGTCGGCACCCGAGTCGTCGTGCCGCGACATGCCCACGCCGCGGTGCTCCACCATGATGACGTCCAGACCTGCTGCGGCTGCCCGGCGGCGCAGTCCCTGATAGTGCCCGACCGATGCCATCCCCGGGCCGCCCGGGATGATCACCAACGGGTGCTCGCCCGGCGGACCGGTGCGGACGTAGTACAGGTCGAACCGATCGTCGCCACCGGGTTCGACCGGCCGGCGCACCGAGCGCACCCCTGGCAGCGCGGCCAATTTGTCGTGGACCCGGCGGCGCTTATCGCTCAGGGTCATACCTACCATTCTGCCGTCTGAACACCGGCCCTGGTCGCCGGGGAGGCGCCGGCGCAACCTCCAATGTCCACCGGATAACGCCATTCCCGGTGGGAACAAAGTCACCACTGCGCTCAGAGCCAGTGCCGACTACCGCCGAGGCGTCGTAGCGTGGAGTCACGATGACTGACTTCATGAGCCAGACCGACGCCTTCACCTGGGCGATGGAATCCGACGCCCGACTGCGTTCGACGGTGGTGACGGTGATCCTGCTGGACCGTTCGCCGGACTGGGACGTGGTGCGGGAGCGCTTCGGGGCGCTGTCGCATGCGCTGCCGATCTGGCGCGAGCGGGTCCTGGAGTCCCCGCCGCCGGCCCCGCCGCGGTGGGAGACCGCCCCGGACTTCGACATCGACTTCCATCTGCGCAAAGTGTCGGCCCCCGAACCGGGCAACCTCGACGGTGTGCTGGAGATGGCTCGGGTGGCAGCGATGGCGGACTTCGACCGGGCCCGGCCGCTGTGGACGGCAACTCTGATAGAGGGCCTCGACGACGGCGGGGCGGCGGTGTTGTGCAAGTTCCACCACGCGCTCACCGACGGGGTGGGCGGTATTCAGATCGCCATGCATCTGTTCGACCTCACCGAGGAACCGCGCAGCATCGAGTCCGTGCGGACCGGCGCCGGGGAACCCCAGGTGCACGAACACGGACCGCTCAGCGGCTATCTCGACGCGCTGCGCTACGACCTCGGCCTGGTCCGCCAGGCGGTGTCCGGCGCGGCAGGCTCCGCCCCGAAGTTGGTGTTCAACGCCATCCGCCATCCACTGCAGACCGTCACCGAGGCCGGGGAGATGGCCGCCTCGGTGTATCGCACCATGCGGCCGGTCACCGAGACCGGTTCACCGCTGATGAAGGAACGCACCCTGGTGCGCCGCCTGGGTGTGCACGAGGTGCCGCTACCGAAACTGAAGGCGGCGGCACACCGCGGCGGCGGCGCGCTCAACGACGCGTTCGTGGCCGGCATCGCCGGCGGCTTGCGTCGCTACCACGAGAAGCATGGGGTCCGGATCGGTGATCTGCACCTGACCATGCCGATCAGTGTGCGCACCGATGACGATGACGAGGGCGGCAACCACATCACCCTGGCCCGTTTCGACGTGCCGGTCGGCGAAGCCGATCCGGCCGCGCGGATCGCCGAGACCCGGGCCCGCACCACCAAGGTGCGCAACGAGAAGTCCACGCCGTACATCCAGATCATCGCCGGGGCGATGAACCTGATGCCGCGCTGGTATATCGGCTCGGTGCTGCGCAAGGTCGATTTCCTGGCCAGCGACGTTCCCGGGGTGCCGGTGCCGGTGTACCTGGCCGGAGCCAAGGTGCGGATTCAGTACGCATTCGGTCCCACCATCGGCTCGGCGGTCAACGTCACCCTGCTGACCTACGTCGACACCTGCTCGTTGGGTATTGACGTCGACACCGGCGCGATTCCCGACTTCGACGAGTTCTACCAGTGCCTGGTCGAAGGGTTCGATGAGGTGCTGGCCCTGGCGGACCGCTCCTGACGGCAGTGCGCCCGGCCGCTCACGCGCTCAGTTCGATGACCGTCGCTCCGGACACCCCGGCGTAGCGGTCCCGCTGGCAGGTCAGCACGATGACCTGACCCCGGTCCCCCACGGTGTCGAACACCGCGCCCATCTTGGTGAGCCGGTCGGAGTCGGTGAAGCCGAGTGCGTCGTCGATCACCACCGGCACGGTGTCCGCATCGGCCACCAACGCCGCCCCGGCCAGCCTGGCCAGAATGCCCAGCTGTTCCCTGGCACCGCCGGACAGCGACTCGTAGGGCACGGTGCGACCGTCGAGGGTGCGGCTCCGGATGATCAACTCGGTGTCGAGTTCGACCTCGAACGTCGGCCCGAACACGATGCGGCCCAGCCGTTCCAGCTCGGTCCGGTAGGGCCGGACATAGCGCTGCCGGGTGGTGTCCCGATGTCGAAGCATGGTGTCGCGGAGCAGACTGACCGCACTGGCCCGCTCACCGATCCGGGTGTGCTCGGTGCGGGTGCGCTCCAGTTCGGCCTCGGCGTCGTCGAGCTGACCCTGTCGGCCTTCACTGCCGATGACATCGAGTTGCGCACTCACGGTGGCGAGTTCGGCTTCGGCGGCGGCCAGGTCACGAGCCAAGGTCGCCGATGCTGCCCGGGCAGCATCGAGTTCAGCGTCAACGGCGTCCGGGTTGGCGGCCTGGTACTCGGCTCTCAGCGCAAGCAGCGCCTCGTCCGCCCGCTGCCGCACCTCGGTATCGGCAGCCGCGGCGTTGCTCACCGTGTCGTCGTCTGCTGCGGCTCTGGCCAGTGCCAGTTGGCCGCGTACCGCCTCGACCTCACCTTCAGCGGTCAGCACCCCGTCACGCAGAACAGCTGCGGCAGTGGCCCTTTCAGCGAGAGCCGCCGCTGCGGCGACCGCAGCCTGCCGGCGGGCGTCGGCGTCCGCGGAAACCACCGCCATGGCCTCGGTTGCCCTGCGCAGCTCCTCGGCAGCGTCGCCGGCATCGGCCGCGATGTCGGCTCCTGCGTCGGCTCCTGCATCGGCTCCTGCATCGGCTGACTCGGCGTGCAGTTCGACCAGTCGGGCGCGCAACTCATCGGCGCCACCCTCAAGGCATAGAACGTCCAGCGTGGCTCGCAACCGGTCGCGCCTGGTGATCAGGGCGCAGCGTTGCTCATCGACCGCACGGGCAGCACCGAGATCGGCGACCGCCCCCTGCGCGAGGGCCTCGGCGTGGAGATCCCGCGCCGCCTCGAGCTTCGCCTGCAGGTCCGCCGCGCTGGCCCCCGGGTCTATCCGGACGCTCAACGCCCCGGGCAGCTCCACCGTGACCGGCACGGATGCCGGAGCGGTCCAGGTCTGCCCGGCCGACAATGTCAGCGGTTCACCGTCGACGGCGAGCGAGAGTCCGGCGGCGGCGGTGAAGGCGATGCTGCCGGCGTCGGTGAGCAGCTGTTCCTGCAGCCTGTCCACCAGGGCGGCGGTGCGCACGATATCGGCCAGCACCGGCTCGGTCAGGGTGATGGCGGCCAGCTCATCGCAAGCCTGCCGCAGGTCGTGGCTCGCCTCGTCGATGCGTGCCAGTCGGGCGGCCAGTCTGTCGGCCTCGGCCCGGGCCGTGCAGGCGGCCGCGACGGCGTGGGCCGCATCCAGCCGCCGCTGAGCGGCAGCCAGGCCAGCGGCCGCCGCGGCGGCTTCGTTTCCTGCCGTGTCGGCGAACACCCTCGCGGCCGCCTCATCCGCAACCGCTGCCGACAACCGTTGCTGGAGTTCGACGAAGGTGCCCGAACGGCGGTCGACCTCGGCGATCAACTGCTGACGCTGGGCGTGCCGCGACGATGAGGCGGTGCTGGTGCCCGCCGCGGCGGTGGCCCGCAGCTCGGCCTGCTTGACCTGATCAGCGAGGACTGCGAGCGCTGTGGCCGTCTCCTCAGCTGCCGTCAACCGCTTGGCTGCGGGCTCCAACTCCACCGCGAGCTCAGCGCGCCGACGGCTGACGTCCTCGTGGCGTTGAACTCGAACTTCGACCTCGGCCACGGACTGCCGACACGTCACGACTCGGGCCTCAGCGGCGGCGAGCCGGTCGATGGCGGCTTTCCACTCTTTAGTGGGCCGCCCGGTCGACGTGAAGTAGCGGCCGAACTCGGCCTCGATGCTGTCGATGAGCAGCGACTCGGTGCCACCTGCGGCGGTCGCCTCGCCGGCGGCAGCGTCCAGCGCGCGAGCCAACGCGTCGGATCCGGAGAGGTTGACCGCGTCGGTTGCTGCGGACTGCAACACCCGCTGGGCCTCCCACAGCCCGGTGTCAACGGTCTCCTCCAGCATGGTCCGCACCGCGGCGTGCGCCTCGTCACCGCTCTGCTGGCGGCGCACCGGCTGATGCACGGTCAACTCCGTGATCGGGCGTCGGTGAAAGTGCTTCCGGTAGGTGAACCGGTAGGGGCCCGTGCTGATCTCGGCCTCCACCTCCGCCCCGACGTCTGCGTGGGTTGGCTTGACCTGCTTGACCTTCTGGTGGCCGGAGCGGTCCTTGTACTCCAGCAGCAGGTCGAGGGCCTCCAACATGGAGGACTTCCCGACTTCGTTGGGCCCGCACACCACGACCACCCCGTGATCAGGGAAGGTGAGCTCGCGGTCGTCGATCCCCCGGAAGTTCGTCAGCCGCAGCCGATGCAGTTTCATGCCACCCGGGCTTCCCGCAGCCGGAGCAGCAGGGCCAGCGCCTGCCGCGCGGCGGCGGCCTCGGCACTTCCGGAACGGGCGGTCGCCAGCAGCTCGGCGACGGCGTCGGCGGCGAACCCGCCGATGCCGAGGTCGTCGAACTCGTCATCGGCGGGCATGACGGCCAGGGCGGTGTGCCGGTCCCAGCTGTCCAGACAGGCGAACAACCGCGAGTACCGATCCAGCAGGGCATCCAGCGCAGCCCGATCGGTCACGGTGAGGGTGCCGACCAGTGCCAGCTGAACCACCGTGCGGTCCTTGTCCGGCAGCTGGTCGAGGTTGAGGTCCAGATCAGCGATATCGCGGCTGTTGTTCAGTTCGTGATGCAAGGTGATGAACCGCCATCTGCCGACGGTGCGGGTCTCGACGGAGACCGGATGCGTGGCATCGTCGCAGTCGATATCGACCACCAGCACGTGGCCGGAATCGCGCTCCACGTGGTCGTAGTTGGTGACCTCCGGGGAGCCCGAGTACCAAACCCGGCCGGTTTCGCCGACAGCGGTGCGGGAGTGCTTATCCCCCAAGGCCACGTAATGCACCGCCGAGCGTTCCAGCGCGGCGCTGAGCCCGGCCAGCCGGATCAGCGCCGGGTTGGTCGCGTCGGGGTCCAGCACGTCGACAGCGCCATGGGCCACCAGGATGCGCACCGTCCCGTCGGCGGGCAGCCCGTCGAGCACCTCGGCGGTCAGGTCCACGGTCGGACGTTTGGACCGCCACGGCGCGGCAGCGATCTGCAGTCCCGGCCGTACGTCGAACAGCCCGGCGCGGTCCAGGACCGTCACGTTGTCCGGACATTCCCGCTTGAACAACGCACTGGTGTAGACCGAGGAGGCGTCGAGCGGGTCGTGATTGCCCGGCAGCAGGTAGACCGGAACCCCGATCGCGCGGATGGCGTCGAGCGACTGGCTGATGACCTTCGGGGCCAACTGGTTGGCGTCGAACACGTCGCCGGCGACCACGACGAACTCCGCCCCCGTCTCAGCGGCGAGTGCGCCCAGTGCGGAGACCGCATCGCGACGGGCAGCGGAGTAACGGGCCTGGGCGTCGAGGTCCAGGAAGTGCCGGGTCATGCCCAGTTGCCAGTCGGCGGTGTGCAGGAACTTCATAGTGGGGCCGAGTGTATGGGCGGGCACCGACAACTTCGGGGACGCCGATCGGCATGTGCCCTAGCCTGGGGCGGATGAGAACCCTGGTGCTGATGCGACATGCCAAATCTGCATATCCGGACGGCGTGGCAGATCACGACCGACCGCTGGCAGCGCGCGGAGAACGGGAGGCAGCCCTGGCCGGCGAATGGCTCCGTGCGAATGCTCCGGCGATCGACGGGGTGTTGT
Source organism: Actinomycetota bacterium (assembly GCA_030836785.1). Lineage (GTDB taxonomy): Bacteria > Actinomycetota > Actinomycetes > Mycobacteriales > Mycobacteriaceae > Mycobacterium. Next base: position 9,530 of record JAUPLT010000201.1, read on the forward strand.
GTTCGTCCGCGGTGCGAACCCGTCAGACGTTGGCCCGCACCATGGTTGACGCGTCGGCCAGCTATCTGGACGCGCTCTACGGCGCCGCACCCGGAATGATGATCTCGCAGATCAACGGGGCCGACGACGGGATTGCCACGCTGCTGGTCGTCGGTCACGAACCCACCGTCAGCCAGGTGGCACTCGGCTTGGCCGGGCCGGCGTCCGACCGGCACGCCACTGCGCGTATCGCAGAGAAGTTCCCGACCTCGGGCATTGCCGTACTCCGGGTGCCCGGCGGGTGGGCGGATCTGGAGTTGGGCGGCGCGGAGTTGGTGACGTTCCACATCCCGCGATAGTCAGGCGTCGGAGACGGAGTCGGAGGCGGAGGCGGAGGCGGAGACGGAGACGGAGGCGGAGGCGGAGGCGGAGACGGAGACGGAGGATGCGGCGCGCTGTCTCCCACCTCTGACTTCCACCTCTGAGCGACTCCGCATTCCAGGTCTGGTCGACGCCGAACGACCCGAGTCGCTCGGAGGCGGGAAAACCATCCCCTGCGGTGGCCAGGATCCACGTCGCCCGGACCGGGCTCAGCCTTCCATGGGACGGCCCTTTTGCAGAGCGGCCTTGTTCCGGAGCGCGGCCCGCCGATCGGCTAGCTGTTGGTGGCGAGCGTCAGTTCCATCAGCTTGATGGCCTGGGCGCAGGCGTCGATCCCCGGCGCCTGCGGATTGACCCACCAACCCACCACGCCGCCGGCGTCGCTGGCCACGCCGCAGCCACCGTTCGGGTCGTTGGGGACCCGCATCACGATCGAGGCGATTCCGTTGATCGAACGGCTCTCGATCGGGTACTTCATGGCCTCGGCGATCTTGCGCTCATTGGCCAGGCTGCCCTGCTCAAACCACATCCGGGTGATGTCGATCAGTCCGGCCGGGTTGGCCGCCTGCCAACGGCAGACCGCGCCGACGAACGTGCTCTGGATGTCCAGCGGGTCGGCCCCGACGGTCTTGGCCAGCACGTCGGAGGTCAGGACGTCGCACTCCTTGAGCAGATTGGGATACTGCCGGGCTGAGTTGTCGTTGCGAGAGGTGCTGCCCGAGCCGGCCTTCATCGCACTGCCGTCGACCGTCTTCGCGCAACCGGCGACCACGACCAACGCAGACAGCAGTGCCAGGACCGTCACGGCGAGCCGCCGGGCTCCCATCGGCGCGCTCACTTGGCGTTCACGATCGATTGACGGGTCAATTCTTTGGCCACGTCGCACGCCGGCGGGAAGGGCTTCTCGGCGAAGCTGACCGACCACTCGATGAAGTCGTCGTCGAACTGGATGCCGATCTCGCACAGGTTGTCTCCCAGCATCGGGTCGGTGCCGACGGCGATGAACCCGCTGCGGCCCTCGATGGTGATGTCCTCGACGCTGGTGCGGGACAGTTCCTCGGTCTTGCGCTCGCGGCCGATCGGGCTGCCGCGGAACCAGGTGAAGGAGAAGTGCGGACCGAGGATGCCGCCACCGGCCAGCCACTGACAGCCAACAGTGTTGACGGCCGTCTTCACCAGACCGGTCACCCTCGTCTGTTCCGCCATCGTCTGATCGCTGATCCCGCCGCACTCCGGGAATGTCGGGCCGTGCTTGCCCTCCCCGGAAGCGGGCGAGTCCGACTGCTGGCTCGACTGCGGCTGATCGGAAGCGGTTTCCGCGCAGGCTCCGAGCAGAGGGACCGCCACCGCGGTGACAACCAGGGCCGCGAGCTTCCGCCACGTGGGCATCGGGACCAATCTCACAGGGAGAACTGTAGCGGCAGCCCCGCGCCGATCCCCCGTCATACCGGCTGAACTGCTGATTCGGCAGGCCGGGGCGGTGTGCGACAGTAGCGGAATGCTCCTGGCGCTGCTGCGGCAGTACGTCCGGCCCTATCGGTGGCCGGTCGCAGCGGTGATGGGATTCCAGACCCTCAGCACGCTCGCGGCGCTGTACCTGCCGACCGTCAACGCGGCCATCATCGACGAGGGGGTGGCAGTCGGCGACACCGCGGTGATCGCCCGCCTGGGCCTGCTGATGCTGATCGTCACCGCCCTGCAAGGCTGCTGCGCGGTGGGGACGGTGTATTTCGGCGCCCGCGCCGGCACCGGGTTCGGCCAAGACCTGCGGGCAGCGGTATTCAACCGGGTGGTGGGCTTCTCGGCCGCCGAGGCGGCCCGGTTCTCCGCGCCGTCGCTGCTCACCCGGACGACCAACGACGTCGGGCAGATCCAGATGCTGGTGCAGATGACGGCCACCGTGCTGGTGACCGCACCGATCATGTGCGTGGGCGGCATCGTCATGGCGCTGTACCAGGACGCGGGGCTGGCCTGGCTGCTGGCCGTCAGTGTGCCCGTGCTGGCGATCGCCAACTATCTCGTCGTGTCACGGATGCTGCCGGTCTTCCGAAGCATGCAGCGCCTCATCGATGGAATCAATCGGGTACTGAGGGAGCAACTGGCCGGTATCCGGGTGGTCCGGGCATTCGGCAGGGAGCCCTTCGAACGGGCCCGATTCGACCGGGCCAGCCGGGCGGTGGCCGGGGCAGCGCTGGAAGCCGGGCGGTGGCAGGCGCTGATGCTGCCGGTCACCACGCTGACCATCAACATCTCCAGCGTCGCGTTGATCTGGTTCGGCGGCCTACGCATCGACGCCGGACAGGTGCAGATCGGTTCGTTGATCGCCTTCCTGTCCTACTTCATGCAGATTCTGATGGCCGTGATGATGGCGACGCTGATCCTGGTGATGCTGCCCCGCGCCTCGGTATGCGCCGAGAGAATCACCGAGGTGCTG
>JAUPLT010000202.1 GCA_030836785.1 Actinomycetota bacterium
TGGGCGATCTCTGATGCCTTCTCATGCGGGGGAACGACACGTCTCGGCGTCGGGTCGATCGGTCGGGCCATCCGGCGGTAGTTCCGTGCTGTGCATCTGCTGATTCCGTCGCACTTTTCAGTCCATCGGTCTTTTAATGGATCGTGGGTGGATCGGTACCGGTCGCCATGTCCTGTTCGGGAGGTTCGCGATGTCCAGGAGGGTGCGGTGACCTCACTACCCGGCGTGCCCGCGGGGCGGCATTTCTTTCGCGACGACGACGGCTATGAGCCCGCCCGGCGGGCCACGGTCTGGAACCAGCGGGTGCCCGACCGATATCCCGACGTCATCGTGCAGGCACTCGACGCCGACGATGTGGTCGCCACGGTCCGCTACGCCAAGGCCACCGGCAAGCGGGTCAGCATCACATCCGGTGGCCACAGTTGGGCGGCCAACCACCTGCGCGACGGGGCGGTCTGTCTCGACGTCAGCCGTCTCGACCAGACCACGGTCGATCCGGACCGCATGGTCGCCGTCGTCGGCCCGGGCAAGGGCGGCAGCGTCCTGCTCAACGAACTGATCGACGTCGGACTGTTCTTCCCGGCCGGACACTGCAAGGGCGTCCGGATCGGGGGATACCTCCTGCAGGGCGGATATGGTTGGAACAGCCGGGTTTATGGTCCCGCGTGCGAGAGCGTGATCGGTCTGGACGTAGTCACCGCCGACGGCGAACAGATCTATATCGACGCGGACCACCACCCCGACCTGTACTGGGCGGCGCGCGGGGCGGGCCCCGGCTTCTTCGCCGTGGTGACCGCCTTCCACCTCACGCTGTATCCCAAACCAACGGTGCTGGGGAGCAGCTTCTATGCCTACCCGGCCGAGTACGCCGATGAGATCTACACCTGGGCCCGCGGGATCTCCGACGAGATCGACCGCAAGGTGGAACTCCAGATCGTCGCCTCCAGCAGTGTGCCCGGCGCCGGTATCGACCGGCCGGCGATCGTCATGGCGTCACCGGTGTTCGCCGATACCGAGGCCGAAGCAAGGGAGGCGTTCGGCATCCTCGATCGCTGCCCGGTCGTCGACAAGGCACTGGTCGCCGTTCCGTACGCCCCGGTGGAGATGCCCGCCTGGTACGACGCGGTGATGAGCAACTATCTGGCCGACCACCGCTACACCGCGGACAACATGTGGACGTCGGCGTCCGCCGAGGACCTCCTGCCGGGAATCCGGAACATCCTGACGACGATGCCCCCGCATCCCGCGCACTTCCTGTGGCTCGCATGGGGGCCGTCCCCACCGCGCCAGGACATGGCCTACAGCCTGGAGGATGAGGTGTACCTGGCCCTCTACGCAGGGTGGGAGCACGCCGCCGACGACGCCGAGTACGCCGACTGGCCGCGGTCCCAGATGGCCGCGATGGCGCCGTTGGCCAGCGGAATCCAGTTGGCCGACGAGAACCTGGGTGCCCGGCCCGCCAAGTTCACCACCGACGAGAACATGGCGAAACTGGACCGGGTCCGCGCCGAATACGACCCGGACGGCCGCTTCTATCCCTGGATGGGACGAGTCGATGACTGACACCTACCTCGGCTACCGGCCCGGTGACGGCGACACCGCGTGGGGCGCGTTCTTCAACCCCTAGATGGCGGAGTTGCCGCGCCATGTCGTCATCGCTCTCGAGCACGGACCACAGGCTGATCAGGTCCTGCTCGACTACGACGACGTGACCACTCTGCTCGACGAGGGCTACCAGCAGACCGAAAACGGTTACGGGCGACTGCGCGACGGCGGTATCCAGGTGTCGGTCCGCACCGACATGCCCGGGGTCACCCCACAGATGTGGGAGTGGTGGTTCGGCTGGCACGGCAGCGACTCCCGGCGCTACAAGCTGTGGCATCCGCGCGCCCATGTCTCGGCGCACTGGGCGGATGGCGGGGGAGACGGACGCTACATCGGGCGCACCTCGATGATCGAGGAGTACCTCGGCTCGAACTACGCGAAGGCCGCGATTCAGTTCGTCGAACCGTCGGTGATGGGTCTGGACGCGGGTCGATCCGGATCTGATGTAGCGGTCTGCGCGCGACTGGGCGCCGCTGACCTGCCGGTGGACATCGGCCGGTTCGTCCACCAGATCCGGGTCACCGCTGGAGGCTCGGAGATGCGCTCCCGGTTCTGGCTGGGTGGTCGTTATGTGGCGGTTCGGGGTGGAATTCGGTTGGCCGACAACATCATCAGGCCGCTGGCCGCGCGGCAGCTACCCGACCCGCGGGATCTGATGGTGCACTGCGCCCAGGAGATGAACCACCTGGCAGGGTTCCTGCCCGCGATCTACTCGAGGTTTGCCGGCGGTGCCCAGGCACCCGACCGGAAGCCGGAAGCGTAAGGATCCTGGCAGAACGACTTCGCAAGCAGGGTGGTCGAACTCCACGGGATCGACCAGGCTGGCCGACATGGTGGGTTGCCCGATCCGCGGTATGGATTGCGGAAATGTTTGGCCGAGCCCCGTAAAGAATCCGTCAACGGATCGGGACTCGACGCTTCACGGACCCTAGATTTCGCGGATGACGGCGCAAAGCCGTTCAGATAACGAGGGGTCTGATGGATATCGCGGCTTATGTGGTTGTGACAGCGCTGGTGTTCGCGGCGCTCGGTGTGGTGCAGAGGCTGGTTGAGCGGCTGTGACCTACGAGAACGCCGTTGGACTGATCCTGGCGGTGCTGCTGGCCCTGTTCGTCGCCGCCGCACTGCTGTTCCCGGAGAGGTTCTAGATGTCCGAAACCCTCGCTGGGGTGTTGTGCCTCGGCGCACTGATCGTCGCCCTGGCCGTCGTGCACGTGCCGCTCGGTGACTACATGTACCGCGTCTACACCTCCGGCAAAGACACCGCCGTCGAGCGCGTCATCTACCGCCTCATCGGAGCCGACCCGAAGACGGAGCAGACCTGGGGTGCCTACGCCCGCAGCGTGTTGGCCTTCTCGGCGGTCAGCGTTCTGTTCCTGTTCGTATTCCTACTGGTGCAGAGCAAGCTGCCGCTCCACCTCAACGACCCGGCCACCCCGATGACTGCGGCACTGGCCTGGAACACCGCGGTCAGCTTCGTCACCAACACCAACTGGCAGGCCTACTCGGGCGAGTCCACCATGGGCCACCTGGTTGACATGGCGGGCCTGGCTGTGCAGAACTTCGTGTCCGCAGCCGTCGGGATGGCCGTCGCGGTTGCCGTCGTGCGGGGCTTCGCTCGCCAGCGGACCGGCGAGCTCGGCAACTTCTGGGTCGATCTGGTGCGTGGCACCATCCGCATCCTGCTGCCGATTTCCGTCGTAGCGGCCATCATCCTGATCGCGGGCGGTGCGATCCAGAACTTCCATCTGCACGATCAGATCGTCAGCACGGTCAGCGGTGCCCAGCAGACCATCACCGGCGGTCCGGTTGCCAGCCGCGAATCCATCAAGAATCTGGGAACGAACGGTGGCGGGTTCTACAACGCCAACTCGGCACACCCCTTCGAGAATCCGACGGCCTGGACCAACTGGATCGAGATCTTCCTACTGCTGGTGATCAGCTTCTCCCTGCCGCGCACGTTCGGCCGCATGGTCGGCAGCACGAAGCAGGGCTTCGCGATCGTCGCGGTGATGGCGACACTGGCCTTCATCAGTTGGAGCGCCACGCTGTGGATGCAGCTACAGGCCCACGGCACAGTTCCCACGGCGGTCGGCGCGGCGATGGAAGGGGTTGAGCAGCGGTTCGGCGTCGCCAACTCGGCGATCTTCGCAGCCTCGACGACGCTGACCTCCACCGGCTCGGTGAACTCGTTCCACGACTCCTACACCAGCCTCGGCGGGTTGGTGTTGTTGCTCAACATGCAGATCGGGGAAGTCGCTCCCGGCGGTGTCGGATCGGGCCTGTACGGGATGCTGGTCCTGGCGATGATCACAGTGTTCGTCGCGGGGCTGATGGTCGGCCGTACCCCGGAGTACCTCGGTAAGAAGATCACGCCGCGGGAAATCAAGCTCGCCGCAAGCTATTTCCTCGTATCACCGTTGATCGTGCTGACCGGGACCGCGCTTGCGATGGCGATGCCAGGGCAGCGGGCCGGCATGCTCAACACCGGGCCGCACGGGCTGTCCGAAGTGCTGTACGCGTTCACCTCGGCGGGCAACAACAACGGCTCCGCATTCGCGGGCATCACCGTCAACACCGAGTGGTACAACACGGCTCTGGGCCTGGCGATGGTGTTCGGCCGATTCCTGCCGATCGTCTTGGTGCTCGGTCTCGCCGGCTCGCTGGCCAAGCAGGGCCACACTCCCGAGTCCATCGGCACCCTGCCCACCCACCGCCCGCAGTTCGTCGGAATGGTCGCCGGGGTGACACTCATCCTGGTGGCACTCACATTCCTGCCCATGCTCGCCCTTGGGCCACTCGCCGAAGGAATTCACTGATGGCTGCCACCAACATGATCGAGACCGACGTGGCGCCCGCGTCCGGCGCCAAGAAGCAGGTCCAGGGGGGCTTGCTTGACCCCGCGCTGCTGTGGAAGGCCCTGCCCGACGCCCTGCGCAAGCTCGATCCGCGGACCCTGTGGCGCAACCCGGTCATGCTCATCGTCGAGGTGGGTGCGGTGTGGAGCGCCATCCTCGCGATCCTCGGAGCCGCGGAGCCCGCGTCAGCCAACTCGGGCCCGAGTTGGTTCGCCTGGCTGGTCGTGTTCTGGCTGTGGCTGACGGTGGTGTTCGCCAACCTCGCCGAAGCGGTGGCCGAGGGTCGCGGCAAGGCCCAAGCCGAATCGCTGCGAAAGACCAAGGCCGACACCATGGCACGGCGGCTGGTCGGGTGGCAGCCGGGAGCCGCGGGCACTGAGGAAGAAGTCGCGGCACCACTACTTGCCCAGGGTGACATTGTCGTCGTCGAAGCCGGCCAGGTCATTCCCGGCGACGGCGATGTGGTCGAAGGCATTGCTTCCGTTGACGAATCGGCGATCACCGGCGAGTCGGCACCGGTCATCCGGGAGTCCGGTGGTGACCGGTCGGCGGTGACCGGTGGCACCACGGTGCTCTCGGACCGCATCGTCGTCAAGATCACTCAGAAGCCCGGTGAGAGCTTCATCGACCGGATGATCGCCCTCGTGGAGGGCGCAAACCGGCAGAAGACGCCGAACGAGATCGCGCTGAACATCCTGTTGGCCGCCCTGACGATCATCTTCATCTTCGCCGTCGCCACCCTGCAGCCACTGGCGATGTTCGCCAAGGCCAACAATCCCGGGGTCCCTGATTCGCTGGCGCTTACCGGCGACGGCGTGACCGGCATTGTCATGGTCGCACTGCTGGTGTGCCTGATCCCCACCACGATCGGTGCCCTGCTTTCGGCGATCGGCATCGCCGGGATGGACCGCCTGGTGCAGCGCAACGTGCTGGCGATGTCCGGTCGCGCCGTGGAGGCCGCGGGCGATGTCAACACGCTGCTGCTGGACAAGACCGGCACCATCACGCTCGGCAATCGCCAGGCATCGGACTTCGTTCCCGTGCCGGGGGTTTCACCGGAGCAGCTCGCCGATGCCGCGCAGTTGTCCAGCCTGTCCGACGAGACCCCCGAAGGCCGTTCGATCGTGGTGTTCGCCAAGGAGAACTTCGGGCTGCGGGCCCGCACCCCGGGCGAACTCGCCGGCGCGCACTGGGTCGAGTTCACCGCGACCACCCGGATGTCCGGGGTCGACCTCGAGAACGGCCATCTGCTGCGCAAGGGTGCCGCAAGCTCGGTCGCCGAGTGGGTCCGCGCTGAGGGCGGCACCGTGCCGACGGACCTGGGTGCCATCGTCGACGGCATCTCCGCAGGCGGCGGGACCCCACTGGTAGTCGGCCAGAAGGTGTCCGACGAAGCCGGCCGCGAGAAGGCTGAAGTGCTGGGAGCCATCCACCTCAAGGACGTCGTCAAGCACGGTATGCGGGAGCGTTTCGACGAGATGCGCAGGATGGGCATCCGTACCGTGATGATCACCGGCGACAACCCGTTGACCGCCAAGGCCATCGCCGACGAGGCCGGGGTGGACGACTTCCTCGCCGAAGCGACACCGGAGGACAAGCTCGCGCTGATCAAGCGTGAGCAGGCAGGCGGCAAGCTGGTCGCGATGACCGGCGACGGCACCAACGACGCGCCGGCGCTGGCTCAGGCCGATGTCGGTGTGGCGATGAACACCGGCACTTCGGCGGCCAAAGAGGCCGGCAACATGGTCGATCTGGACTCCGACCCGACGAAGCTGATCGAGATCGTCGAGATCGGCAAGCAGTTGCTGATCACCCGCGGTGCGCTGACGACATTCTCGATCGCCAACGACGTCGCCAAATACTTCGCGATCATTCCCGCGATGTTCGTGGCGCTGTTCCCCGGCCTGGACCTGCTCAACATCATGCGACTGCACAGCCCGCAGTCGGCGATCCTATCCGCGGTGATCTTCAACGCGATCATCATCATCGCGTTGATCCCGTTGTCGCTGAGGGGTGTTCGGTACACCCCGAGCAGCGCGTCGAAGTTGCTGAGCCGCAATCTCTACGTCTACGGCCTGGGTGGGCTTGTCGCCCCCTTCATCGGCATCAAACTCATCGATCTCGTCATCCAATTCTTGCCAGGGATGTGACATGAACTTCTGGCTCTATTGACATGGATGTGGGTCGGGTGGGGTGTGCTATGTCTGGCGTGGCGTAGCGGTCTGAGCGCACGGGCAGCCCATAGGTTCGAAAGCTCCTACACCTCTAATCCAGGAGCTTGC
>JAUPLT010000203.1 GCA_030836785.1 Actinomycetota bacterium
CCAGCATCAAAACTGGCAAAAAAACATCACACCCCAACACGGGGGTATCAGAGTGCGACAAACAACAAACAACAAACAAAAACCACCAAACACACTATTGAGTTCTCAAACAACACACCCGGCACTGCCACCTGGCCGCACAACCAAACCGCGGCGTTTAAACCGCGTCTTCGTCGTACGGACAATGGAACACTCGGTTTCCCGGAGCTATTCCCTGGAGTGCCGCCGCGCTCTGCGGGCTGACCGCGTCGCAACGACTTCCATAAGTTACGTCAGGGCCGGACTCGAGTCAAATCGCCTGCGTAGCAAGCACGTTTGACCCTCGCCGCAACCGTTTGACCTCGGCGGAGTCGCGCTCTGGCCGCAATCATGGGTGCCGCAGCGGTCAGCCGACCCGATGAACACCGGCGATGTTTCGCTTACCGCGGCGAAGGACCAGCCAGCGGCCGTGCAGGAAATGTGAGGGGGTCGCGACCCAGTCCTCGCTGTCCACCCGCTGGTTGTTGACCGATACCCCGCCTTCGGCCACGGTCCGCTTGGCGGCGCCCTTGCTGGCGCACAGTCCGGCGGCGACCAGCAGATCGACGATTCCGTCGGGTCCACCGGGTGTGAGTTCCGCCACTGTGGTCTCGCGTAGTGCGGCGGCCAGCGTGGGCTCATCAAGGCGGGAGAGTTCCCCGCGGCCGAACAGTGCCGCGGAGGCATCCTCTACTGCGGCCGTTGCCGACTCCCCGTGCACAAGCGTCGTCAGCTCGCGGGCCAGCCGGCGCTGTGCGGCCCGCTCGTGCGGCCGGTTGACGGTCGCATCCTCCAGGTCGGTCAGCTCACCGGCGGTCAGGAACGTGAACCAGCGCAGATAGCGGATCACGTCCGCGTCGGCGGTGTTGACGAAGTACTGATACCAGGCATACGGGCTGGTCATCTCCGGGTCGAGCCATAGGCTGCCGCCGCCGGTCGACTTGCCGAACTTGGTGCCGTCGGCCGCGGTGACGAGCGGAACCGTGAGCGCGTGGACCGTCGCACCGAGCTTCTGACGCACCAAGCGGACGCCGGCGATGATGTTGCCCCACTGGTCGGAGCCGCCGATCTGTAACTCACAGCCATACCTGCGGTTCAGTTCCACGTAGTCATTGGCCTGCAGCAGCATGTAGCTGAACTCGGTGTATGAGATCCCCTCGCCGTCCAGACGCCGTCGCACGGTGTCGCGATCAAGCATCACGTTGACCGAGAAGTGCTTGCCGACCTCGCGGAGAAACTCGATGGCGCTCAGCGGTGCCGTCCACGTCAGGTTGTTCTCGATGATGGCGCCCGAGGGCGAGTCGTTGAACTCGACGAAGCGTTCCAACTGGCCCCGGATCCGCTCCGACCACTGGACGACGATGTCGGCCGCGTTGAGCGTCCGCTCCCCCGATTCGCGCGGATCACCGATCATCCCGGTGGCACCGCCGGCCAGCACGATCGGCCGGTGTCCGGCCCGCTGAAAGCGTTGGAGGGTCAGGAGCGGGACGAGATTACCGGCGTGCAGGCTCGGGGCTGTCGGATCGAAGCCGGCGTAGACGGTCATCGGCGGCTGGGCAGCCCCGTGGGTGTGGGGACCGGTATCGGACGAGTCGGGTCGCACACCGATGTCCGCCCGGGCGGCGAGTGCGCCGATGTCGGTGGATTGGGCGATCAGTTCGCGCCAGCTCAGTTCGTCAATGATCGTCATGCTCATGGGCTGATCTTCCCGTATGACCGGCCGGGTCCGGGTTCGGCATTCGGTACGCCGAGGTCGTCGCCGAGACAGTCGGCTGCGGCCAGGCCGGACAATGCCACCATCGGCAATCCCCCTCCGGGGTGCGCGCTGCCCGAGGCGAGATACAGCCCGGGGACGCCGGTCAGCCGGTTGGGTGGACGTTTGAACGCGGCAAGGCGATCGTTGCTGGCTGCGCCGTAGATGGCGCCGCGACTTCCGGGGAAGGCCGCCGCCAGGTCCCCGGGGGTGCGGCGCCAGACCAGCGCGTCACCATCTGTCCACCGGCCGGCGGCCCGAATCCGCTGCTCGACGGCCGTTTCCAGCGCGGCCCACACTTCCGGTGGCCGTGGCAGGTTTTCCGGTTCGGCCGGTGCGTTGGCCATGACGAAGACCGGTTCCGCGTCGGTCCAGCCGGTCAGCCCGTGGCACCGCTCCTGGGCGCAAAGGTAGACCGTCGGGGCGGACGGGGGCTGGTGGCGATCGAAGATGTCGGCGAACTCCGCGTCGTAGTCGGCGGGGAACAGGACCTCATGCGGGAACCGGTCGGGAAGCCTCGCTGCGCGCAAGGCCCCCGTCCAACCGGACATCGACGGCGGGCCTGCCGCAGGCAGGTGGCGATGGGCGTCGGGCAGCGCGCCCTCGCGCAGCCAGCCCGTGTCGGCGTTGACCACCACCGCACGCCCCAGCCGGCTCCCACCGCCGACGAGAGCGACGCCGACGGCTCGGCCGTCCCGGACCAGGATCCGATCGGCCTGGACGCCGCACTCGACCACACCGCCATGAGACTCGATAGCGGTCACCATCGCCTCGGCCAGAGCGTGGATTCCGCCCAGCACCCCGTAGCCGCCCAGCGACAGCTCGACGTGCGCGATGCAGTTCAAGGTGGCCGGGGCTCGACGTGGGTCACTGCCGTTGTAGGTCGCGTACCGGCGCAGCAGCATGCGCAGATGCGGGTCCCGGACGTGACGGTCGATGGACGCGGCCATATCCCGTAGCGGGTCGACGGACAGCAGGGACCGCGGGTGGCGCAGCGCCAGACCGGCCATCGCGGCCCAGGTGGGTGCGGGTCCGAGAACGAAGTGGGGGGCAGCGGCATCCCATATTCGCCGGCTATAGCGCAGGAAGGAGCCGAGTTCAGCCTCCGCCGCGGAGCCGAGCGCAGACCGGACCCGGGCCAGGGTGTCGTCCGGATCGTGCGCCACCTCCAGCACACACCCGTCGGCGTACCGGTAACGGAAGCCCGGGTTGAGGCGCCGCAGTTCGATGACGTCGGCAAATCGCCGGCCCACTCGGCCGAACAACCCCGCGAACACCTCGGGAAGTGTCAGTACCGAGGGGCCGGTGTCGATGCGCACACCGTCGATCTCGACTGTTCCGGCTTTGCCGCCGGGAGAGTCGCCGGCCTCGATGATCCGGACCGCGAGTCCCCGGCCGGCCAAGGCCAGAGCAGCCGCCAGCCCGCCGATTCCGGCTCCCACCACAAGCGCATCGGTGTCCCGTTCACCGGTCACGGGGTCCCCCTCGCAGTCCCTTTCGCCCCAGAGCTTGCAGAGCACGGCTCCCGAGGCCGCTCTCGGCGGACCAGCCCGCCGGTCGCACCAGTGCGGTGAATCCCGGCAGCGGGTGCCGGGGGTCGGTACGGGCCCGGCGTCCGTCGGTGGCCGCGATGGACGCCGTGTCGATGGCGGCCAGTCCGTCGAGCAGTGCGCTGTTCACCGCCGGCAATACCGGCTTCCCGACTGCCGTGCGGATTGGCGGCGCGAAGCGGACGATCGCCGCGGGGCGGTTCCGCTCCAGAAAGACGTAGTTCAGGCTCACCGCGACGACGTCGGCCGGATTATGGTCGTGCATGGTCTGCAGGCCGCGCTTGAGATCCAGCGGCCGCAGGTGAGCGGGCCGTTGTCGGCCCTGCGGGAATATCCACAGCGCCCGCCCGGGCCGGTCGAGGAGTTCGACACTGTTGCGCAGGCATTGGCTGCCGCGCTCTGGGCTGCTCCGATCGAGGGGCAGCGCACCGAGCCACCCGAGGAATGGCAATCCACGCAGGTTCCTGGAGTCCATGAGCGCCCAGCCCAGGCCACCAAGGGCCTCGTCGAGTACCACCAGCAGCAGCACGTCCCACCACGCAACATGATTGGCCGCGAAGATCAGCGGTCGGTCGGACAGGGCGGCGCGGGCCTCGTCCAGCCCTGCCACCCAGAGTCCGTCCAGACCGCGGCCGACTCGCCGTCGCGCGTACCTGCGGGCAACGGCCAAGAAACTCGGTCGGCGGGTGTCCCCCGCCCGGGCCAGCGCCGCCCGGCTCCAAACCGGCCCGTCGGCGTCGCCAGGAGCGGCGCTCACACTGACTCGCGGTGAGCGCGGTCGGCGTAGGAACGCCCCCGCCAGCGGATATCGCCGCGGCGGCTCCAGCGATAGCTGTCCAGCAGGATGCCCATCATGGCCAGTACTGCCACCGGGTGCAGCAGCACGCTGAGCATGCCGTGTCGGTAACGGCACGCCATCACCAGTCTTAGCAGCAGGTTCGCGACGACCCCGATTGCGGCGGCGACCGCCAGACCGGGGTCACCCAGCAGCGCGGCTATCGGCAGCGCGATGTAGGGAGCCACGAAAAGCCACAGGTGCAACGCCATGACGGCGACCAGCGCCACCGGGTGGCCGCCGATTCCCTCGTAGAAGTTCTTGGCGAATCCACGCCACAGGGAAACGGCGTCGGGGTACATCCGGCAGTCGGCCATCTGATCGCCGTCGGCGAACACCACTCGGCGGCCGCTGTCCTTAACCAGCCGGCAGAGCGCCATATCGTCGACCATCGTCGAGCGCACCCGGGCCCAGCCGCCGACCGCCTGCAGCGCGGATCGGCGGATCAGCAGAAGTTGGCCGTTGGCCGCCAGCACCCGGGGGTCACCGGTGCGATGGACCAGCGGCATCGGCAGCCAGGCGACGTAGGACAGGTGCAACAGCGGCATCATCAGCCGCTCACCGAGGCTGCCGGTGTGCTGGCGCGGCACAGCCGTCACCACCGCGGCGTCGAGTCCACCGGGTACCTCGTCTGGAGTTCCGAGCAACGACAGCATCCGCAACACGCCATCGCGGCGCAGGGTGACGTCGGCGTCGATGTGCAGGAGCATCTCACCGTCGGCGGCCATGCTGAGCCGATGCAGCGCGTGCGGCTTTCCCACCCACCCCTCGGGCAGTTCGCCGCCGCGAATCACCCGGAGTCGGGGCACCTCAGCCTTGAGAGTGGCCAGCACCTGACCTGTTCCGTCGCTCGAGCCGTCGTCATAGACGATTATCTCGCTGACTGGGCCTCGGGACGCATCGGCGGCCCGCACGCAGCGCTCGATGTTGGCGACTTCATCGCGGGCCGGGATCAGTACACTGACACCACCCGGCGCGACGCGCTCGGCCGCGCTCAGCGCTCGGCCGCGGGTCCATGCCACGGAGTTGAACAGGACCAACCCGAGCGGAAGTAGCGCCGGCAGAGCCAGCGCCGCAGCCAGGACCTGTGCCCAGAGCGGAGCCGTGCGGTCCAGCAGAGACTCGACCGAGATGCCGGCCGGTGGCGCTGCTTTCATGCGCGATCCGCCTTCGGCTTCTCGCTAGTCTTCATGCGCGATCCGCCTTCGGCTCCTCGCTGGTATTCATGCGCGTTCCGCCTTCGGCTTCTCGCTGGTATTCATGCGCGTTC
>JAUPLT010000204.1 GCA_030836785.1 Actinomycetota bacterium
CGTTTCCGAACCAGCCGGCCGAACCGCCGCTGCCGCCGTTGAACCCGTTGCCGCCGTTGCCGATCAGGCCGGCGTTGCCGCCGTTGCCACCCTTGCCGCCCGGGAGGGTGGCGGCCGCGCCGCTTCCACCGTTTCCGCCGTCGCCGATGAACAGGCCGCCCCGGCCGCCGTGACCGCCGGCCCGCCCGGGCGTGAGCGCAGTGCCGCCGTTGCCGCCGTTTCCGAACCAGCCGGCCGAACCGCCGCTGCCGCCGTTGAACCCGTTGCCGCCGTTGCCGATCAGGCCGGCGTTGCCGCCGTCGCAACCAGCGGGGTCCGTGCAGGTTTCGGCGGTCCAGGTGTAGCCGTTGCCCGCCAGGATGCCGCCGTTGGGGTGAGCGGCGGTGTCGTCGCCGACGAAGATCCGGACGAGGCCACCGCCTACCGGTCCAGTGGTGTGGGCGGCGGCGTCGGGTCGGGTGGTGATGGTCGTGGCGGCGCCGCGGTTGGCCCGTCCGGGGCCGGAGGTATGCGGGGGCTTCGAGGACTTGGCGGACCGTGGCTCGGCAGCGGCAGATTTACCGGCCGATCCACCGCCCCGCCCGGTGCCGTCGGCCAGTGCCGTCGGCATCGACAGCACTGCTGCGCCGATGCCCAGGGGTACCGCCAAGCCACCGACCCGGCCTATCGCCCCCGTCCACTCCGCGCTGTCCACGGCTGACACTAACGCCGCCGACCTGGTGGTGGCCGGGCATGCGCCCGGTTCGCAGGCGGGGGCTCACCCTGCGGAGCGTTCCAGCCGTCGCCCGGGCAGTGGCGGCTCGAGCGTCGGCCTGCCGTAGCGGTAGCCCTGCGCCAGGTCGTAACCGAGTGACAGCAGCATGGCCTCCTGCGTGGGGGTCTCGACCCCTTCGGCGAGGATCTTCAATCCGAGGTCAGACACCAGCTGGATCGCCCAGCGGGCGACGACGTCGTCGCCGGGGTTGCCGTGCAGCTGATCGATGAAAGTCTTGTCCAGCTTGACGACGTCGGCGGGCAGGTCCTGCAGATAAGCCAGCGAGGAATAACCGGTCCCGAAGTCGTCGATCGCGACCTTCACACCGTGGGATCGAAGTTCGATCAACAACTGCTTGAGACGGGTTGATTCGCCGACCATCACCGACTCGGTCAATTCGATGGTCAAGCGCTCGGCTGGGATTGCGTAATACTCGATCAGCCGGGCAAGGTAGTTGATGTACTGCGCGTCGAACGTCTTCGCACTGACGTTGAACGCCAAGTGGAACTTCTTCGAACGGTCCCGCAACAGGTCGGCGCAGCGCGCGATGGCGCGGTCGGCGATCTGTCGATCGAGCTGACGGATCTGGCCCGTCTCCTCGGCCAGTGGGATGAACTCGACAGGCACCCGGATCTCACCGGTCGGCGCGCGCCACCGGGCGAGCGCCTCCGCTCCGACAATCTGGCCGGTTCGCAGCGAGACGATGGGCTGGAATGCCGGAACCAACTGGTCGCTCTCCAGAGCCCGATAGAGCTCCTGTTCGAGAGTCAACCGATGGACAGCCTGGCTGGAGAAGCTGTCCTCATAGAACGCGACACGAGATCCGCCGGCACGTTTGGCCGAGTACATGGCCAGATCACCACGCCGGAGCAGCTCCTCGGCGTCGACTGGACCGTCGGCGGTATCGACGACAGCGCCGATGCTGACGTTCAGCACATGCCTCGATCCGCTCAACATCAACGGATCTTGGAAGGCCGCCACAATCTCTTCGGCGAGCTGCGCAACCTGATCGGGGGTGACGTCGCGGAGGAGCACGACGAACTCGTCGCCCCCGAGACGGAACACCCTGCCGGACTGGCCGACGAGATCCGACGTCACCTGCTCGAGCCGGCTGGAAGTCCGCTGCAGCCCGACGTCGCCCGTGGCGTGTCCAAACGCGTCGTTGAGGTGCTTGAAGCGATCGAGATCGATGAACAGCAGACTGAACCGGGGGCCATCGGCACCGGAGCGCGTCTCCTTCGCGACCGTCGTCGCCAGCGCGCGGCGGTTGCCCAGACCGGTGAGGGGATCGACGGTCGCTTCGAATGCGAGCCGTCGGTACGCGGAGTCGATCATCCCGGACTGCACCGCCCGGTACACCGTGTCTGCCGCGCTCCGATCGTGATCGGACCACCGTCGGCTGCGGCCGTCGACGTTGTCGATGGCCGCAGCCAGGGGTCGGCGGAACCAGGCCAGGTAGGCATCCAGGGTGCCGGGCAGCCGGGCCAGGATCGCTCCCGCGCACCGATCCGGCGTGGCGAGCTCAGGCATATCGGCGGCGAGGCAGTCGGTAATCTGCATGAGGCTTTTGGTGGTTGAGCCCATGTCACGCACCTGTCGATCGATGGCGTCCTGGTCGGGCGCATCGCCGAGGCGAAACACCTCCTCTCCGATCCTGGCCACCAGCCCGTCCGCCCGCACGGCTTCCAGGGCGTCCGGACCGATTGCCTGGACGCAGTGCAGGGGATCCTCGCCGGCTGAGAGGTCTCGCCGGAGCCCCTCGGTCAGCGCCGTCAGTCGCCCCATGCTCTTGTAGGCCGTGATGTCATGCGCGACGATCGTCAGCCAGCTTTCGTCCGGCACCCGCGACCCTTCGTGTCGCAGCACGATGAGGCTGACTTCGAACTGGTCGCCGGTGACGCCGACGAGCGTCGATTCGCCGGACCATGTCCCATCCCGCAGCGCGGCGGGTACAGCCACGTCCCGCAGTTGGCGGAGAGCACCATCGTCGAGCAACGCTTCCATAGTGCCCGGCAGGGGATCCTGATCGGCCAGACCCGCGAGGGAACGCCAGGCTCGGTTGAGGTGGCGCAGGCCGCCGCCCACCTCGAAGATCGCTATGAAGTCTGGCGTGTTTTCGACGATCTGCATGAAACCCTTGAGCGATGTGTTGCTGGTGCGCAGATCGGCGGTCATCGTGAGGGCAATGTCCTCGGCGCGCTGTCGATTTAATGCCAGTGAAGCGACGATCATGAATAGCAACAGGTCGATGACTGACCCAGCGCCCACAACGATCCACGGAATGGGTGAAATCGCGCTGTGTGTTTTGTCGGAGGTGAATCGAATGGTCCAAAATCGATCACCGACGGAAATCGTGTTCTGGGCCACTCGCCCTGCTTCAAAATCGCTGGCGATTGGACTTTTGTACAACAGATTCTGCTCCGCTGTATTGTCGCCGTAGTAAATCTCGGTGAAAAACTTGCGCGCCGAAGGTGGGAGAACACCCGCCATGAGATCGCCGGTTCTGAATGGGGCGTAAACCCATCCCACCAAAGCACTCAAACGCTGCTCGACAGTGTCGATGGGAGCGCCGTCCCGATAGTGGGGGATGTACATGAGAAACCCGCGTTGGACGTCCTCGTCGGTCTCTTGAATGAGTGTCACGGGCCCGGAAATCGTTGCCACCCCAGTGCGCGCAGCGCTCTCCATCGCGTCCCGGCGGGTCGGTTCTGAATACATGTCGAACCCGAATGCCCGCTGGTTTCTGGCATCGAACGGTTCGAGGTAAAGGATCGAGGAGTGGAAATCCCGGTCGCCGGGCGGCTGAATAGAAAAGTCCGGAAAGCCTTCAGCGCGAACTCTGCTCTCGAAGTCCTGCTTCTCGCCCGGTGGTACGACAACCGCATATCCCAAGCCTTGGATTCCGGCGAAATGGTTCCGCAATTTCAGGCTGTCGGCGAATGCCTTCCACTCCGTCCTGGTGACCCCCGCCCCGCTGCTACGCAAGAGTCCGAGGCCGCTGTCCAAGGCGATGGTGTAGTCCACCATGCGCTCTGAAATCGCATCGTTCGCTTCACCGACGATCTCCAGGAAGTCCTGCTCCGCTTTGTCTTCCGCGTAATTCTTGGTGACGATCCAGGTGAAGACGGTCATGACCACCGTCGCGATAAGCACGACCCAGGCCAGCGCCGAATTTCGGATGAGCTTGGCGGCCGAACCGCGCCTTAGCCGCATAGCGGAACGGATCTGCGAAGACACCGATCACACCGACACGATGCAGGTGCCGGTGATGCACCCGAGGGATTTCCGGGAAGTCCTTTGGTCATGGTGGCCCTTAGAAGTTAACGGGCAGTCGCTGAACACTGCTGACACTAGCGGGTTCCTTGGGTGCGCACCGCAACATCGGACCCGGCCCAGCGTCCGTTCTATAGCCTCATGACCGATGACCGAGTCACCCGAACGCTCCACCTCGCGCCCGAGGCTCGCAGTAGTCCTGTACTCCGCTCTGCTGTGCTGGGCGATCGCCATCCTCTGGCTCTCCTCGTTGACGCCTCGGGAGTTGCCGGAAGGCGCGTTCCTGCTGTGGGACAAGCTCAATCACGTCCTGGCCTTCGCGGTGGGTGGCTGGTTGGCGGCGACCGCCCTGAGGGTGTCGCGGCCGACGATGCCGGTTGCGGGCGCAGTGGCTGCCGCGATCGTCCTGATCGCTGCCTTCGGCGTGGTCGACGAGACGGTTCAGACACTGACCCCCGGGCGCACCGGCGGAGACCTCCGAGACTGGATCGCCGATGTGATCGGCGCTGTCTTCGGGGCATTGCTCAGCCTGTTCACACACCGCCGCATTTGCCGTGACGGCGGCAGGCTGGTGTGATGGCGCAGTCATGAATGCCCCCACACTGCCGGTCCGCGACATCGGACGGCTTTTGCTGCGCTGCGCCGACCGTCCCGGACTCGTTGCCGCCGTCACCTCATTCCTGGCCGAGGCCGGTGCCAACATCGTCTCGCTGGACCAGCACTCCACCCAGCAGACCGGTGGAATCTTCATGCAGCGCACGATCTTCCACCTGCCCGGACTGGCTGCTGCGCGGGCCGATCTGGAGCGCGCCTTCGCCGAGCAGGTGGCCGGCCCGTTCGAGATGGACTTCCGGTTGACCGAGGCGGCCAAGCCCAAGCGGGTGGCGCTGATGGCCTCCACCGAGGATCACTGCCTGCTGGACCTGCTGTGGCGCAACCAGCGCGGCGAGTTGGACATGTCGGTGGTGATGGTGATCGCCAACCACCCGGACCTGGCCGATCAGGTGCGACCCTTCGGCGTGCCGTTCCTGCACGTCCCGGCGACGAAAGACGTCCGCGACGAGGCCGAGCAACGGCAACTGGACCTGCTGCGCGGCAATGTCGACCTGGTGGTGCTGGCCCGCTACATGCAGATCCTCACCGGCCGGTTCCTCACCGAGGTGGGCTGCCCGCTGATCAACATCCACCACTCGTTCCTGCCGGCGTTCATCGGCGCCGCGCCGTACCGGCGGGCCAAGGAGCGCGGTGTGAAACTCGTCGGCGCCACCGCGCACTACGTCACCGAGGACCTCGACGAGGGTCCGATCATCGAGCAGGACGTGGTGCGCGTCGACCACCGGCACAGCGTCGAGGACCTCGTCCGGTTGGGCGCCGACGTGGAGCGGGCGGTGCTGTCCCGCGCCGTGTCATGGCACTGCGAGGACCGCGTCATCCGCTACGGCAACCAGACCATCGTCTTCTGAGGCCCTACTGCTGCAGGGCCACCAGTCGGCGGCGCACCTCGGCCGCGAGATCCTCGGCCGGCAGATCCTCCGGCGAAGCGCGGAGCTCGATCGGCCGGCCCACCTCGGCGGGCTCAAGGTAGGACGCCGCCACCAGCGCCTCGGTCGGCGGGCGGTCGAACACCCGCGCCACCACGATCACCGTCTCGGCCTTCGGCCGGGTCTTGCCGTGCAGCCAGTTGCACACCGACAGCCGTCCGATGCCGATTCGCTCGGCGATCTGCGCCTGGGTCTGCCCACCGCTGATGCGCCGGAGGTACTCCGGCCACGATTCGATTTTCATTTTCCCCTCCCTGTGCCGAGACACTAGGGGAGCGGTCTGACACGTTGCGCCGGTGTCAGCAGCAGCCCGGTGCCGGCTTGGTCGCGAGGTGGGCGTGCGGTGCCGCGTCGGCGGCCCCGACGGCCCCCAGGAAGCGGTCCAGATCGACCCGCTCACCGGCCAGCCATGTCCCGGTCACCGTGGCGGTGTCGGCCAGGTGCTGCGGGTCGACGGCCCAGGGGTCGGCGGCCAGTTCGGTGAAGTCCGCCAGCTTTCCGGGGGTGATCGACCCGACCAGGCCGTCGCGGTGCAGGGTGCGGGCCGCGTCGATGGTGTGGGCGCGCACCGCCTGCTCCAGCGACATGGTCTGGTCCGGTCCGTGCACCCCACCGGACCGGGTCCGCCGGGTGACCGCAGTGGCGATGTTGAGGATCGGCGACGGCGGCGAGACCGAGCCGTCGTTGTGGAACGACACCACCGCCCCGGACGCCGCGGCGTCGCCGAACGCCTGCCAGCGGGATCCGTGCTCGTGGTCGAACATCTGCCCGTCGAGCAGGTCGCCCCAGTAGTAGTACTGGAACGGCGCCATCGACACGTACACGCCGAGCGCGGCCGCCCGGTCGAAGTGCCGCCGGGTCCCGCCGCCGAGATGCTCGATACGCCAGCGGTGGTCGCTGCCGGCCAGGCCGTGCCGGGTCAGCGCCGCCTCGTAGGCATCCAGCGCCAGGTCGATCGCGAGGTCGCCGTTGGAGTGGAACGCGATCTGCCAACCGGCCGGCACCGCCTTGTCGAGGACCGCGTCGAGTTCGTCGCGGGTGTAGTTCATCGAATGCGGTCCGCCGGCCGTCGCCGGGTCGATCCCGGCTCGCCGGGTCGCCTCGGTGTCCAGGTAGGGAAACGAGATCCCGATGTTGCCGACCCACGGCGAGCCGTCCGTCCAGAGTTTGACACCCTGTTTGACCAGCCACTCCGCGCCCGCGGCGAAACTCACCGGCTCGGTGTAGGTGTCACTGGTGGACACCTCGAACATGCTGACCCGCAGCGGGCAGGACGGGGCGGCGGCCAGTGCCTCGTAGCCGGCCTTGAGGTTGAGTTCGAAGGTCATGTCGGATGTCGAGGTGTAGCCGGCGCGGGCCATCTCCGCGTAGTACTTCGCCCCGGCGACCAGCGGATTGCCGAGGGTTGCCATGATCTCGCCCACCACGGCGAACAGCACCGGCAGTTCGAATCCCTGGCCGTCGAGGCTGCCGTCCGGGTTGCGCCCGAATCGGCCGCCCACCGGATCGGCTGGTGCGTTGACGTCCCAGCCCTTCGACTTCATCAGTGCCGTGGTGAAGTACACCCCGTGGCCGGAGTTGTCGACGATCGCGACCACCCGATCACCGAAGATCCGATCGAGTTCCTCGGCTTTCGGGGCAGGCCGCTGGTGCAGCAGGGCGTCGAAACCGGAGAACAGCAGCGGGGTGCCCGGCGGGTTGGCGGCCATCGTGGCGTCGAACACGTTCAGCACCGCGGACCAGTCCGGATCCTTGAACGGGGTGATGTTGACCGCGGGCTGCTCCAGCGCGATACCGCTCATCAGCGGGTGGCTGTGCGGTTCGACCAGCCCGGGCAGCAGCGCGGACGCACCGCTGTCGACGATCTCGGCGTCGGGCAGCGCCGCGCGGCACTGCGCCAGCGAGCCCACCGCGGCGATGCGGCCCGCGGACACCGCCACCGCCTCCGCCCTGGGCAGGCTCGGATCCATCGTGATCACGGTCCCGGCCCTGATGATTCGATCCGACATCCGAAACCGCTCTCCTTCTGATCGGGGCATTCCCGGTGGTTGGGGGCAGTACACCACGTGTGAGACGCTGCCGGGGTGAAGGCGTGGCGGGCGGCCGGGATTCTGGCCGGCTACCTGGCCGATCTGCTCCTCGGCGACACGCGTCGCGGCCATCCGGTCGCGGGTTTCGGCCAGCTTGCCGGGGCGGTGGAGGGCCTCACCTACCGGGACAGCCGGGCCGCCGGTGCGGTACACGCCGGACTGCTGGCCGGCGGGGTCACGGTGGCGGGTTCGGTGGCAGCTTCGGTGGCACAGCGCCGGGTTGGGGGCGGTCCGGGCGTGGCGGTGCTGACCGCTGTCGCCACCTGGGTGGCACTGGGCGGAACGACGTTGCTGCGCACCGGTTCCCGGATGGCCGACGCATTGGACGCCGGTGATATCGACGCCGCCCGGGCCGTGCTGCCGTCGCTGTGCGGGCGCGATCCCGCCGTTCTGGACGCCGCCGGGCTGTGCCGCGCGGCGCTGGAGTCGGTGGCCGAGAACACCTCCGACGCCGCCGTCGCCCCGCTGCTGTGGGCCGCCGCCGCAGGGGTACCGGGGGTGCTGGGCTACCGCGCCGTCAACACCCTGGACGCCATGATCGGACACCGCTCGCCGCGATACGCCCGCTTCGGCTGGGCGGCCGCACGATCAGACGACGCCGCCAACCTCATCCCGGCGCGGGCGACCGGCCTGCTCGCCGCGCTGTGCGGGCCGGCGGTCGGCGGATCGTTCTGGTCAGCGCTGCGGGCATGGCGCTCGGACGCCGCCCGCCACCCCAGTCCGAATGCCGGAGTGGCCGAAGCGGCGTTCGCCGGCGCGCTGGGAGTCCGGCTGGGCGGACCCACTCAGTACCGCCACCAGCTGGAGATCCGCCCGACCCTGGGTGAGGGTCCCGCGCCGGAGGTGACAGACCTGCGTCGGGCGATCCGGCTGGCCCGGTGGGTCCAGGCCGGCGCAATGATGCTCGCGGTAGCTTTCAGTGCCGCCGGCCGTACCGGTCGGCGAGTTTCTCCTCGACGGTGACCGGCGCCGGGTCTGAGAGAGCGGCCTGTTCGGCGTCGCGGGCCGCATCCTGGCGGCGGGCCCGGACCTCGGCGAACACGAAATAGCCCAGCCCGATCGGCGCCAGAATGCCGAACGCGATCCACTGGATTCCGTAGGACAGGAACGGGCCGGCGTCGAGGTGCGGCAGTGACAACACCCCAAGACCACCCGGCTGGTCGGCGACCAGTTGCAGATAGGTGCCCGTCAGCGGCGTCCGGGTCAGCTCCGCGATCTGGCCGGTGTCGATGGCGTAGACCTGCAGCGAACCCGCCTCGCGGAACGGCTGCTTATCGCCGCCGGGGGCGGTCTCGGAGTCGCGCAGCCGACCGTTGATGGTCACCTCGCCGGCCGGCGGGGCGGGGACCGGCGGGGTGTCGGTGCCCTGCTCCGGCCGCAGGTAGCCGCGGTTGACCAGAACGGTGGGGCCGCCGGCGACCGCGAACGGGGTGAGCACCTCGTAGGCCGGCGCCCCGTCGATCACCCGGAGCCGGGCCAGCACCTGGGCCTCGGGCAGGTAGCGGCCGGTCGCGTACACCCGACGCCACTGGTCGTCCGGGTCCGACGAGTCCTGTCGCGGCAGGAGAGTCGTCAGCGCGACCGGATCGGCAGCCAGCGACGCCTCGATCTGGTGGTTCTCCCGCGATGTCGAGGTGTTCTTGCCGAGCTGCCAGGGCGCCAGGATGGTGAAGCACAGGTAGGCGAACCCCAGCACCACCAGAGCCAGCGCGATCCAGCCTGGCCGCAGCAGGGACAGCAGCCGGTGTAGTAGCGAACCTCGCATCAGCGAACCCTCCCGTCCGCATCGGAAAGCTGTTCGTCGACCCAGGCGTGCAGTCCTGGCAGTGCCGCCTCGATGACGGCGAACGTGGTTTCGAAATCTGTGTCGTCGCCGTAATAGGGGTCCTCCACATCCGGCGGGCGCGCCCCGGAACGGGGGTCGAAGGACCGCAGCATCCGCAACCGCTCGGCCGGCACCCCCAGGTCGGCGAGAATCCGATGGTGGTTGCGGCCCAGCGCCACCACCAGGTCGGCACCCAGGTGGTACTGGTCGACCTGGGCGGCGATGTGCTGGCCGGGATAACCGCGGTCGCGGAGCACCCGCACCGCCCGCTCGTCGGCGCCTGAGCCTGCGTGCCAGCCACCGGTCCCGGCGCTGCTCACCCGCACCACGTCGGCAAGGCCGCGCTCGGCGATCTGGTGGGCGAACATCTTCTCGGCCATGGGGGAGCGGCAGATGTTGCCGGTGCAGACGAAGGTGACGTGCACCAGGGCCCCGGGTTCCTCAGACACCGAGCACCTCCCGCAACTCGGCGACCGTCGCCACCGAGGCTGCCGGCGCGGGGTCGGCATCTTCGGTGAAATCCGAAGCGCCGTAACCCCATTCGACGATGACGGTGTCGATGCCGTGCTGGGCTGCGCCCTCGACATCGTGAATCCGGTCGCCCACCATCAGGACGGTCTGCGGTAGCGGGCCGAGTTGGGACAGTGCATGCGCCAGCACGTCGGCCTTCGCCGTCCGATCCCCGTCGGCACCGGCGATCACCTCGAAGTGCCCGCCGATGCCGAAGTGATCGAGGATCCGCCGGGCGGCCGGTTCGGACTTGGAGGTGGCGACGGCCAGTCGGGTGCCGGCCGCCCGCAGGTCATCGAGGAGGTCGGCGATGCCGTCGTAGAGCGCGTTCATCGCCCACCCGCGATGGGTGTAGTCCGCGCGGTACGCGGCCACCGCCTCCTCGGCCCGATCCCCGAGCCCCAGCGTGACCATGGTCTGCGCCAGCGGCGGACCCACCACCCGGGCGGCCAGGTCGCCGGGGGGCGGTTCGGCGCCGATGGCGGCCAGGGCGTACCGGAAGCTGGCGACCACGC
>JAUPLT010000205.1 GCA_030836785.1 Actinomycetota bacterium
TTCAAGGACGAGTTCCAGCAGATCTTCGACTAGGAGTACAAGGCCGAGTTCGATAATCGCGGGATTACCGACGAACACCTACTGATCGACGACAAGGTGGCTTCCTGTCTCAAGTGGGAGGGCGGCTACGTCTGGGCCTGCAAGAACTACGACGGCGACGTGGAGTCCGACATCGTCGCCCAGGGCTACGGGTCACTGGGTCTGATGACCTCGGTGCTGATGACCCCGGACGGCAAGACCGTCGAGGCCGAGGCCGCGCACGGCACGGTCACCCGGCACTACCGGCAATATCAGCAGGGCAAGGCCACCTCCACCAACCCGATCGCGTCGATCTTCGCCTGGACCCGCGGCCTGCAGCATCGCGGCAAACTCGACAGCACCCCGGAGGTGATCGGGTTCGCCGAGACTCTGGAGGAGACGGTGATCCACACCGTCGAGGGCGGTCAGATGACCAAGGACCTGGCGCTGCTGATCGGCCCCGAGCAGCCGTGGCAGACCAGCGAGCAGTTCCTGGCGACTCTGGCCGAGAACCTCAAGCAGGCTCTCGACTGATCTGGCGGTGTTCGTCGACCCACGGCACGATCAGGTCGGCGATCAACTGCGGCGCCTCGAACATCGGGATATGTCCGACGTTGTCCAGGGTGGTCACCTTGGAGATATCGGGGATGTGCCGGGTGAAATGCTTGGTGAACCGCGGATGCGGGAGCACCCGGTCCCGTTCGCAGATCACCAGATGGGTGGGTATGCCGGTGTCGGCCAGTTCCATCAGACCGGGCAGCAGCAGGGCCTTGATCAGCAGTTGGTAGTAGGCCCGGCAATGCGTGACGTCGTCGATCACCTCGCGCAGGTCGGCGTCGGACAGAGCGGCCGCCGTGGCGCTGATCGGCACACTCGCCAACTGTTTCGCACCCGGTAGCCGCGCCGCGCGCTGCCCCAGGGCCAGGGCGGTCAGCCACACCGGCAGGCCGGCGACGAACTTGCCGACGATCTCGTACTTCACCGGTGACCAGCGGTGCCAGCCGCCTGCCGGGGCGATCGCGGTCAGCGTCCGGGCCCGGCCGCGTCGCTCCAATTCGAAGGCCACCCAGCCGCCCAGCGAGTTGCCGACGATATGGGCCGTGTCCCAACCCAACTCGTTGAGTTGACGTTCGACGTGGTCGGCCAGGGTGGGGGTGTCCAGGAACCACGATCGGGTGTGCGGGCCGCCGTTGTGTCCGGCCATCGAGGGGGCGAACACCTCGATGCGGCCGGTGCGGGCCAGCGCCGGGGCGACGTCGTGCCAGACGTGCGAGGACATCATGAACGGGTGCAGCAGCAGAACGGGTTCCCCCGAACCGAGGTGGATCGGCTCCCGGTTAGTCATGCGCACGTCCTCCCGCTACCTTCACCAGCGTGATCGTATCGACCATCAACGTCAACGGGGTGCGGGCCGCCGTCCGGCAGCGCTCAGCGGAGAATCTGGGCCTGCTGCACTGGCTGGAGCAGACCGAGGCCGACGTCGTCTGCCTGCAGGAGACCCGGGCCGACGACGCACAGTTGGCTGAAGCACTGGGACCGGCACTGGGGACTGGGGGTTGGTACGTGGCCTCGGCCGAGGCGCATCTGAAGGGCCGCAGTGGGGTGGCGGTGCTCAGCCGCTCGGCGTTCAGCGACGTTCGGATCGGGGTGGCCGGGTTCGAGGAGCACGGCCGCTACCTCGAAGTGGATTTGCCTGGCGGGGCCACCGTCGCGAGCGTGTATGTGCACACCGGCGAGGCCGGAACCGACCGCCAGGTGGAGAAGGAGCGGTTCATGGCCTCGCTGGCCGCCCGGATGGCCGAACTCGCCGCAAGCGGCCGGGAGGCGGTGCTGTGCGGCGACTGGAACATCGCTCACACCGAGCACGACATCAAGGCCTGGAAGGCCAATGTCAAGAAGGCCGGCTTCCTGCCCGGTGAGCGGCAGTGGCTGACCGGACTGACCGAGTCCGGCTGGGTGGACGTGATGCGGCGGGTCCAGCCGGAGGGCCCCGGCCCGTACAGCTGGTGGTCGTGGCGGGGCAAGGCCTTCGACAACGACGCCGGTTGGCGCATCGACTACCACCTGGCCACCGAACCGCTGGCCGCCCGGATCCGCGCGGCGCGGGTGGAGAAGCCGGCTGCCTACGCGCTGCGCTGGACCGACCACGCCCCGGTCACCGTGGAGTTCGACAGGGCTGACTGACTGGGCCGACAGGACTGACTGGGCCGACAGGACTGACTGGGCCGACAGGACTGACTAGGCCGCGTCGTCGCCGGGCAGGAGTGACGGGTTCGCGTCAGCTGTCGTCCGATCCGGGATGATGTCGACAATCGTCGGATCCTGCAGCAGGCGCAGGATGTTGTCGATGAGCGGTTCGTGGTGATCCTCGCGGACCACCGACAGGATCTGGATCTTGAGGATCTCGGGGGGATTCGGCTTGTCCGGGCTGGCGGGCCATGGGGTGACCGGTTTGAACACGACTCCCGGCGGGTTGAACTGCCGCATTCGACTGGGAGCGAAGGACACGCACAGACCTGAGGCGACGTGTCCGATCAGGCCGGCGACCGTATCGGCGCTGGCCACCTGTCGTGGGGTGAATCCAGCGGCCTGACATGCGGAGGTCACGATCGGCATGAGCCCGCTGTGGCCTGTCTCGGAATACAGTGCGAAGTCGTCATCGGCCAGATCGGCCAGGTCGATACTCAGCCGGTCGGCGAGGCGATGATCTGCCGGCAGCACGAGGATGATGCTTTCGTACGTGACAAAGCGCACCGTCAGGCCGGTGGTGTCCGGCAGGGGCCCGGCGGCCAGTGCGATGTCGACCCGGCCGTCGCGCACCCGATCGATGAGTTCTAGCGACGGGCAATCATGAAGGTGGATATGCAGATTCGGCGATTCCTGGTGGCAACGCCGGATCAGCCCAGGGATGAACGCATACGCGAAGCTGCCGGTGGTTCCCAGTTGAAGTTCGCCCTCGTCGCCGGCGGCGATCCGTCTCCCCCGGGTCACCGCCTGGTTCTGTGCGTCCGCGAGGATCTGCATATCGTGGGCGAAGGCGGCGCCCGCCGGTGTCAGTTCCACCGACCGGGACGTCCTTTTGAGCAAGATGAAGCCCACGGATCGCTCGAGCCGATTGATCGCCTGGCTCAGTGACGGCTGGCTGATCCCCAGACGGTCCGCCGCGCGCCCAAAGTGCTTTTCCTGCACAAGAACAAGAAATTGCTGGATGATGCGGGGGCTGAGGTCGAGGGGATGCACGCAACGATTATCCCCCCGACCTCGGCGGCACTACACCGCAATCGAGCCATTCAAGCCGGTCAGGCTGTTGCCCTTGGGATCTCCGAGGGTCACCATGCTCTGGAAGTACTCGATCACCCGCTTGTTCGACACACTCAGTGCCGCCCACTGCGGCCAGTCCCAGGTGTCGTTCATGAATGGCTTCGTCTGGTCGTGGCTCAGGACGGTGAGGTGGTTGACGTCATGGGAGGTGGCGACACCCTCGATGGTGAGCCGGCCGTGGGCGCGGTCGTGCATCCAACCGGCGTAGTGCGGTTCCATCTTCAGCGTGTTGATGAAGGTGGTCTGCAATCCATTGGTCCGCAGGTAGTCCCCATACCCGGGGTGACCGTACTGGTCGACCATCGTCATGACGTCGGCCGCCGACCCCAACCGTGCCGTCCGTTGGATATCGGCCAGGATCTGCGGGTTGTACTTGTCGTCGGCGATCCAGCCCACCTTCGCGCCCTGCATCGCGTAGTACAGTCCGACGCCCTTCAGGTCGTTGCCCCAGGCCTGGGTGTTGTTGGTCAGCCCCTTGGAGAAGGCCCACCTGCCGATGTCCTCGATGGTGGACGGCGCGAGTCCGGCAAACCGGCGCAGGTCGTTGTACGCGACCAACGCCTCCGTCGTGATGGCCGTCCGGCCGCCGTCGAAGGCATCGTGACCGGTGTGGCTGCTGCCGTTGGAGGTACCGAAGGTCGCCAGGTCGATGTACTGGCCGGTGTCGCCGGGTGTCGGGTTGTGGCCCGAATGGTCGGTCGGATCGGTGGGTGTGGTCGGATTGGTCGGCGTTCCGCCGGTGGCCCCGCTGGCCCCGGTGCCGCCGGTGGCACCGCTGGCGCCGCCGGGCGCGGTTCCACCCGTCGGCCGGTCGAGGATGGCGCCCATGCCCATCCCGTCGGTCACCGTGGCGCCCGTCGGGTTGGACAGCATGACGTGGAAGTCCTCGGTGCTCTCGGTCAGCGAGTCGCTCTTCACGACCACGGCGATGGTCTTGCTCGTCTCGCCGGGCGCGAAGGTCACGGTGCCCGACGATGCGGTGTAGTCGGTGCCCGCGGTCGCGGTCCCGTTCATCGTGGCGTACTGGACGGTTACCGCCTGGGTGGACGGCGCGGCGAGGGTGACGGTGAACGAGGCGAGCGATGTGCTGCTGCCGCCGGCGTACTGGATCGGCGTCAGGTAGGCCATCTTGTTCTGGTTGACGGTCCGCCAGTCGTCGGCCAGGATGCCGCCGGTATCACCGGAGTTCGGGTTCCACGACCAGTACGCCCAGCTCATGTCCTCGGTGCCGGCCGCGATGTCGATGGTGCCGTTGTTGTCGAAGTCGCCGGACAGGTACGAGGTGATGGCTTCGAACCAGATGACGTCCTTCGGGTCCTGCAACTTGGTGCCGAACTCGCCGACCCAGATCGGGGCGATGTTGTCCTCGTAGATGTAGCCCCAGGCCTGCCGGAACACGTTGGGCAGGTTGGCCCCGAAGTTGGCGGTCTGGAACCACGGTTGCGCCCAGACCGAGTTCGGGTAGTCGTGCGGGGAGTAGACGACCCGGTTGGGCACGCTGAGCACGATCGGCCGGTCCTTGACGCCCATCAGGTTGCCGCCCCACCAGTAGTTCTGGCCCTGGTAGCTGCCGACGCCCTCGACGAACATGAGCAGGTCCGGGTTGACCGCAAGCGCGGCATTGCCGGCCCGTTCGGCGGCCCGCGCCCAGTCGTTGGCGCCGCCGCCGCCCCAGGTGCCGTTGTAGGGCTCGTTGTGCAGGTCGAATCCGATCACCGTCGGGTTGCCCTGGTAGCGGTTGGCCAGCATCTGCCAGTCGGCCACCCACTGATCCTCGGTGTACTGCGCGTTGTACCAGAGGCCGTTCTCGCTGGTCCCGGCCCCGGCGGTGCTGCGGTGGTGGTCGAGCACCACCCGCATACCCTTCTGGCCGGCGTAGTCGATGACCTTGTCCATCACCTGAATTGCGGACAGCCCCTGCAGATCCGGGTTCTGGTAGTAGTCGATACCGCTGGGTTTGGCGGTCGTGTGCAGCATCTCGCTGGAGTACGGCAACCGGATGGTGTTGAACCCCTGATCGGACATCTGGTCGATCATGTCCTTGTAGTTGCGGGTCCAAAGGCCATGCGGCGCAAGGTTTGTGCCCTCCGCCCCGAACCAGTTGACGCTGGCCAGCTGCACCGGCTTGCCCTGCGAGTCGATGATCTGGTTACCCGAGGTGCGCAGGTAACCGGCGGCGATCCCGCCGGAGCCGGGCTCCGTCGCCGAGGCGTCGGAGATGCTCAATCCGGGTGTGGTCGTCGGTGGCGCGGTGGTGTCGTCGTTGGTGATGGTGCCGGTGGCCACTGCTCGGGTGAGCGTGGCACCCGAGGAGTCCGACAACGTGACCTTGAACGTCTCGTTCGGTTCGACGGCGGTGTCACCGATGATGTCGACGTGCACCGTCTGTGCGGTGACGCCGGGCTCGAAGGTGAGCGTCCCGGTCGCGGCCTTGTAGTCGGCACCCGCGGTGGCGGTGCCGTTGGAGGTCGCGTACTTCACCGTCACCGGTGCGGTCGACGCCTTGTCCATCGTCACCGCGAACATGAAGTGGGCGTGATCCCCATTGCCCTCGGCGACCGAGAGGTCGGCGATGGAGATGGCAGGAGCCGCCGGCGGGGTCGTCGGGTTGGCGACCGCCACGCCGTTGACCTTCAGGTTGGTGGGCGTGGCGGCGATTGCTCCGGGGGTGGCCTGGAAGCCGAACGAGGTGGTCTTGCCGGCGGCGACCTTGCCGTTGTACGACACGTTGGAGATGACGTAGTGGTCGCCGACATGGCTGACGATTTGGGCGTTCCAGATGTTGACGATCTTCGCCGGGGAGTCGAACTCCACGGTCCAATTGGTCAGACCGGACTGACCGGCGGTGACGGTCATCGCGGCGTTGTGACCGGAGCCCCAGTCGTTGGTGACGGCGTAGTTGACGGTGGCGCCGCCCTGGGTGGGGACCGGGGCGGCGACGTCGTCGTTCCTGATGGTCGCGGTGGCCGTCGCCCGGGACAGGGTGGCCCCGCTGGGATTGGTCAGCGCGACGGTGAAGGTCTCGTCGGGTTCGACGGCGGTGTCGCCGGTGACCTTGACGGTGACGGTCTGGGCGGTGACACCCGGAGCGAAAGTCAGCGTGCCCGAGTTGGCGGTGAAGTCGGTCCCGGCAGTCGCGGTGCCGTTGGCGGTGGAGTAGCCGACCGTGACCGGGGTGGTGGCGGCCTTGGACAGGGTGACGGTGAAGTTCGCGTTGGCGGTACCGGAACTGCCCTCGGACACCGATACGTCGGCGATCGACACACTCGGCGGCGTGGCCACCGGCGGGGTCGCGGTACCGACGGGGACACCGTTGACCGTGATGTTCGTCGGCGCCGATCCGGGTGCGCCGGGGCTGGCCTGATAGCCGAACGTCGTGGTCTGGCCGGCCCCGACCTGTCCGTTGTAGGACATGTTGCTGATGACGTAGTGGTTGCCGGTACGGCTGGTGATCTGACCGTTCCAGATGTTGACGATCTGGGCCGGGCTGTCGAACTCCACCGTCCATCCGCTGAGGTTCGACGATCCCGCGGTCACGGCGACCTCGGCGGTGTGCCCGGAACCCCAATCGCTGACGACCTTGTAGGCGGCGGTGGGTGCGGCCACCGTCGCGGCGGTGGCGGCGGGGACGACCCTGGCTGATTCGTTCCGGCGGAACAGGCCCCAGAGCAGTTCGCCGATCGGGCTCGCGATCGGCGCTGCGGGACCGGCGGGGAACAACCCCAGAGCCCGCAGGACGGCCTGGGCCGGTGCGGCGATTTGCGGAACGGTACGCAGGACGGCGGCTGCCTGGGCCGGGGTGGGGGTGGACAGGCTGGCGAAGGCCGCGCTGATGGCGGGGCCGGCGACTGTCGTCGCCGCGGGTGCGGGCGGCTGGACCACTGGCACCACACTGGGCTGACTGATGGCCTGCGCAAGGCTGGGCGCTACTCGCGGCGAATCCGCGACATCAGCCACGACCGGGGCCGGAAGCTCAGCGCGAACAGCGCTGGCGGGCAGAGGATTACGTCGGTTGTCGGACCCGGTCGCATCGGCTGTCCGGCCGGTGGCGCGGGCTGGCCCGCCGATCGACGAGCGGGAGGTGTTCCCGGTTGGGCGTTCCGCAGCAGCCCCGTCATTCGAGGCCCCGTCATTCGAGGTCCCGGTTCGGTTCCCGCGGGCGGCCCTGCCGGGCGACGAGTCCGACGGGGAAGACTTCGCGGCAGGGCCGCTCGTACTGTCCGCGGCATCCGCCCCGGTGTCGGCGTAGGCCAGCCCGGATCCGGTCGCAAGGGCGGCGCCGAAGCCGAGGCTCAACGCTCCCGCGCCGAGCCACGAGTACGGCTGCCGCCTGCGCTTCCCGTTACCTGTCTTGCCGCAGTCCGCGTGCAGTGTCCGCTGCTGGCCGTTCATCCCATCTCCTTTTTTGGCTGTCTCGGGCGTGCTGACCATCCGGTGAAAGTCGCCAAGCGGGCTGGCCCCGGTGCCGCGTTGCTCGCCGCACGAAACCCAACTTTGGTTACACCCGTAGCCAAGATTAACACGGGTCCGCGATATCCTCAACGGGTGTCGCGGCCGGGGAGATGGACTGGACTATCCCAGGTCGATCGGCAGGCCGAGAGAAGAAGATTGCTGGTGGACGCGGCTTTCCAGCTGTTCGGCGAGGCCGGAGAGACGGCGGTCACAGTCAGGTCTGTTTGCTCCGTTGCGTCGCTGAACACCCGATACTTCTACGAGAATTTCACCGACATCAACGAGCTGCTCGGTGCGGTCTACGACGTCGTGGTGGCAGACCTGATCGGCACCCTCGCCGAGGCGATGTCGGATCTTCCGGACGATCGTTCCCGACTCCGGGCCGGTATCCGTTCGGTGCTGGACTTCAGTTCCGGCGACCCGCGACGGGGCCGGGTGCTGTTCACCGAGGCACGGACCAATCCGGTACTTGCGGCGCGCCGCGCGGCGACCCAGGAACTGCTCAGGCGGTCCGTCGTCGACGACGGGCAGAGTGGGTCGCCGGTCGCCCGAACCTCGAACCTGGTCAGCGCCGCGATGTACTCGGGGGCGATGGCTGAACTGGCTCAACAGTGGCTGCTTGGCAGCCTCGGCGAGGATCTGGACCCGGTCGTCGACGCGGCGGTCCGGGTCATCATGCCGCCGGACCGCTGAGCGGCCCCACAGCTAGGCCGCCGGGCACCCCTCGCGGTTCGGCCCGTCTAGCGCTTTCGGCGCGTTGGCGATGGCCTGGTCGATCACCTCGAGAACCTTCGGGTCCCAGGTCAGCGCGGTGTCCCAGGCCATCCCAGCCTCGTTGGAGACGAAGATGCTGTGGGTGTCGTCGAACAGATGGCAACGGCGGTGCGGCAGCACCGGGTCGCTGATGTTGCGGGCCAGTGCGCTGTCCTCGGCCACCAGTCCGTCATTGGGCCACACCCCGGGGTTGGCCGGGCCGGGGGCCTTGAACCGGTTGCCGGCGATCAGCACCACCGGTATCCGGTCGAGTACCCCGGACTGGAATTCGTTCCAGCCGCCCGAGCCCATCAGGAAGGCCTTGTTGACCTCCCGGCCGGAGCCGGCCATCAGTTTCAGCACCAACTGCCGGAACTCCTTCATCGCGCCCTCGCAGAACTTCTCGCCCTTGCACTCGGTGATCGGGATCAGGTCGTTGGCGTAGTCGGAGAGGTAGGAGCCCTGCCACGGGGTGCCGACGGTGGTCAGCGAGCGCACCTTGACCGGGCTGCTGGTGGTGGCCAGCACCCGGATCGCCGCCCGGGAGTACAGCCCGCCCATCGAGTGCGCGACGAA
>JAUPLT010000206.1 GCA_030836785.1 Actinomycetota bacterium
ACGCCCAACTGAAGATCATCGCGGCGGCCGGACAGGCTGAGGACGGCTTCCAGAAGGAGCGCGGGGGCACCGGGGACGCGGGCGCGGCGGTCACCAAGATCGAGATGCTGGCCATGTCGGATCTGTCGCTGATGGTGAAGGCCGGCGTGCTGTGGGGGCTGTTCGGCGGCGCCGTCGAGAACCTGGGCACCGAACGCCATCACGAGGCCTACGTGCGTCCGTTGATCACCCTGGAACTGCTGGGCTGCTTCGCGATGACCGAGACCGGGCACGGCAGTGATGTCCAGCACTTGGAGACCACCGCCACCTACGACCCGGACACCGAAGAGTTTGTCATCAACTCACCGACACCGTCGTCGCGTAAGGACTACCTCGGCGGCGCCGCCGAAAGCGCCACGGTGGCAGCAGTTTTCGCGCAGCTCATCACCAAGGGTCAGAACCACGGCGTGCACTGCATCGTGGTGCCGATCCGCGACGAGAACGGCAACGACCTGCCCGGCGTGCGGACCTGGGACTGCGATTACAAGGGTGGCCTGCCCGGCGTCGACAATGGTCGCATCATGTTCGATCACGTGCGGGTTCCGCGGGAGAACCTGCTGAACCGGTTCGCCGACGTCGCCCCTGACGGTACTTACAGTTCGGATATCGAGAACGCGAACCGGCGCTTCTTCACCATGCTGGGCACCCTGGTCCGCGGCCGGGTCACCGTCGGGGGAAGCGCTGCTCAGGCGGCTCGGGTGGCACTGGACATCGCCGTGCGCTACGCCCTGCAGCGTAAGCAGTTCCTGGCCCCCGGGGAGGACCGCGAAGTCCCGATCATGGACTACCTGGTGCATCAGCGCCGACTGCTGCCGTTCGTCGCCCAGTCCTACGCGCTGCAGTTCGCGCAGAACGAACTGGTCTCGGCCATGCACGATCAGGAGACCGCTGCGGTCCGCGACCTGGAGGCTCAACGGGATCTGGAGGCGCAGGCGGCCGGCCTGAAGGTGCTCAGCACCTGGCACGCCAGCGCGGCGATCCAGGAGGCGCGCGAGGCGTGCGGCGGCGCGGGATACCTCGCGGAGAATCGGCTGGTCGAACTCCGCGCCGACACCGATGTGTTCACCACCTTCGAGGGCGACAACCACGTACTGCTGCAGTTGGTGGCCAAGCACCTGCTCACCGAATACAACGACGACATCAAGACGATGAGCCCGTTCGAGTGGGTCCGGTTCGCCGCCAACTACGCCGGCGAACGGGTATCGAGACGCACCGCCGCCGAGCCGATCATGCAGCGGATCATCGACAACCGCCAGGACAATTCCGAGATCGGCAGCCTGTTCAACCGCGGCACTCAGGCCAAGATGTTCGAGGATCGCGAACAGTATCTACTCTCGTCGCTGGCCCGGCGCCTGCAGCGCCGTGCGAAGACGATGTCGGCGTTCGACGCGTTCAACTCCGTGCAGGACCACGTGATGCACACCGCGCGCGCTCACATCGACCGCACGGTATTCGAGGCGTTCATCGCCGGCATCGAACGGTGCGAGGACACCGAGGCCCGGCACATCCTGAACCTGGTCTGCGACCTCTACGCCCTCAGCGTGATTGAGGCTGACAAGGCGTTCTTCCTGGAGCACCGGCTGCTGTCGACCGAACGGGCCCGCGCGGTCACCAACGGGATCAACGAACGTTGCCGCAACCTGCGGCCGCACGCGGAGACCCTGGTCGATGCCTTCGGGATTCCCGAACAACTGCGCGACGCCGAGATGCTGCATCCCGAACGCCTCCCGCAGCCGGGATCGTGACCCTCTGATGAATGTCGCCGAAGAGATCATCGACTGGCTCTACACCGAACACCTGGGGGTCGATGAGGGGTGGTCCTATCGGCTGCCGACCGGATTCACCTGGTGGGCAGACCATTACGCCCAGACCGTGGAGATCCTCGGTGAGGAAACCGGCCCCAACGGCGAGACCGGCTACCTGGTCTGCGTGCGTACCGAGCTGCTGCGCGACCTGGATCTGACCGATGAGGCACTGGCCGAGATCAACGGGCTGCCGATGCGATGTGCCGCGCTGGCCGGTCCGGTCTACGACGTCGAGGCACGCATGGCCGACCTGTGGTCGATGGTCCGCGTGACCGACGACAACGGGGCTTGGATGAGGTACCTGCTGGGAGCGGCGGCGGTGACGCAGCTCGCCGAGGCGCGGCTGCTTGCGCCGGTGGTCGCCGAGGCGGTCGGCGCCCGACCCGCCACCAGCGACCACCCGGAGAGCGGGCCGCGCACCGTGCCCGATGAAATGTCCTTCGGCGCATCGGTGCTGGCCGAATCCGGGGACCAGCCCAGCGCATGGTCGATCGAGGAGTTCGTCGACCTCGCCGGGTCGGGCGCCGGCAGCGCCGACGGTCGGGTCCTCACCGCTGAATTCCCCTTCGGGAAGCAGACCTCGAACTGCCGGATCGCCGGCGACCAGCCGCATCCGCTCTACGGCAATGGACTGCTTGTGCTGCAACGCTTCCCGATCGCAATCAGCTCCGAGGCCGAGGGTATCCGGCTGGCGCTCTCGCTGAACGCCGCCAGCCTCACCCGCGAGCAGATCGGCTACGGCCTGGGCAGCTACGCCTACTCCGAGGCCGCGGTGTATTTCAGCGGGTTCATCCCCAACGCCCTGCATAAGCCGGGACTGCTGCGCAGTCTCTACTCGTCCTGCGCCGCCCGCGCGCAACGGATGGCGGCGCTGTTCGTCGACGGCCGGTGGGACCCCGAGACCTATGCGCTGGACGCCGAGGTTCTCGCCCGCCGCCGGGAACGTAAGCAGGCGACCATGCCGGTCATCGAACGCCCGATGCGGGGCTGCCCGATGATGCGGGCCAAAGCAGGAGGTAACTGAAACCGTGCCCAACCCCATCGCGCTGTCCGGGGCGGCCGTCGCCATCACCGGTGCGGCCCGCGGCATCGGCTACGCCACCGCCAAAGCATTCGTCGCCCGGGGCGCGCGGGTTTTCATCGGCGACCTCGACGCAGACCTGGCCAAGACCGCCGCCGAGGAGATCGGCTGCGTCGGAATCGGTGTGGACGTGCGATCCCGCGAATCCTTCGCCGACTTCCTCGCCGCGGTCGATGCGCCGCTGCAGGTTCTGGTGAACAACGCCGGCATCATGCCTGCCGGCCGGTTCGTCGACGAGCACGACGCCGTCACCGACGCGATCGTCGACGTCAACCTCAACGGGGTTCTGCGCGGGACGAAACTCGTTCTGCCCGGCATGCTCGAGCGGGGATCGGGACACATCGTCAACGTGGCGTCCTACCTGGGCGAGCTGCCGGCGGCCGGGCTGGCCACGTATTGCGCCAGCAAGCACGCGGTGATCGGCTTCAGCGAGGCGCTGCGTGACGAACTGGCGGGGACCGGCGTGACCGTGACCACGGTGCTGCCCTCGGCGGTGCGCACCGACTTGGTGTCCGGGGTCAAGCTGGGCGGCATGCTACCCACCGTCGATCCCGAGGATATCGCCGCTGCGATCGTGGCGACCTGCCGCGACCGGCCCGCGATCGTGGCGGTGCCATCGTGGATGCGCAGCTATGAAGCCGCGGCAGCACTGCTGCCCGACAGGTTGCTCGGCGCCATCCGCGGCCGACTCACCCGGCAGCGGGTGCTACGCACTCTGGACACCAGAGCCCGATCGGCATACGACGACCGTGTCCGGCGCGACGCTGGAGCCGACAGGTAGCTCGCGAATGGCCGAACTGGTTCAGCGCTACCTTGACCAGTTGGTGGCTGAATTCTCCTCCGTCACCGAGGGCGCCCTCGCCGATTACATCCCCGAACTGACGCAGGTCGACCCGACCTGCTTCGGCCTGACGTTGTCGTCTGCGGACGGCTTCCTGTACGAATCCGGCGACGCCCGAGCCGAATTCACCATTCAGTCCGTGTCGAAGCCGTTCACCTACGCGCTGGCGCTGGATTCGGTCGGTCAGGACGTGGTCGATGCCGCCATCGGCGTTGAGCCGTCCGGCGACGCTTTCAATGAGATCAGCGTCGATGAGCGGACCAAGATCCCCAAGAACCCGATGATCAACGCCGGGGCCATCGCTGCGGTGGGGCTGATCCCCGGCGCCGGCGCCGACGACCGGTTCGCCCGCATCCGCGACTTCTACTCGGCCTGCGCCGGACGCCCACTGGAACTCGATGAGGATGTCTACCGCTCAGAGCGGCAAACCGGCAGCCGCAACCGGGCCATTGCCTACATGCTGCAGAGCTTCGGCGTCCTCGACGATCCCGAGGAGGTTCTCGATGCCTACTTCCGGCAGTGTTCGTTACGGGTCAGCACCGTGGACCTGGCCCGCATGGCCGCCACGCTGGCACGGGGGGGAGTCAACCCGCAGACCGGGAGGCGGGTCACCGAACCCATGGTGGTGCAACGCACGCTGTCGGTGATGGTGACCTGCGGCATGTACAACGCCGCGGGGGACTGGGTCAGCGCGGTCGGGATGCCCGCCAAAAGCGGTGTGGGAGGAGGCATTCTGGCGGTGCTGCCGGGGCAACTCGGCGTCGGTGTGTACTCCCCGCTGCTCGACGACCGCGGCAACAGTGTTCGCGGTGTCCTGGTCTGCCGCAGCCTGTCCGAGCGGTTGGGTCTGCACTTCCTCAATGTCAGCCAAGAGTCCCGCGCCACCGTTCGGGCCGTTGACGATCCCGTCGACGGGGTCCGCGTCTACCAGATGCAGGGCGACCTTGTTTTCGCCGGTGCCGAGCGACTGCTGCGCAGCATCGACCGGGACACCCTGGAGTTCGACGTCGCCATTCTCGATGTCACCCGGGTGGATACCATCAACGACCCGGCGCGGGCGCTGTTGGTCGGGATGGGCGACGCGCTGCGCGAGGCCGGCAAGTTGGGCCTGTTGGTGGATCCGGATTCCGCCGTCAGCCGACCCGATCGCGGGTTCAGCCACGTGTCCTTCACCACGCTCGAGGACGCACTGGCAGCTGCGGACATATGGCGGCGCGGGCGCTCACTGCCGGGCACTGACTGAGTTGTCTCGGTGCCCGCCGTGTTCTCAGGGCCCGCCGACGAGGCTGGCGATCCGGACCCGCTCGTCGTATCCGCGCAATCGCACCGGCCGGCCCAACCGCCAGAATCGCTGTTCGCGTTCGGAGGCCGCGGCGATGGTGGCTGCTGAGGCCAGCGCCCGACTCGGCTCGGATCGGGCGAGCTCGGCCAGCCGTGCCGCCTCGTTGACCGGTTCGCCGATCACGGTGTACTCGAAGCGCTCCTTGGCGCCAACGTTGCCGGCGACGACCTCCCCGGCTGCCACCCCGATCCGGGCCGGGCACTCGGGCACCTCGATCTTGAGCCGCCGGGCGATCGCCCGGGTGGCCGCCAAGGCGTCGTCCTCCGGGGAGTCCAGCGCGACCGGAGCGCCGAAGATCGCCAGGGTGGCGTCACCCTCGAACTTGTTCACCAGGCCCCGGTGCCGGTCGACTTCCTCGACGATGACGGTGAAGAACCGGTTGAGCAGTTCGACGACCTCCATGGCCGGCCGACTGGTGACCAGCTTGGTCGAGCCGACGACGTCGACGAACACGACGGCGACGTGACGTTCCTCCCCGCCGAGTTCCGGGAGTTGTTGTTCGGCGGCGGCGGCGACCTCGCGCCCGACGTGCCGGCCGAACAGATCCCGCACCCGCTCCCGTTCGCGCAGACCCTGGGCCATCGAGTTGAAGCCCTTCTGCAGCTCTCCGAGTTCGGTGCCGTCGAAGACCACGACGCCGGCGTCGAGGTCCCCTTCCTCGACCCGCTTCATCGCGGCCCGCACCACTCGCACCGGGGTGGCGACGAGCCAGGCCTGAATCCACATCAGGATGAAACCGAACACCACCGCGGCCGCGGAGGTGATCAGGATGGCGATCTCCAACTGGCGTTGGGTCAGGTTTTTCAGAATCAGCGAGAACAGGGCGGTCAAGCCGAATCCCACCATCGGCAACCCGGAACTGATCATCCAGATCGTCATGGTGCGGCCCATGATGCCGGGCGCCAGGCGGTGCGGAGGATCGCCGGCCGCCAGCGCCTGGGCGGCCACCGGCCGCAGCGCGAACTCGGCGAACAGGAAGGAGCCGGTGGCCACCAGCACACCGCAGAACGTGATGCCCAGACCGAGTCGTGGGATGAAGTCGGTGTCGTAGCGGCCGTACAGGGCGGTCAGTAGCACCGCGCCGATGCACCACAGCACTAGTTGAGACGAGGCGATCCGCCACGGGGTCAGGAAGACCTTGCGCTGGTCGGATCGGCTTGGCGGCCGATCTTCGATCGACCAGCGCAGGTCGGCGGCGGTGCGGGTGGTGATCCACCAGGTGCCGAAGATCAGTGACCCGACCGCGTAAGAGGGCAGCACGACGGTCGGAAGCCACCAGGGCACGTCGCCGAACATGCTGGGGACCGGGAAGGCCACCCCGACCAGCAGCATGACGACCGCGAAGCCGACGACGTTGACCGCCAGAATGAAGCTGGTGAGGATGGTCTGAATCCTGACCCGCCGCCTTGCCGGGCTTTCCGAAGGCCGCCCGAGCAGCATCGATCCGTAGGCCGGGGTCCGGGTCAGCTGCCCACTCTGCCGGGTGACGCGCTCCAGAATGCGGCCCAGCCGCTGGGCCAGAGTCGGATGGGCACTCATAGTGGCGCCAGCCTAGTTCCCTCCGGCGCCACCCCTAAGCTGTTCCGGTGCGCCTCGTGATTGCCCAGTGCACCGTCGATTACGTCGGTCGGCTGACTGCCCATCTGCCCTCGGCCCGTCGGCTGCTGCTGATCAAAGCGGACGGCTCGGTCAGCGTGCACGCCGACGACCGGGCCTACAAGCCGCTGAACTGGATGAGCCCGCCGTGCTGGCTGACGGAGGACATCGGCGTCTGGGTGGTGGAGAACAAGTCCGGTGAACAGTTGCGCATCACCATCGAGGAGATCGAGCACGACTCCAGTCATCAGCTCGGTGTCGATCCGGGCCTGGTCAAGGACGGGGTCGAGGCGCACCTGCAGAAACTGCTGGCAGAGCACATCGAACTACTCGGCGAGGGGTACACCCTGGTCCGCCGGGAGTTCATGACCGCGATCGGCCCCGTCGACATCCTGTGCCGGGACGGCAGCGGGGCATCGGTGGCCGTCGAGATCAAACGCCGCGGCGAGATCGACGGCGTCGAGCAGCTCAGTCGGTATCTGGAGCTGATGAACCGGGACCCCCTGCTCGCCCCGGTCGCCGGTGTCTTCGCGGCCCAGCAGATCAAGCCGCAGGCCCGGACACTTGCCGAGGATCGCGGAATTCGTTGCGTCACGCTGGATTACGACATCATGAGGGGTCTGGACAATGACGAGTTCCGGCTGTTCTGATGCGGGTGGAGACCGGTCCGGACGGCTATGACTATCAGGTGGTGCCGATTCCCGGGGCCCGGGCGGTCAAGGTGTACCGCTGCCCGGGCTGCGACCACGAACTACGGCCCGGCGTGCCGCATCTGGCGGTGTGGCGCACCG
The DNA here is from genome assembly GCA_030836785.1 of Actinomycetota bacterium. Lineage (GTDB taxonomy): Bacteria > Actinomycetota > Actinomycetes > Mycobacteriales > Mycobacteriaceae > Mycobacterium. Next base: position 7,496 of record JAUPLT010000206.1, read on the forward strand.
ACGACGCCGAGGGCGCCGACCGGCGGCACTGGCACACGCCCTGCTGGGGCAAACGCCGACACCGAGCCCCCACCCGCAAGTGGTCCTGACCAGATCCGGGCTAGTGCGTGGCGGCGGGTTCGACCAGTTCCACCAGCACGCCACCGGCGTCCTTGGGGTGGATGAAATTGATACGTGAGTTCGCGGTCCCGCGCCGGGGGGCGTCGTAGAGCAGCCGAACCCCTTTGCCGCGCAACCGTTCGGACAACGTGTCGAGGTCACTGACCCGACAGGCCAGCTGCTGGATGCCGGGGCCGCGCCGATCGATGAACTTGGCGATCGTCGAGGTCTCGTCGAGGGGCGCCATCAACTGCACCTGGGCGCTGCCGACCGGCGCTCCGCGAACCGCGAGCATCGCCTCGCGCACGCCCTGCTCGGCGTTGATCTCCTCGTGAACCACGATCATCCCGAGGTTGTCGTGATACCACTTGATCGCCGCGTCGAGATCGGGCACGGCGATGCCCACATGATCAATCGCGGTCACCAGTGCGCTGGCGAGAAAAGGCCGCGCATCGACGTGCTCGGTGGTCATAACTCAAAGGTAACCTGATGATCGCAATTGTGTTGAGCCGGTCGGCTGAGACGCCGACCACACCTATCGAAGGGGTCTCATGACCACCTCTGTCATCGTTGCCGGCGCCCGTACTCCGATCGGAAAACTCATGGGGTCGCTGAAGGACCTCTCCGGTTCGGACCTCGGCGCCATCGCCATCAGGGGAGCCCTGGCGAAGGCGTTCCCCGGCCACGATGCGCCGGCCTCGTTGGTGGACTACGTGATCATGGGTCAGGTGCTCACCGCAGGCGCCGGTCAGATGCCGGCCCGCCAGTCCGCCGTCTCCGCCGGCATCGGGTGGGATGTTCCGGCGCTGACGATCAACAAGATGTGCCTGTCCGGCATCGACGCGATCGCGCTGGCCGACCAGTTGATCCGGGCCGGGGAGTTCGACGTCGTGGTGGCCGGCGGTCAGGAATCCATGACGAGGGCCCCGCACCTGCTGATGGACAGCCGGGCCGGCTACAAGTACGGCGACGTGACGGTTCGCGACCACATGGCCTACGACGGTCTGTACGACGTTTTCACCGACCAGCCGATGGGAGCGCTGACCGAACAGCGCAACGATGTCGACAAGTTCAGCCGGGCCGAGCAGGACGAATACGCCGCCAACTCGCACCGGAAGGCCGCCGCGGCGTGGAAGGACGGCGTGTTCGTCGACGAGGTGGTGGGCGTCCCCATCCCGCAGCGCAAGGGTGAGGCCATCGACTTCGCCGAGGACGAGGGCATCCGGGCCAACACCACCGCGGAGTCGCTGGCTGGCCTGCGGCCGGCGTTCCGCAAGGACGGCACCATCACCGCCGGGTCGGCGTCGCAGATCTCCGACGGCGGTTGCGCGGTCGTCGTGATGAACAAGGCCAAGGCCGAGGCGCTGGGGTTGACCTGGCTGTGTGAGATCGGCGCCCACGGGGTGGTGGCCGGACCGGATTCCACCCTGCAGTCCCAGCCGGCAAACGCCATCCGGAAGGCCGCGGCGCGCGAGGGAATCGGCCTCGATGAACTCGCGGTCCTGGAGATCAACGAGGCCTTTGCGGCGGTGGCACTGGCGTCCACCCGGGAACTCGGCGTCGACCCGGAAAAGGTGAACCCGAACGGCGGGGCCATCGCGATGGGCCATCCGATCGGGATGTCCGGGGCGCGCATCACCTTGCACGTGGCGTTGGAGTTGGCCCGTCGCGGTGGCGGTTACGGGGCGGCCGCACTGTGTGGCGCGGGCGGTCAGGGCGATGCGCTGATCCTGCGCGCGGGGTAGTCGTGACGCCGGTCATGACCGGGGACCGGCACCCCGTCGCGGCCACTCCCGGGGCGTGACAGACTTGAGCACGTGACGCGTCCCCGCCCGAGAACGGCGCCGGTGATGACCGGCGCGGTCGATCTTTCCAGCCTTAAGCAGCGGGCCCAGTCCGGCCCGTCCGGTGGCGCTGCCTCCGGCGGGGTGGACATCACCGAGGCCAACTTCGAGGCCGAGGTGCTGGTTCGCTCCGGGCAGGTGCCGGTGGTGGTGCTGCTGTGGTCGCCGCGTAGTGCGGTATGCGTCCAGTTGGCGGACGCCCTGGCTGCGCTGGCGGTGGCAGATGCGGGCCGGTGGGCGCTGGCACTGGTCAACGTCGACGCAGTGCCCCGGGTGGCGGCGATGTTCGGGGTGGAGGCGGTACCCACCGTGGTGGCTCTGGCCGACGGTCAGCCGCTGTCGAGTTTTCAGGGGCCGCAGCCGCCGGACCAGTTGCGTCGCTGGCTCGACTCGCTGGTGGCGGCCACGGCGGGCAAGCTGGGAACGGACCCCGGTGGAGACTCGGTTGCCGAGGATCCGGTACTGGTCGATGCCCGCGAGAAACTCGACGCCGGTGACTTCGAGGCCGCCGCAGCGGCCTATCGGTCGATCCTGGACGCCGATCCGGCGCATGCCGAAGCCAAAGGCGCGCTGGGACAGATCACCTTCCTGCAGCGGGCTCACGTTCACCCCGCCGACGCCATCGCTACGGCCGACGCCGCCCCGGCCGATATCGACGCCGCGTTCGCCGCGGCGGACCTGCAGATCCTCGGCCAGGACATCGGCGGTGCGTTCGCTCGGCTGACGGCGCTGGTGAAGGCGACGTCCGGTGACGACCGCACCCGGGTGCGCACCCGGCTGATCGAGCTGTTCGAGCTGTTCGACCAGGCCGACCCCGAGGTGATCGCCGGCCGGCGCAACCTGGCCAACGCGCTCTACTGACGCGACGGCCGGTTCCGGGCTCAGTCGGATTCGAGGGCGGGTTCGAGCCAGACCGCGGAATTGGGCGGCAGCACCAGCCGGGCGGATGCGGGTCGGCCGTGCCAGGGTTCGTCGCTCGCGGTCACCGCGCCGAGATTGCCGATTCCCGAACCGTTGTAGTGCGTTGAATCGGAGTTGAGCACCTCGCGCCAGGGACCGGACCGTGGCAGGCCGAGGCGGTAGTCGTTGCGTTCGGCACCGGCGAAGTTGAACACGCAGGCCAGTACCGAGCCGTCGGACCCCCAACGCAGGAAGCTCAGCACATTGCTGGCCGAGTCGTTGGCGTCGATCCAGGAGTAACCCTCGGGTCGGGTGTCCTGGCTCCACAGCGCTGGGCGGCTGCGGTACAGCTCGTTGACGTCGGTCATGAACCGCAGGATCCCTCCGGAGAAGCCGTGCTCGCCGAGTTGGAACCAGTCCAGCCCGCGTTCCTCCGACCATTCCGCGCGCTGCCCGAACTCCTGGCCCATGAACAGCAGCTTCTTTCCCGGATGGGCCCACTGGTAGGCGATCACGGTGCGCAGCCCGGCGGCTTTGACGTGGTCGTTACCGGGCATCCGGGTCCACAGCGTGCCCTTACCGTGCACCACCTCGTCGTGGCTGATCGGCAGCACGTAGTTCTCGCTGTAGGCGTACAGCATGGAGAACGTCATCTCGTGGTGGTGATAGCTGCGGTAGATCGGGTCACGGCTGATGTAACCCAGCGTGTCGTGCATCCAGCCCATGTTCCACTTCATCGAGAAGCCAAGGCCGCCAAGGGTTGTCGCACGCGTGACGCCGGGCCACGAAGTCGACTCCTCGGCGATGGTGACGATCCCGGGGCTGGTCTTGTGCAGGGTGGCGTTCATCTCCTGCAGAAACTGCACCGCCTCGAGGTTCTCCCGGCCGCCGTAGATGTTGGGCGTCCAGCCGCCGGCCGGCCGTGAGTAGTCCAGGTAGAGCATCGAGGCCACCGCATCGACCCGCAGGCCGTCGATGTGGAACTCCTTGCACCAGTACAGGGCATTGGCCACCAGGAAGTTCCGGACTTCCGGCCG
>JAUPLT010000207.1 GCA_030836785.1 Actinomycetota bacterium
TAATCCGGATCGCCGGCCCCGATACCGATGATGTGAATGGTGCGCATCAGCGGGCCGTCCCGGCCAACGAACGCAGCGCCCACCGGCCCAGCAACCCCGCCGCGAAGCAGCCGCCGACGGCCCCGGAGATGAGCAGGGGCAGTTGGCCGTCCTCGCCCCACAGCAGCCCGGCCCACACCCCGGCGACCAGAATCGCCAGGCCGCTGCCGCCCTGGAACACGCCCTGCGCGGTGGCCTGCCGGTCCTGGCCGGCCAGCGCCGATACCCAGGCCTTGCCCACCCCGTCGGTGCACGCCGCGAACAGGCCGTAAAAGCCGATCAGCAGCCATGCCACCACCGGGTCGGTGGTGAGTCCGAGTCCGAGATAGCCGACGGAGAAGAACACCAGACCGAGCCCGAACACCGCAGATCGGGGCAGTCGGTCGGCGAGCATGCCGGCCGGAAAGCTGGCCATTGCGTACACGAGGTTGTAGGTGACGTAGGCCAGGATCACCTCGACGACACCGAATCCGATCTCGTTGAGCCGCAACAGCAACAACGCGTCCGGGAAGTTGATCAGGCCGAAGCCGACGACGACGGCCGTCACCCGCCAGAATCGGCGGGGCAACTCCGCCATTCCGGCCAGGATCTTTGTGCGGGTGGGCGGCGGGCCCAACCGCGGCCGCTCGCGCACCAGGAGGAGCAGCAGGACCGAGAGCACCGCGGGGACGATCGCGACATAGAGCAGCGGTGCGATCTCGTGGTCGAGAAGTTCGTAGCCCAGCAGACCGAGCAGCGGTCCGACCACCGCCCCGAGGGTGTCCATGGCGCGGTGGAACCCGAAAACCTTTCCCCGGGAACGTGGATCGAGGCCGTCCACCAGCAGTGCGTCCCGCGGGACGCCCCGTAGTCCCTTGCCGAGCCGGTCGACGATCCGGCCGGCGAGCACTCCCGGCCAGGCGGCGGCGACCGCGACGATCACCTTGCCGAGGGCGGCCATCCCGTAGCCGGTGGCGATCAGCGGTCGTTTGGCGAACCGGTCGCCGAGCGGTCCGACGGCGACCTTGGTCACCGAGGCCGCGCCCTCGGCCACCCCCTCGATGGCGCCGACCACCGCCGGCGGGGCACCGAGAACCGTGGTGAGGTAGATCGGCAGCAGCGGGTAGAGCAGTTCGCTGGCGGTGTCCTGCAGGAAGGAGACCGCCGAGAGCACCCGGACGTTGCGGGTCAGCCAGGGTCGCGGCTGTTCTGGCGCCCGGTCCGGTTCAGTCATGACTGGTCGGCGTGACCGGGTGCGAGGACGAAGAAGTTCTCCTCCTCCTGCACGAAATGCAGGCACAGCAGTGCGTAGAGACCGTAGAGACAGGCCAGCAGGTCGTCGGACTGCTCGGCGGTCACCGCGCCGGCCTCCTCGGCCATCTCCCGATGGCTGTGCAATCGCTCGGACAGCCGGTGGATCTCGGCGTGCATGCGGCTCATGGTGGCGGTGGCCTCGGCGCTGCCCAGTGGGCCGGCCAGCGCGGGATAGAGGGCGGCGTCCTCGGCATCCTCATGCGGCAGCAGGGTGTCGCGTAGGAAGTCGTCTGCCGATTGCAGCGTGCGCAGCGCGCCGGCCCGGTCGCCGGCGGAGATCTGCTGGGCGGTATCGCGCAACATCGACAGGTCGTCACGCATCCGGTCGTGCTCACCGGCGAACCGGCGCACCATATCCTCGGCGTCCCGACTCAGCGGCGTGGTGCCGTCGCGGTCGGTGCGCAGTGCCCGCAGCGCGTTGAGGATCACCGCCAGGTCGATGCCCTCCTGCAGCAATGCCCCGGCGGCCGGGGGCAGAAGTCCGACGGCGGCGAATCCCATCGCCACCAGTGACAGCCCCATTCCGACGACGGCGCTCTGCATCGCGATCCGCCGGGACCGCCGGGCAATCAGCTTGGCGTCGGCCAACCGGTCCAGTCGGTCGGCGGTCAGCACGATATCGGCGGCCTCCGAGCTGGCCGTCGACCCGCGCGCCCCCATCGCGATGCCGACATCCGCGGCGGCCAGTGCGGGCGCGTCGTTCACCCCGTCGCCGACCATCGCTGTCACCGCGCGTTCCCGCTCGGCGCGCACCCGGGCCACCTTGTCCGCCGGGCTCTGCTCAGCGGCCACCTCGTCGAGTCCCAGCACGGTGCCGATCTGCCGGGCCGGGGCGGGCCGGTCGCCGGTCAGCATCACCAGCCGGGTGATGCCCGCCGAACGCAGCCGTCGCAGGGTGCGCGGGGCGTCCGGCCGCAGCGGATCGCTGAGCATGATCGCGCCGGCCATCTCGCCGTCCACCCGCACCCAGGCCACCACCGCGCCGTCGAGAGCGGCCCGGGACAGCACCGATGCGGTCCACGGGGCGATCTCACCGTCGATCCCGAGGTTGCCGACATGCACCCGACGGCCGTCGACCACCGCCGACACCCCGGTCCCGGCCTCCTCGTCGACTGAGCTGGGAACGACCAGCGGCAGTCCGCGCAGCCGCGCCTCCTCGACGATCGCCGCCGCCAGGACGTGCGGGGACAGCTGATCCGCCGAGGCCGCCAGCCCCAGCACCTCGTCCACCGTCCTCCCGGGTGCGACCACCACATCGGTTCCGCGAGGACGTCCCGAGGTGAGCGTGCCGGTTTTGTCGAGCACCAACGTCGTTGCCTGCCCGAGGGATTCAAGCGGCCCGCCGCCGCGGACCAGGACCCCGATCCGGGATGCCCGGGACAGCCCGGAGACGATCGCCACCGGCGCGGCCAGCAGCAGCGGGCACGGTGTCGCCACCACCAGAACGGCGACCGCTCGGGTGGCCGACCCGCTGATCAGCCACGCCAGACCGGCGACCGTCAGCGCCAGGGGCACGAACCAGGCCGCCACCCGGTCGGCGAGCCGGATCAGGGGGGCCGTCTCGGCGGCGGCCTGGCGGGCCAGCCGGACGATGCCGGCGTAGGTGCTGTCGTCGGCGGTGGCCGAGGCCTGCAGTTCCAGCCCGCCGCCGGCGTTGACGCTGCCACTGCGCACCGCCTCACCGTGGTCGTAGCGAACCTGCAACGGCTCCCCGGTGAGCGCGGAGTCATCGATGACGGCGTACTCCGAATGCACCCGGCCATCGACCGGCAGCACCTCGCCCGGACCCACCACCACGATGTCGTCGACGGCGATCGCATCGAGTTCGACCACCTCGACGGTGTCTCCGCGGCGTCGGCGGGCGGTGCGCGGCACCCGGTCGAGCAGGGCGCGCAAATCCTTGGTGGCGCGCCGTTCGGCCGCGGCGTCCAACGCCTGTCCGGTGGCCAGCATGACCGCGATCAGAGCGCCGGCCAGATACTCGCGCACCGCCAGCGCGCCGGCCAGGGACAGCACCGCGAGCACGTCCACCCCGAACCGGCCGGCCCGCAGTCCGGCGATCACCCACCAGGTGGCGGGCAGCATCGCCGCCACGGTTCCCGCGATCCACACGTAGTTCGAGATCGCCGGGGCGCCGGCCAGCCAGGCCACCCCACCGCCGGCCAGTGCGGCCAGAGTGATCCCGAGCAAGCCCCACCGCAGATGCGCCATGGCGCCAGTCTGACACTGCGCTGTGACGGGCGCGCGAAGAGCACCGCTGCTTGTAGCATTCGCCGGATGTCGACCATTAGCGGCCTGCCGGCCCATCCACTGCTGGTGCACTTCATCGTGGTGCTCGCTCCGCTGACCGCGGTGCTGGCCATCCTGTGCGCGCTGTGGCCGGCCGCCCGGCAGCGCCTGGTGTGGCTGGTGCTGGCACTGGCCGCGGCCACGGCGGTGCTGACCCCGATCGCGGCGGAGGCCGGCGAATGGCTCGAGCACCGGGTCGAGGAGACCGCCCTGCTGAAAACCCATGAGGAACTCGGCGAGACGATGCTGTGGTTCTCGCTGGCTCTGCTGGTCGCGGCGATCCTGCTGGCGGTGCTGCACGTCCGCGCCGATCGCGGCAA
>JAUPLT010000208.1 GCA_030836785.1 Actinomycetota bacterium
ACGAGTAGGCGCTGCCACAGTGCGGGCAGAAGCCTTCGGCGGGGCCTTGGGCCCCGACCATCGGGTCGGAGGGGCCTTGGGCCCCGACCATCGGGCCGGAGGGGCCTTGGGATGGACCGGAGGACCGTCCCACCGACCTCCCGCAGTTCCAGCAGAACCGTTTCGACTCGGCGACAACGGGATTGACCATCATGGCGGCGAGCGGGTCGATTTCGGGAACCCGGGGGATTTCCACCAGTCCGCCGCCGAGTCGACGGGCGGCCGTGGTCCTGGCGACCGTGACCGCGACTTCGTCGCGCTGGTCCGGTTCGCTGACCAGCACGACCTCGTCATCGTCATCGTCGTCGAAGTTGGGGCGGAAGACCGCCTGGGTCGCCATCGGGCGCATGGTGGCGACCGACACCGGGTCCTCGAGTTCGCTGAGGCTCGCGCGCTGGGTCCCGGCCCCCGGTTCGTCGAGATCGTTCATCAGTCCGAGTACCTCGGCTCCGGTGGCGTCGGGGCGGGTCCGAGCACCGTGAGCCACTTCCGGTAGAGGGTGTTCCAGGTGCCGTCGTTGCGTATCCGCTCGAGGGTGCCGTTGACGAAGCGCACCAGTGGTGTGTTGGTCAGGTTCACACCGATGCCGTAAGGCTGCTCGGCCATGTTCGGGCCGACGATGTGCAGGTAGGGATCCTGGGCGACCAGGCCGGCCAGGATGGCGTCATCCGTGCTCACCGCGTCGACCTCGCGCTGCTGCAGGGCGACCAGGCAGTCCGCCCAGGTGACCACCGAGATGATGACGGGCTGGGGTTCGATCTGCCGGACGCGGTCGAGTGAGGTGGTCCCGCGTGCGACGCACACCCGCTTGCCGGACAGATCCTCCGGTTGGGTGATCGCGGACTCGCGCGGCGCCAGAATCCGTTGGTACCCGGTGAAGTACACGGTCGAGAAGTTGACCTGCTTTCGCCGCTCACAGGTGATCGTCATGGTCTTGACGACGATGTCGACGGTGTTGTCCTGCAACGCAGTGATCCGGTCGGACGAGGACAGGATGCGGTACTCGACGGCGCGCGGGTTGCCGAAGATGTCGCGGGCGACTTCACCGGCGATGTCCACGTCGAAGCCGGTCACTTCGCCGGTGATCGGATCGCGGAACGAGAACAGGTTGCTGCCGATGTCCAGGCCGACCACCAACCGGCCCCGTTTACGGATCGCTGCGACGGCCTCGTCGGCCTGCGCCCGGGTGGGGAAGGGCCGCAGGCTCGCCGTCAGGTCGCAGTCGGCATCGGCGGGCGAGGTGGGCGGCGGGCGTTCGGGGTCGAGTTCCTCCATCCCGGCCGGGGTGGGCGGGGCGAGCGACGGATCGGGAGGCGCGGGCGCGTCGATGGCCTCCGTGCAGCCGGCCAGCACAAGGGCGGCGGCCACGATGGCGAGCCGACGAAGCGGGAATCGGGCGTTGATCATCGGTACTCGTTCATCCGCGGAGCCAACCCCAGGGCGACCGCCAGCGCCGCTCCCACCGCCAGGAGCGCACCACCCACCGTGGTGCCCGACAGCACCCGCAGCGCCGACAGGATGTCGCCGCGCAACTGCCCGCGGCTCTCCTCGATCGCGCCGGACAGCGCGTCGTTGAGCTTGTCGAATGCCGGGGTGGAGTCGTCCGCCCCGGTGCCCAGCGCCACCTGGGTCGCGGCCCGGTAGTTGCCCACCGCGATGTAGGAGTTGATCCGCTCGTCGGCCTGCCGCCACCGGGCCAGCAGACTGGACGCCCCGGTCAGCCGGTCGCGGGCGATCGCGTCGTCGCTCTCCAGGTACTGGGCCAGCGTCATGTTCATCGAGTCGACTCGCTGATAGAAGGACTGCTTGCGGACATCCTCGTCGCCGCGCCGGATCAGCGACAGCGTCTCGTCGGCGCGCGCCTGCTGGGCGGTGATCGCCAGACCGGTGACGATCTTCAGCGAGTCGGCGGCGGTGTTCTTGGCGCTGCGACTGCCCGCCGTCGACAGGGTCAGCGCGCTGCCGACCCAGATGATCAGCACCAGGAAGGCCGCGCCGCCGGCGAACAGGCCCAGATTCACCCGCCGCCGGGTCCGTTCGGCGAGCCAGCGGTGCGCGAAAATGCCGAATCCCATCGTGGTGGCCACCACGATGATCACCGGCGCGGGGATGGCGGCCGACGCGGTGGTCTCGGCGTCCAACTGGGCGGAGGTCTGCTCGTACAGCTGTTGGGCGTCGGGCAGGATCTGCTGCTGCATCAGCGCGGAGGCTTCGGACAGGTACGACGACCCGACCGGGTTGCCCATCCGGTTGTTCGTTCGGGCGATCTCGATCAGCCCGGTGTACGTCGCCAGCCGCGCGTTGATCCGGCCGAGCAGTTCCACCAGTGGCGGGTCGGTCAGACCGCTGGCGGCCCGGGTGACGGCGGCCGCCGCGTCGGTGATCGCCTGCTCGTAGCGCTGCCGCACCGGCCGGGGTTCGGCGCCGGCGATGAACGCCGTGGCCGCCGCGGCGTCCGCCACCGACAGCGTGGTGTAAAGCTGGCCGGCCGCGAAGGACAGCGGCTCGGTGTGCTCGAGAACCTCGGTGAGCCGCTGCTGGCGGTCGGTGACGGTGGTCGAGATCGCGAAGGCCGACAGGATGCCCAGCGCGGCCAGGACCACCCCGAACGTCATGATCCGTCCCGGCGTGGTGGTCAGGAACCACCACCGGGGATGAGCGGGCTCGACCGGCAACCGCTGCGCCTGCGGTTCGGTCGACGGGTGTGCCAACTCAACGGTCACCTGGTCCCGACCTCGCTCCCCTCAGCGTCACCTGTTCCCGGCATCGCCCTGCCCCGGAACGTCTCGCACCATGTCTCTATGAGCAAAGTCTAAGAGTGCATCGGGTGTGGTGGCGCGTTATCGTTCCGGCCGCTGCCGGCGCGGCGTGCCTATCCTGAAAAACGTGCGTGGTGACGGGGACGGTTGGGTGGTGTCTGCCGAGGGCACCTACCACTGGGGCGTGCACGGCGCCGCCGGTCTGCTGCTGCGGGCGCCCTGGCATGACGGATCCCCGGCGGTGCTCCTGCAGCACCGGGCAGCCTGGAGCCATCAGGGCGGAACCTGGGCGCTGCCGGGCGGTGCCCTGGACAGTCACGAGGAGGCCAGCCACGCCGCGGTCCGGGAGGCCGGCGAGGAGGCCGGCCTGGCCGCCGAGCAGATCGCCGTGCGCACCACCGTGGTCACCGCGGAGGTGGCCGGCCCGCACGGCCCGGTGTGGACCTACACCACCGTGGTGGCCGACGCCGCTGAACTGTTGGCGACGGTGCCCAACCGGGAGAGCACCGAACTGCGCTGGGTGCCCGAGGATCGCGTCGGGGATCTGCCGTTGCACCCCGGATTTGCGGCGAGTTGGCAGCGATTGCGGATCACCGCGCCGCCGCCGCCGCACGACTGCGATGTCGGCCAGTCGCACACTGTCGTCGTCTCCGAGCGGTCGACCGTCCTGTTCCACTGGTGCGCCCGGGGTTTCTAGGATGCGGGTGGACCGGACCCGGCGCACCGGTCGGTAGGGGCTTCAGGTGGGCAGGTACGTCGCACTCGGCAGTTCGATGGCAGCCGGACCGGGCCTGTGGCCCCGGGCGGCCGGCTCCCCGCTGCTCGCGATGCGTTCGACCCGCAACTACCCGCACCTGGTCGCCCAGCGGTGCGGGCTGGACCTCATCGACGTCACCTACTCCGGCGCCACCACCGCGAACATCCTGACCCGGCCACAGCACGGGGCGCCACCGCAGGTCACCGCCCTCGACGGGTCCGAACAGGTGGTGACGGTCACCATCGGCGGAAACGACGTCGGTTACGTCCCGCTGCTGTCGGCCGCCACGCTGCCCACCGCGCTGCGGGGGTTGCTGCTGATCGGGGGCCGGTGTTCTCCCCGGGTCGCTGCGCTCCTACCCGCCGCCACGCTCACCGAACTGCTGGACCCGGAGGCGAGGCAACGCGCGCTGGACCGGGTGGGATCGCTGCTGAGAACGGTCGGGGAGACGTTGCGCGCCCGTTCCCCGCGCGCGCGGATCCTCTTCGTCGACTACCTCACCCTGTTACCGCCGCCGGGGATCCCCGCGCCCCCACTGGAACCCGCCGTCGCAGACCTCGGCCGTCGCCTCGCCGCCGGGTTGGCAGCAGCGACCGCCGAGGCGGTAGCGGCCACGGGTTGCGAACTGGTGGCCGCCGCGGCCGCCAGCCGGGACCATCACGCCTGGTCCGCCGAGCCCTGGACGACCGGTGCCGGGACGATCACCGGGGCACTGCTGCGCCGGCGTCCGCTGCCCTTTCACCCCACTGCCGCCGGTATGGCAGCAGTAGCCGACCTCGTCGCCCGTCAGCTTTCGCCGCTACCCTGATCGCCATGAGACGCGCCTCCGCAACGGTCTGGGCCCCCGTTATGACCTCGGTGCTGCTGCTGTCGGTGCTCGGCTGTAGTCGCACCGCCGAGCAGGCGATCCCGGTCCCCGGCGAGGTACCCGTCGCCAGCCCCGCGGCCGTGCAGTTCGCCGAGGACCTGCGTCGCCGGGTCACCGTGGATGCGATGAGAGTTCACCTGTCCAAGCTTCAGGACATCGCCGACCAGCACGGCGGCAACCGGGCCGTCGGCACCCCGGGCTATGACGCGAGTGTCGAATACGCCGCCGGTGCGCTCCGGGAGGCGGGGTTCGATGTCCAGACCCCCGAATTCGAGGTGCGGACCTTCAGCGCGGAAAAACCCACCCTCACCGTCGGCGGTAAGGAGGTCGACGCCGACGCCCTGAAGTACACCCTGGCCACGCCTCCGGCGGGTATTACCGCACCGCTGCTGGCGCTGCCTGCCGGGGACGCCCCCGGTTGCGTCCCCGCCGACTACGACGGCATGGCGGTCAAGGGCGCGGTGGTGCTCGTCGACCGGGGTGGCTGCCCCTTCCACGCCAAACAGGCTGTTGCCGCGGAGCTCGGTGCGCTGGCACTGGTGGTGGCCGACAACGTCGACGAGGACTTCATGCCCGGAACGTTGGGTGAGGACACCGACGTCAAGATCCCGGTCGTCAGTGTCGGCAAGACCGACGGCGCCCGGCTGCGGACGGCGTCCGGCCCGGCCACCCTTCGCGTCGAAGCAGTCACCCAGAACATCAAGTCCCGCAACGTGATCGCCCAGACCCGGACCGGTTCGACGTCAGATGTCGTGATGGTCGGCGCGCACCTCGACAGCGTGCCCGAGGGGGCGGGCCTCAACGACAACGCATCGGGTGTGGCGGCCGTACTGGAGACCGCACTCGCACTCGGTAGCAGCCCGCAGGTCCGCAACGCCGTCCGATTCGCCCTGTGGGGTGCCGAGGAGGTGGGCCTGACCGGGTCGAAGCGGTACGTCCAGTCCCTTGACGTCGAGGCACTGAAGGATATCGCGTTGTATCTGAACTCCGACAGGATCGCATCGCCCAATGCGGGCTATTTCACCTACGACGGGAACCAGTCCACCGCCGTCGGCCGCGATCAGGCCATCCCCAGGGTCCCGGAGGGATCCGCCGGGATCGAGCGAACGCTGGTGGCCTACCTCGATTCGCAGGGCAAGCCCGCCGAGGACACCTTCTTCGACGGTAGGTCGGACTACGACGGGTTCACCACGGCCGGGATTCCGGCCGGCGGATTGTTCGCCGGGGCGGAGGAGAAGATGTCCGCCGAGCAGGCCGAGAAGTGGGGCGGCACCGCCGACGCCCCGTTCGACCCGGACTACCACAAGGGCACCGACACCCTGGATCGGCTGAACACCGAGGCGCTCCGGATCCACGGCGGCGGCGTCGCCTTCTCGGTGGGCCGATACGCGCAGGATCTCCACGGACGTAACGGGATACCCGTCCGCGAGGACCGCACCCGGCACCCGCTGCCCGCATACTGATGTGCCCCGAATACTGATGTCCCAATGAAGGTCACCCTCGACCTGGCCGCGGTGGCGCCCGGCTTCGCCGACCTGCGCAGCTACGACCGGAAGTTCCTGCGCGGCGATGTCGTCGGCGGACTGACGGTGGCGGCCTACCTGGTGCCCCAGGTGATGGCGTATGCGACCCTGGCCGGCCTGCCGGCGGTGAACGGACTGTGGTGCGCGCTCGTGCCACTGGTGGTCTACGCCTTCTTCGGCACCTCCCGGCTGCTGTCGGCCGGACCGGAGTCCACGACGGCGCTGATGACCGCGACCGCCGTCGCCCCACTGGCCGCCGGCGATCCCGCGGCGTACGCGTCGATGGCCGCGGTGCTGGCGATCATGGTCGGCGTGGTGTGCCTGTTCGCCGGGATCATCCGACTCGGCTTCCTGGCTGACCTGCTGTCGAGGCCGGTGCTGGTCGGTTACATGACCGGACTGGCGGTGATCATGATCTGCAGTCAGTTGGGAAAGCTGACCGGCGCCCCGGTCGAGGGGAACGGGATCGTCGACCAGATCGCCTCGCTGATATCGGTCCGGCACCAGTTGCACGTGCCGACGCTGCTGTTCTCACTGGCCGTGCTGGCCACCCTGCTGGCTTTCGCCCGGCTGATGCCGCGGGCGCCCGGACCGCTGATCGCGGTCTTGTTGGCGACTGCGGCGGTGGCCGTGTTCGGCCTCGATCGGTACGGCATCAAGGTGATCGGCGATGTTCCGGCCGGCCTGCCGCAGATCGGTATCTCCCACCTGTCACTGCCGGCCGAGCACATCACCAATCTGATGGCAGTCGCCGTCGGAATCGCCGTCGTCGCGTTCGCCGACACCGTGCTCACCGCGCGCACCTTCGCGGCGCGGGACGGCAGCCGGATCGACGCCAACGCCGAACTTCGGGCGATGGGCATCTACAACGTCGGCTCGGCGTTCACCCATGGTTTCCCGGTCAGTTCCAGCGCCAGCCGAACCGCGCTCGGTTATCTGGTCGGCGCCCGGACCCAGATGTACTCCCTGGTCGCGATGGTGGTCGTGGTGATCATCATGCTGACCGCGCACAGTCTGCTGGCGAACTTTCCCACCGCCGCGCTCGGTGCGCTGGTGGTCTACGCCGGGCTGCGGCTGATCGAGGTGTCGGAATTCGCCCGGCTCGGCCGGTTCCGTGCCAGCGAGTTGATCCTGGCGCTGGCCGCCGTCGCCGGGGTACTCCTGCTCGGCATCCTGCCCGGGGTGATCGCGGCGGTCGGCATCTCGATCCTCGACCTGCTGCGCCGGGTGGCCCGACCGCACGACGGGGTGCTCGGGTTCGTTCCCGGACTGGCCGGTATGCACGATGTCGACGACTATCCCGACGCACGGCTCGAACCCGGTCTGCTCGTCTACCGGTACGACGCCCCACTGTTCTTCGCCAACGCCGAGAACTTCGTCCGACGCGCCCTACGGTCGGTGCGCGACAACCCGGAACCGGTCGAGTGGTTCATCCTCAACGCCGAGGCCAATGTCGAGGTCGATCTCAGCGCCCTCGATGCGGTGCGGCGGTTGCGCGAGATCCTGACCGATCGCGGCATCGTGTTCGGGATGGCGCGGGTGAAGCAGGATCTGCGCGACGCCCTCGACGCCGCCGGACTGGTCGACGAGATCGGGGAGGCCAATATCTACCCGACCCTGCCCACGGCGGTTGCGGCCTACCGCAATCGGACCGCGGCGTAACCGGCCGCCCCGGCGGCCAGCAACGCTGCGCCGGTCAACACCGACGGCACCGGCAGGAACGCCGCCAACAGCAGGCATCCGGCCAGACCGGCGGCGGGAACAGCCCGGTGGCCCAGTGTCCAGGCCGCGGCATTGGCCACCGCGTAATAGACCAGCACCGCGAACGACGAGAATCCGATCGCCGCCCGGACGTCGGCCAGGCCTGCCAGCACCGCGACCACCACGCCCACCGCGACTTCTGCGCGGTGCGGGACGCCGAAGCGCGGATGCACGACCGCCAGCGCCCCCGGCAGATACCGGTCGCGGGCCATGGCCAGCACCGTCCTGGACACGCCGAGGATCAGCGCGAGCAGCGAACCCAAGGCGGCTACCGCCGCGCCCACCCGCAGGATCGGTTCGAAACCCGATGCGCCACAGGCGCGTACCGCATCGGCCAGTGGCGCCGCCGATACGGCGAGCCGTTGCGGGCCCAGCGCGGACAGCAGCGCGACAGCCACCGCCACGTACACCACGAGGGTGATGCCCAGCGATACCAGCACGGCACGCGGAATGCTGCGGGCCGGGTCGCGGACCTCCTCGGCCAGGGTCGCGATGCGGGCGTAACCGGCGAACGCGAAGAAGAGCAGGCCGGCCGCCTGGAGCACGCCGGCCGGAGTCGCGCCGGTCAGGGCGAACGGAGCGGGTTCGGACCGCCCGGAGGTTGCGACCACGGTCACGGCGGCGGCCAGCACGGCCAGCGTCATCGCCACGATCACCCGTGTCGCCCACGCCGACTTCTGAATCCCGCGGTAGTTCACGGCGGTCAGCGCCACCACCGCGGCCACCGCGACCGCGTGCGCACCCGCCGGCCAGAGATACAGCCCCACGGTGAGCGCCATGGCCGCGCAGGAGGCGGTCTTCCCGACCACGAAGCACCAGCCGGCCAGGTAGCCCCAAAACGGCCCGAGCCGCTCCCGGCCGTACACGTAGGCGCCGCCGGACTGCGGGTAACGCACGGCCAGTCGCGCCGACGACAGCGCGTTGCAGCAGGCCACCACGGCCGCGACGACCAGTCCGACGAGCAGGCCCGACCCGGCCGCCGCCGCGGCGGGGGCGAAGACCACGAACACCCCGGCGCCGATCATCGACGCCAGTCCGATCACGACGGCGTCGGCGGTTCCCAGTCGGCGCGGAAGCGGTGTGCTCAGCGGCGGGCGCGCACCGCGTTGAAACCGAGCCAGCCCGCGTAGCCGACGAGTCCGGCCACCGCGAACTTGCGGGTCTTGGGCACGGCGAGACCCACCCCGAGAGCGGTTTCGATACCGCCGTTGACGTACGTGTACCGGCGGGTGTGGTTGGGGAACGCCGTCGCGGTGATCGACTCGAACGCCTCCGGCTTGGCGAAGTGTGCCAGTCCGGCGGCGGCCAGCGCCGCTCCCAGACCGGAGATCCGTGCCGACATCGCGGTTCCTTTCGTCAGCTGAAGCTGAAGTCGCTCAGCGGGAAATCTGAGGCCTGGCGGATGGCGGCCCTGGCGGTCATCGGCCGCAGCAGCGTCGCCTCGCCGTGTGGATTGAAATAGTAGGACCGTGCGTCCGCGCAGCGGCCCAGGGCGAACACCGTGTCGCCGACCTGGTCGGTCATCTGATCCAGGAAGCGGGCGTTGGCCTCCTCGGTGACCTCGAAGGTGCGTGCCGTGCGGCGACGGGCCTCGGTCAGCAGTCGGTCCATGATCCGCATCTGGTATTCCATCGTGTTGAAGAAGTTCAACCCGATGAACGCGTACGGGCTGGCCAGGCTGAGGTAGTTCGGGAACTGCGGTACCGCCACCCCCTGATAGGCCTGGAACCTGTTCTCCCGCCACCACTTTCCGAGGTTCCGGCCACCGCGGCCGATGACCTCGATGGCCGGGATGTTGGCCTCCCACAGGTCGAACCCGGTGGCCAGCACCAGGGTGTCGATCTCGGTGCGGGTGCCGTCGGCGGCCACGATCGCATGTGGCTCGATGTGATCGATGCCGCTGGACTGCAGGTGCACGTTGGGTCGGGTGAAGGTGCGGTAGTAGCTGTTGGAGAAGGTCGGCCGCTTGCAGCCGAAGTCGTAGTCGGGGGTGAGCTTGGCCCGCAGTTCGGGGTCGCGGACCGATAGGTACCGATGCAGCTTGGCGACGTCGGAGGCACCGATGTTCAGCCGGCGGAACAACAGTTGCCGGTGGTGCAGCACGACGTAGTTGAAGAACTCGTAGATCGCGTCGGTGACGGAGCGCACCGCGCGCTGGGTCAGCGGGATGCGGGCGAACAGCCGCTTGGCCCGCTCTCCGAACCGGATGTTGAGCTTGGGCACCACCCAGATCGCGGTGCGCTGGTAGACGGTCAGCTCGCCGGCCGTCTTGGCCAGTTCCGGGATCAACTGGACGGCGGTGGCCCCGGTGCCGATCAGCCCGATCCGCTTTCCGGTCGGGTCGAAGGAGTCGTCCCACGCCGTGGTGTGGATGACCCTGCCCTCGAAATCGTGGATGCCGGCTATCTCCGGGGTGTGCGGCTGGGACAGGAACCCGGTGGCTGTGATCAGATACTGCGCGCTGAGCGTTTCGCCGTCGCTCAACGCCACCCGCCAGCACTGTGCCTCCTCGTCCCAGCGGGCGCCCTCGACGGTCGTGTTGAACCGGATGTGGCGGCGGATGTCGTATTTGTCGGCGACGTCCTCGGCGTACTGCTTGATCTCGGCGCCGGTGGAGAACAGCGCCGACCAGTTCGGGTTCGGTTCGAAGAAGTAGGAGTAGGTGGTGGTCGGTACGTCGCACTGCAGGCCTGGGTAGTGGTTGACGTACCAGGTGCCGCCGAGGTCGTCGAGCCGGTCGAGGATGACGAAGTTCTCGTATCCCAGGCGCTTGAGCTGGATCGCGGCTCCGATTCCGCCGAAGCCGGCGCCGACGATGACGGCGTCGAACTGCTGCTCGGTCATGGACGAGAACCTACCGGAGCTACCGAGCTGTCCAGAGGCGCAGCGCGGCGTCGACGGCCAACGTCGCTAGATCGGGGTCTTTCGTCCCTCCCGGGTCGGACGGTCGCCTCGTGGACGCCTTGCCGAAGCCCAGATCGTGCCGCGCCCCGCTCACCTCCAGAATGTCGGTGGGTGCGGGGATCAACGTCGCCGCGGTGCGCAGTTCGGCGAGGCTGCCGAATGGGTCGTTGGTGCCGTGACTGAACAGCGTGGGCACCCGGATCGCGCCGAAATGGCCGGTACGCAGGCTGTCCGATTTACCGGGTGGGTGCAGCGGATAGGAGGACAACACCAGCGCGTCGATCGGCACCGTTTCGGCGGCGGCAACCATCGAGGTGAGCCGACCGCCGTAGGAGTGTCCGCCGGCGAACAGCGGTCCGTCGGTGAGTGCGCGCACCGTGGACACCGCCTCGGCGATACCGGCCCGGTCCGTGGCAGCCGATCCGGACGGTGGACCGGTCGGGCGGCGCCGCCGGAACGGGAGGTCGTAGCGCACCGCCAGCCAGCCGCGGCGGGCCCATTCGTCGCACAGGGCGATCAGCAGCGGCGAGTCCCGGTTGCCGCCGGCACCGTGGGTGAGCAGCACCGCGCCGACCGGCGCGCCTGCTGGTGTGTGGGCGGTGCCGGCTATGGCGGTGATGCCGGCGGTGCCGGCTATGGCGGTCATGCCGTCGGGCCCGGATCCGGTCATGATCCCAGCCGGAACAGGGCCGACACCGGTCCATGCCCACTGCCGAGCGGGTACGCCGCCCGGAGGCACTCGGTCACCCAGGCCTTGCCGAAGGCCACCGCCTCGGGCATCGGGTACCCCTGGGCCAGCGCGCAGGCGATCGCCGCGCTCAGGGTGTCGCCGGCGCCGTGGTCGTGCGGGGTGGCGATGCGGCGGGCATCGAACTCGTGGAACTCGGTGCCGTCGAAAAGCAGGTCGGGGCTGGTCGGTGACTCGCGGAGATGTCCACCCTTGACCAGAGTCCAGCGGGGCCCGAGGTCATGCAGTGCGCGGACGGCCGCGCGCTGGGTGGCGGAGTCGACCACCTCGACACCGACGAGCAGGCGCACCTCGTCGAGGTTCGGGGTGACCAGGTCGGCCAGGGGGAACAACTCGGTGCGCATCGCGTCCAGCGCCGAGGGATGCAGCAGTGGGTCCCCGCGCATGGAGGCGCTCACCGGGTCGACGACCAAGGGGACAGCACCGGCCAGGCCGAGGTCGCGCCACATCCCCGCCACCGTCTCGATGATCGTGCCGGAGGCCAGGAACCCCGTCTTGGCGGCCTGCACCCCGATATCGGTGGCCACCGACTCGATCTGACCGGCGACGACATCGGCCGGGATCTCGTGGAAACCGGTGACCCCCAGCGAGTTCTGCACCGTCACCGCGGTGACCGCGGCCAGTGCGTGCACTCCGAGCAAGGTCAGGGTGCGCATATCGGCCTGCATCCCGGCCCCGCCGCCGGAGTCCGAACCGGCGATGGTCAGTACCCGCACCGGGGTGTGGGCGGGCGGTGGCAGCGGTAAGAACTCCATCGGCCGGGCTCAGCTGAGGTCGACCAGGACCGGGGCGTGGTCGCTGGGCGAGCCGATCCGGTTCTTGCCGGTTTTGCGTTCGTCGCGGGCGATCTCGGCGTGCACCACGCGCGCCGCCAGTGCCGGGGAGGCCAGGATGAAGTCGATCCGCATCCCTTCGCGGCGGGGGAAGCGCAGTTGGGTGTAGTCCCAGTAGGTGTAGACGCCCGGTCCGGGGGTGAACGGGCGGACCACATCTGCGAAGGACGTCTCGATGGCGGTGAACGCCGACCGTTCCGGCTCGGTGATGTGCGTGCTGCCGCGGAAGAACTCCACGTCCCACACGTCCTCGTCGTGCGGGGCGATGTTCCAGTCTCCGGTCAGTGCGATCTGACCGGAGGGATCGGCCTGTAGCCAGGATTCCGCGGTATCGCGCAGTGCGGCAAGCCATTCCAGTTTGTAGCGGTAGTGCGGGTCCGCCACGGTACGTCCGTTGGGCACATACAGGCTCCACACCCGCACCCCGGCACAGGTGGCACCCAGTGCCCGCGCTTCAGCCTTCCCGCCGTCACCAGCCTTCCCGCCGTCACCCCAGAGTGGCTGGCCGGGGAAGCCGGCCTGAACATCGTCCAACCCCACCCGGGAGGCGATCGCCACCCCGTTCCACTGGTCGTGCCCGTAGTGCGCCACCTCGTAGCCGGCTGCCAGGAACGCCATCGTCGGGAACTTGGCGTCGGCGCACTTCGTCTCCTGCATGGCCAGCACGTCGACCTCGGCGCGGGTCATCCAGTCGACGACCCGTTCGGCCCGGGCGCGAACCGAGTTGACGTTCCAGGTTGCCAGTCGCATCCGTCCGGCCTCGCTAGTGCCCGAACGGGTCGGGGACGTCACCGGGTATCCAGGACAGCCCGGGCACACCCCAGCCGTTGGACTTGACGGCACGTTTGGCCGCTCGGGCGTGCCGCCCGATCAGCGTGTCCACGTACAGGAATCCGTCGAGGTGACCGGTTTCATGCTGCAGCATCCGGGCGAACAATCCGGTGCCCTCCAAGGTCACCGGGTTACCGTCGCCGTCCAGACCGGTGACCTTCGCCCACTTCGCCCGACCGCAGGGGAACGACTCTCCCGGCACCGACAGGCAGCCCTCGTCGTCGGTGTCGGGATCCGGCATCGTCTCGGGAATCTCGGAGGTCTCCAGAGCCGGGTTGATCACGACCCCGCGGCGGTGCGCGGCCTTGCCGCGCTCGTCGGCGCAGTCGTAGACGAACAGCCGCAGCCCCACCCCGATCTGATTGGCGGCCAAGCCGACGCCGTTCGCGGCGTCCATGGTCTGGTACATGTCCTCGATCAACGCGGGCAGCTCGGCCGGCAGTGACCCATCGGGACCCACCGGCACCGGGGCCGTCCGGGTGTGCAGGACAGGATCGCCGAGTATCACGATGGGTCGAACCGCCATGACCGCCGAAGTTAGCGCTAACGCAGACCCGCCCGACGCGCGGGGTCGGCTGCGATGCGCGGGGTCGGTGTCGTGGTTGAATGACGCTCGAAACACAGAGATGTCATTTGAAGGGGTCAGATGGACGGCGCCACCGCAAGGGCTGAGCAGTCGGTCGACGACACCGACCTGCCCGACGGGCTGACCCGACGCGAGTGCGACATCCTGGCTTTCGAACGCCAATGGTGGAAGTACGCCGGCGCCAAAGAGGAAGCCATCAAGGAACTCTTCTCCATGTCGGCCACCCGCTACTACCAGGTTCTCAACGCCTTGGTCGATCGTCCCGAAGCGCTGGCCGCGGACCCGATGTTGGTCAAGCGGTTGCGTCGACTGCGGGCCAGCCGGCAGAAAGCCCGTGCCGCCCGGCGGCTGGGCTTCGAACTTTCCTGAGTACCGGCACTACAGTTACGCCGATGAACGAGCGCGTTCCCGACTCATCCGGGCTTCCGTTGCGCGCCATGGTCATGGTGCTGCTGTTTCTGGGCGTGATCTTCCTGCTGGTCGGACTACAGGCGATGAGCTCCGGCGGGGACGGCGGGGACGATGACGCGCCGGCCGCGGCGGTGACCACCACTACCAGCAGCAAGCCAGCCGTGCCCAAGGCGGAGGTGCGGGTGTACACCGCAGGTGGCGAGGAAGCCGCGGCCACCCGGGTGGGGGACCGGTTGCGGGAGGCCGGTTGGAACGTCACCGAGGCCGGTGCGCCGATCGGCACTGAGGTGCCCGCCACCACGGTGTACTTCGGTTCCGCCGAGGGGGAGCAGGCCGCCGCCGATGCGGTCGGCAAGGTCATCGAAGCGCCGGTGGAGCCGAGGATTCCGGAGATCGCCGAGCAGCCACCCGGCGTCATCGTGCTGGTGAGGGGATAGGCTCATGCGCATGGTGAAGTCCGTTCTCGCGCGCCCGCGCGCCGCCGCTTTTTCCGTTCTTCCCGTCGCCTCGGTCGTGCTGTTGAGTGCCTGCAGCCCGTATGAGCCGATCGCCACCGAGCCCGGCACCACGCCGCCGGTATGGACCGGCTCACCGGCGCCGAGTGGAGGGCACGACGAGGGGCACGGTTCGAGCCAGGGGTCGAGCCACGGCGCCGCCGCACCTGCGGGCGCTCCCGCCGCGGCCGGACCCACCGATACCCTGACCGCTCAGATCAAGGGCCCGGACGGCACCGAGGTGGCGGCGGCGACGATCGAGTTCCAGGGCGGCTTCGCCACCGTCACCGTGCAGACCACCGGTCCGGGTGCCCTGGCCCCCGGTGCGCACGGTCTGCACATTCACACGATCGGCAAATGCGAGCCCAACTCGGTGGCCCCCGCCGGTGGCGCCCCCGGCGATTTCCTCTCCGCCGGTGGACATTTCAGCCGCCCCGGTGACAACCACCCCAGTCATGCCGGTGACCTGAGCTCGCTGCAGGTGCGAGGCGACGGAACGGCCCTGCTGGTCACCACAACGAGCGCCTTCACCAAGGACGACCTGCTTGCCGACCCGGGAACGGTGATCATGATCCACGATGCGCCGGACAACTTCTCCAACATCCCGACCGACCGCTACACCCCGGCGCCCGACGCCACCACCCTGGCCACCGGCGACGCCGGCAAGCGGGTCGCCTGCGGTGTCATCAGCGCCGGCTAGACCGCACACCCCGGGCGTGGCCGCGGCCAGGATCGACTTCGCCGGATCCCCGCGGCCGACCCTCGGCGTGGAGTGGGAGTTCGCCCTCGTCGACGCCGCCACCGGTGACCTCAGCAACGAGGCGGCGGCGGTGATCGCCGAAATCGGCGAAACCCCGCACGTGCACAAGGAGTTGCTGCGCAACACCATCGAAGTCGTCACCGGTGTCTGCGACACCGTGGCCGAGGCGATGGGTGATCTGCGTTCCACCCTGGCCGGCACCCGCGAGGTGGTCCGTGACCGCGGCATGGACCTGTTCTGCGCCGGCACCCACCCGTTCGCCGAATGGTCCGAGCAGAAACTGACCGACGCCCCGCGCTACGCCGAACTGATCAAGCGCACCCAGTGGTGGGGCCGGCAGATGCTGATCTGGGGCGTTCACGTCCACGTCGGTGTCTCATCGGCGCGCAAGGTGATGCCGATCATCTCCTCGCTGCTCAACCACTACCCGCATCTGCTGGCGCTGTCGGCGTCGTCCCCGTACTGGGCCGGCGAGGACACCGGGTACGCCAGCAACCGCGCCATGATGTTCCAGCAGTTGCCGACCGCCGGTCTGCCGTTCCAGTTCGAGACCTGGCGGCAGTTCGAGCGTTTCGTCCATGATCAGAAGACCACCGGAATCATCGACCAGATCAACGAAATCCGTTGGGATATCAGACCGTCGCCCCACCTGGGCACGATCGAGGTCCGGGTGTTCGACGGGGTGTCCAATATTCGCGAGCTGGAGGCACTGGTGGCGCTGACGCATTGCCTGATCGTCGACCTCGATCGGCGGCTGGACGCCGGCGAGCAGCTGCCGGTGATGCCCCCCTGGCATGTTCAGGAGAACAAATGGCGGGCC
>JAUPLT010000209.1 GCA_030836785.1 Actinomycetota bacterium
CCGAGAAAATGTGCCGCACGGGGGCGGTCCACGTCGTGGTGTACCCACCGCCTGTCCATCACCTGTCCACGCACAGAGCTTTTAAAGGAGAGAAACGCATGGCTGTTCATCGTTCCGCCGTCGCCGCCGGCCTGGTTGCCGTCGCCGCGCTGGCATTGTCCGGTTGCTCCAGTTCCACCAAAGAGGCCACCGAAACACGGACCTCGGCCTCTGAAGCCACGTCGGCAACCACCTCGGCGATGTCCAGCGCGGCTGGCGCTCCCGCCGCTGCCGGTCTGGTCGGGGCAGGCTGCGCGGCCTACGCCGAGCAGGTGCCCACCGGCCCCGGTTCCGTCGCGGGCATGGCCAAGGACCCGGTCGCCGTGGCGGCGTCGAACAGTCCGGTGCTGACCACCCTGGCCGGCGCCCTGTCGGGCAAGCTGAATCCGAACGTCAACCTGGTGGAGACGCTCAACAACGGGGAGTTCACGGTGTTCGCTCCCACCGACGAGGCTTTCGGCAAAGTCGACCCGGCGACGATCGAGAAGCTGAAGACCGACTCCGATCTCCTGACTTCGGTGCTGACCTACCACGTGGTCTCCGGCCAGGCGGACCCAGCCGCCGTGGTCGGTGAGCACAAGACCGTCCAGGGAGCACCGCTGACCGTGACCGGATCGGGCGACACGTTGAAGGTCAACGACTCCGGCGTGGTGTGCGGTGGCATCAAGACCGCGAACGCGACGGTCTACCTGATCGACACCGTTCTGATGCCGCCTGCCGCGCCGGCACCGACCCCGTAGTGACCGGTATCACCTGACACGCACCGATCCGGCCGCTGACGGGCACCGAATTACGAGGGTCCGGTTGAGCCGGATTGATCTCAGACGCCCGCCAGCGCCGGACTCGGCGCACCACCCAACGAGAGGACCATCTCCATGACGAATCACTCCAAGGCGCTTTCCTTAGCCGCCGCCGTGGCTGCCGCCGCCGGCTTAGCCCTGACAGCCGCTCCCGCGGCCACTGCTGACGACCACCTGGTGGGCCCGGGTTGCGCTGCCTACGCCGAGCAGGTTCCGACCGGGCCGGGCTCGGTCGCTGGCATGGCGGCTTCCCCGGTTGCTGTGGCCGCCTCGAACAGCCCGGTGCTGACCACGCTTGCCGCGGCGGTCTCCGGCAAGCTCAACCCGCAGGTGAACCTGGTCGACACCCTCAACGGCGGTCAGTTCACGGTGTTCGCGCCCACCGACGCCGCCTTCGCCAAAATCGACCCCGCCACGATCGAGAAGCTGAAGACCGATGCCGACCTGCTGACGTCGATCCTCACCTACCACGTGGTGTCCGGGCAGGCGAGCCCCGACCAGGTGGTCGGTACCCACAAGACCGTTCAGGGCGCCAATCTCACGGTGAGCGGAGGCGGTGACAGCCTCGCTGTGAACAACGCCAACGTGGTCTGCGGCGGCATCCCGACCGCCAACGCGACGGTGTATCTGATCGATTCGGTGCTGCTGCCGCCGAGCTAGCGGCTGCCCCCGCCGGCTAGCCCCAGCGCGGCGCGCACCGACCCCCGGCCGGCCGCGTCGGCGTGACTCTCCTTCACGACGCCGCGGCCGGCCCCCATTTTTTGCAGGCCTTCGATGCTCGGGCACCATTGAGCGGTGTCACCGACCGTGCTGTGGTTCCGCCGCGATCTTCGGCTCCGCGATCTGCCAACCATGTCCGCGGCGGGTAATGCGGAGGTGCTGGCCTGCTTTGTGCTCGACCCCCGTCTCGAGTCGTCCTCCGGCCCCCGCCGTCTGCAGTTCCTCGGGGACTCGTTGCGGGAGATCGACGCGGCCCTCGGTGGCCGTTTGCTCATCACCCGCGGACGGCCCGTCGACGTCATCCCGACCATCTGTCGCACACTCGGTGCCGGCGCGGTACACATCTCGGCGGACTTCAGCCCGTTGGGGGTCCGCCGTGACCGTGCCGTCGCCGCCGCACTGGAACCGTTGGGCGCTGAGCTGGTGGCGACCGGATCGCCGTATCTGGTGTCACCGGGGCGGGTCACCAAGGACGACGGCAGTCCCTACAAGGTCTTCACACCGTTCTTCAGGCGCTGGCGCGAGGTCGGCTGGCGGGCCCCCGCCAAGTCCGACCCCGCTGCACACCCCTGGATCGATCCGACCGGTATCGCAGGCCTGCCCCGCCGGGCCGACGCCCCAGATCCCGGCGTGACCCTGGACCTTCCCGCCGGCGAGTCCGCCGCCCGCGAGCGCTGGGCGGAGTTTCTCGCCGACGGCGTCAGCGGATACGCGGACGAACGCAACCGGCCCGACCGGGCCGGAACGAGCAGGATGTCGGCGCACCTGAAATTCGGCACGATCCACCCGCGGACCATGGCCGCGGACCTCAACGTGCGCGACGAGGGCGGGGCGGCCTATCTGCGCGAGTTGGCGTTCCGCGATTTCTACGCCGCGGTACTCCACGAATGGCCGGACAGCGCCTGGCGCAATTGGAATTCAGATTTCGACGATATCGAGGTGGACACCGACGAACGTGCCCGCGGGAGCTTCGAGGCGTGGAAGAAGGGCAGAACCGGATTCCCGATTGTCGATGCGGGAATGCGTCAACTCGCCGAGTCCGGGTTCATGCACAACCGGGTGCGGATGATCGCGGCGTCGTTCCTGGTGAAGGACCTGCACCTGCCGTGGCAGTGGGGGGCACGCTGGTTCCTCGAGCAACTCGTCGACGCCGATATCGCCAGCAACCAGCACGGCTGGCAGTGGTGCGCAGGCACCGGCACGGATGCCGCGCCGTACTTCCGGGTGTTCAACCCGACCGCGCAGGGCGAGAAGTTCGATCCGTCCGGGGACTACGTCCGCCGCTGGGTGCCCGAGCTCGCCGGGGTCGCCGACGTGCACCGACTGAAGTCCGGCCGGCCGGCCGGCTACCCCGAGCCGATCGTCGATCATGCCGCGGAACGGACCGAGGCCCTGCGCCGCTATGGACTGATCAGCCGACAGCGGTGATCGCCGCTGATCCGCGGCCGGGGTGTGTCAGAATGACCGGGAGTTTCACACCGGCGTGAAGACGCCGACGTAGGGCGACGAAGGAGATCCCACATGGCCAATACCGAGGTGGAGCGTTACACCGACGTCGATCCCGCCGACGTTCCGTCGGCCGACTGGGGATGGAGCAAGATCACCCACCGGACCTGGTACGCGTTGGGCATCTTCGTGATGCTGTTCCTGCTCGGAATGCTGCACGGCAACCACGTCGGCCACGTCGAGGATATTTGGCTGATCGGTTTCGCTGCGCTGGTCGCGTTCGCGATGATTCGGGACTGGGTGCTGCGTCGGCGCGGTTTCCTGCGCTAACCGATCAGCTATCCGCCTTCGGCGGCCAACTGTCCGCAAGCGGCGGCAATCTCGCGGCCCCGGGTGTCACGCACAGTGCAGGTGACACCCTTCGCCCGTACCCGTTGAACGAACTCTCGCTCCACGGC
>JAUPLT010000210.1 GCA_030836785.1 Actinomycetota bacterium
GCACCGAAACGCCTCCGTGGGTAGGCAACCCCGCGTGCAATACAGGCGATCGGGGAGAGTTTCGAGTCGGCCGGGACGCCGGGGAGTGCGAGCGGGCCGCGACCGTTCGGAAGGTGATCGTGGGAGTCTTCGGGCATCGAACCCCACGGGCATCGAACCCACGCCGACACGGAAGTGATGGAAGCCACCGGATATGAGTGATCAGACGCCTCGTTTCGCCATCATCGGCTACGCGGCGCGGCTGCCCGGTGCCGCGAATGCCGACCAGTTCTGGGATTTGCTGCACAGCGGCCGGGATGCGGTGGCGGAGGTTCCCGCCGACCGGTGGGACGCCGACGAGTTCTTTGATCCGGACCCGGCCGCTCCAGGCAAGATCGTCACCCGGCGCGCCGGATTCGTCGACGACGCCACCGGGTTCGACGCGCCGTTCTTCGGGGTGTCGGCGCGCGAGGCGGAGTGGATGGACCCCCAGCACCGACTCCTGCTGGAGACCGCCTGGCGGGCGGTGGAGCATTCGGGCACCGCGCCGACTGCCCTGGCCAACACCCGGACCGGGGTCTTCGTCGGCCTGTCCACCCACGACTACCTCGGCATGGCCTCAGACGCGCTGAGCTTCCCGGAGATCGAGGCGTACCTGGCGATCGGCACCTCCAGCGCCGCCGGGGCCGGCCGGATCTCCTACCGGCTCGGACTGCAGGGGCCGGCGGTCACCGTCGACACCGCGTGCAGTTCGTCGCTGGTGGCCATTCATCAGGCATGTCAGGCACTACGCCTGGGCGAGTGCGACCTGGCGCTGGCCGGCGGTGCGAACGTCCTGCTCAGCCCGGCCACCATGATCACGTTCTCGCAGTCCCGGATGCTGTCCCCCGACGGCCGGTGCAAGACGTTCGACGCGGCTGCCGACGGCTACGTGCGCGGCGAGGGCTGCGGCGTCATCGTCGTCAAACGTCTCGAGGACGCGATCCGCGACGGCGACCGGATCCGTGCGGTGATTCGCGGCAGCGCGGTCAACTCCGACGGCGCGTCGGGTGGCCTCACCGTGCCCAACGGCGTCGCCCAGCAACGGGTCATCACCGAGGCCCTGGAGCGGGCCGGATTGCAGCCCGGCGATATCGACTACCTGGAGGCGCACGGGACCGGGACGTCGTTGGGCGACCCCATCGAGGCCCAGGCCGCGGCCGCCGCGCTCGGTCCCGGACGCGATGCCGGCCGGCCGCTGCTGATCGGTTCGGCGAAGACCAACATCGGGCACCTGGAGGCCGCTGCCGGCGTCGCCGGGGTGCTCAAGGTCGTCCTGGCCCTCGAGCACCAGGAACTGCCTCGGCACCTGAACTTCCGCACCCCGTCGCCGCACATTCCGTGGGACCGGATCCCGGTGCGGGTGGTGGACCAGCCGCTTGCCTGGGAACACAGTGCTCGACCCCGCATCGCGGGTGTCAGTTCGTTCGGGTTCTCCGGCACCAACGCCCACGTGATTATCGAGGAGGCGCCGCAGGCGCCGACCGTCAGCACCGAGGCGCCGCAGGCGCCGACCGTCAGCACCGAGGCGCCGCAGGCGCCGACCGTCAGCACCGAGGCGCCGCAGGCGCCGGACCCACGCCGCTGGTATGTACTGCCACTGTCCGCCCGCACCCCGGCGGCGCTGGCGCAGACCGCCGCGAATTATCGCGGCTGGCTGGATGACCATCCCGAGGCGACGCTGCCGGATGTATGCCGCACCGCGGGGTCCGGCCGGGCACACTTCGAGCATCGGGCCGCCTGCGTGGTGAACTCCCGGGAGTCCGCGCGCGAACTCCTCGATGCACTGGCAGACGACCGTCCCGCCCCCGGCTTGGTGCGCGGCGACAGCACGGACAGGCCCAAGACCGCCTGGCTGTTCCCCGGGCAGGGCAGTCAGTACCTCGGGATGGCCCGGGAGTTGTTCGAGACCGAACCGGTCTTCGCCGAGACGATGAACCGCTGTGCGGATGCGGTTGCCGACGTGCTCGAACGGCCGCTGCTGGAGGTGATCTTCGGCACCGACCCGGACCCCGCCAACACGGACGCCACAGACCTACAGCAGACCCGGCACGCCCAGCCCGCGATCTTCGCCGTGGAGATGGGCCTGGCCCGGCTCTGGCAGTCCTGGGGGTTGGAGCCGGACGTGGTGCTCGGGCACAGTGTCGGCCAGTACGCGGCGGCCTGCGTCGCGGGGGTGTTCAGTCTGGAGGACGGCGCCCGACTCTTGGCCGAGCGCGGCCGCCTCTTCGGCGATCTGCCCGCCGGGGGCCGGATGTCGGCGATCTTCGCCGACCCGGACCGGGTGGAGAGCCTCACCGACGAGTTCCCGAGTCTGTCGGTCGCCGCCTACAACGGCGCCAACACCGTATTGTCGGGCCCCGGCAACGACCTGGAGCAGGCGGTCTCCCGGCTGACGGCCGACGGCGTCCGCTGCGAGTGGCTGGACACCAGCCACGCCTTCCATTCGGCTCTGCTCGACCCGGCTCTCGACGAGTTCGAGGCATCCGCGAACCGCTTCGAATTCGCTGCGCCGCAACGGATTTTGATCTGCAACCGGACCGGCGCCGCCCTGGGCCGCACCGCCTCCCTGGATGGCGCCTACTGGCGCCGCCATTCGCGCCAGCCGGTCGAGTTCGCCAAGGGCGTCGCCACCCTTGCCCAACTCGGGTGCACCTTGCTGCTGGAAGTGGGCCCCCAGCCGGTGCTCACCGCCGCCGCACTGCGGGCCTGGCCGGACAGTGCGCCCACGCCGAAGGCGATCCCGGCGATGCGCCGCACCGTCGCCGACCATCGTCAGATCGCCGAAGCCCTGGCCACCGCCTATACCGCCGGGCATCTGCCGGATTTCGACGCGCTCGCGCCGACGACGGCACGGAAGGTCGACCTACCGCCGTACCCCTTCGAGCACCGCCAGTACTGGTTCGGGGGCAAACCGGCCAGCGTCCGGAACGCCGCCCCGGCCGCCCCGGGCACCCGCCCCGCGGTCTCCGATATCCGCTACGCGATCCGCTGGCAGATCTCCACCCCGTCC
>JAUPLT010000211.1 GCA_030836785.1 Actinomycetota bacterium
CGATCCGCAGCGCCTGTTCGAAGAGCGGGTAGACGAACGACGGCCGGTCCAAGCCGATGAGGTCCTCCCCCGGCCCGGCCATCGGTACGTCGGTGCCCGCTCCCGGCGGCACCGGCACCGATTCGTCCTGGCGGGTCCATTCCGGTCGGATCCCTTTGGCCCGTAGTCGCATCCGGGTTCGCCACGTTTCGCCCCCGGCCAACAGGACGGCATCGGCGCGGCCCTGCTGAATGTCGATGCAGGCCTGGTTCACCAGGGACTGCGGGGTGTTCCCCCCGATCCCGCTGTACTGGGTGGCGGCCTCCGGCGCCCCGACGCGGGCGCCGAGCAGCAGGCCGGGGTCGCGATACCGCCAGGACAGCAGGTTGACCACCCGGATCGAATCAACGGCCGCGAGCACCCTGGGGTCGGCGGCCTCCCGGGCCGCAGCAGCCATCAGGTCGACCGGTTCGTTCCCGGCGCACTCCTCACGCTGGTTGACCTGACCGGCGCCGACCAGCACCGGTGTCCGCGGATCAAGGCTCATCGGCACTCCCTCACGGTTTACTTGACGCCCGTCAAAACCTAGCACTGCCTGCGGTCCGGGTGTCTGGCGCCAGCACCTAGATCGGCGGGCCGGTTCGGTAGATCGACTTCCATGCGAAGAACTCGTCGAGTCCTTCCGGGCCGAGTTCGCGCCCGATGCCACTGGCCTTCACTCCGCCGAAGGGCGCGTTGATGTCCAGTTGGTAGCCGTTGATCCCCACCGTTCCGGTGTCCAGTTCGCGGGCGACTTCGGTGGCCCGATCCTCGTCGGCCGACCAGACGGTGCCGGCCAGTCCGAACTCGCTGTCGTTAGCCAGCGCAATGGCCTGATCGTCGCTGTCGTAGGGAATCACGGCAAGAACAGGACCGAAGATCTCCTCCTGGGCGATCCGGTCGGAGTTGTCGACGTCGGCGAACACCGTCGGGGCGACGAACCAGCCCCTCGGCCGGTCGTCGGGCACGCCGCCGCCGGCGATGAGCCGGGCGCCGCTGCGCTTACCCTCCTCGATGAAGCCGAGCACCCGGTCGCGCTGGCGTGCGCTGACCACCGGGCCGATATCGGTGGCGGGGTCCAAGGGGTCACCCACCGTGAAGCCGTTGACCAAGCCGGCCAGCGCCTCGACCACCTCGGCGTAGCGCGAACGCGGCGCGAGGATTCGGGAGCCGAGGAAGCAGGTCTGCCCGTTGTTGATGAAGGACACCGACTTCAGACCCGCAACGGTGCTGTCCAGGTCAGCGTCATCGAGGATGATCGCCGCTGACTTACCACCCAACTCCAGGGTGACCGGACGCAGCAGTCGGCCGCACACCTCAGCGATGATCCGGCCGGTCTGGGTCGACCCGGTGAAGCTCACCTTGTCCACACCTGGATGCGATACCAGGTGTGCGCCCGCTTCGGCGTCACCCGGAACCACGTTCAGCACACCCGGCGGCAGCCCGGCCTGCTGGGCGGCGTCGGCGAAAACCAAACAGTCCAAAGCGGTTTCGGGTGAGGCCTTCAGGACGACGGTGCATCCGGCAGCCAGGGCCGGAGCCAGTTTGAACGCCGCCAGTGCCTGCGGGTAGTTCCACGGGACGATCGCGGCGACGACGCCCACCGGCTCGCGGCGGACGATGGTGTGACCGATGGCGCTCGGACGGATCTCCTCGACCGGGAGTGCGGTGACGAGTTTCGCGTAGTAGCCCAGAAGGGCGGCGGGGAACAGACCGTTGGCGGAAGCCGACAGCGACATCGGCATCCCGTTCTCGCGGGTCACCAGCTCACTGGTCTCCTGCGCACGCTGGTGCAGCGCCGCGGCGAAGGCCCTGAGGAGCCCCGCACGATGGTCCGGGGAGCTTGAGGCCCAAGCCGGCAGGGCCGCTCGGGCCGCCGCGACGGCGTCGTCGATATCGGCCACGGTGGCGCTGCCACCGTCACCGAGCAGTTCGCCGGTCGCGGCCTCCAGCACCGGCTCGGCTTTGTCGGCGACACGAAACTCGCCCTCGATGAACAGCAGTGGCTTCTTTGCCCTCGCGGCAACACTCACGGCGCGATTCCTTCCCGGTCCTCGGTAGCGAACAGCACTCCCCCGGCTATCAGCCGTTCGATCTCGGCATCGTCCATACCCAGCACATCACGGCAGACGCGTCGGGTGTCCGCTCCCGGCAGCGGGGCCGGACGGTGCGGCGCCGCGGGGATGTTGCGGAACGGGGCGGGGCCGGTTTCGGCCGGCAACGGCACCTCGAACAGCGGATGCGTCATATCGGCCAGAACGTTGCGCCACCGCAGTTGGGGCTGCTGGTACACCTCGTCGGGGCGGTACATCGGACCGGCCGCCACCCCCTGAGATTGCAGCCTCTCAGCGACCTCCTGAGGGGTGTGCAGCGCTGCCCAATCGGCAAGCTCGGAGCCCCCGGCGACCGATGCCACCGCCTTGCGATCGGCCTCGGTCGACAACGACACCACGCACCATTCGTCGTCGCCGGCGCAGGCCAGCAGTAGATGCTCGGCGGGGTCAGGGTGGACAGCCGGGCCCCCACTGCCGCTTTCGGACCCGACGGGGTCGGACTCGACGGGGTCGGGCCCGGCGGAGAGGGTCACGAAGCGGGTGTCGAGTTGGTTGATACCCGCTTCGGCCTGCGACACGTGGACCCTCGCGCCCAGTCCGCAGCGTTGCCGGCGGATCAGCGCGGCCAGCGCGCCGATCGCGGTGATCCGGCCCACGACATGGTCCGGGAATATCGTCGTGGCGTCGTAGAACGGGTGACGCGCGGCGGGATTGTCCTGCTCGGAGGTCCACAGGTTGGTGACGCCCGTTGCCGCCCGCACCAGTGGTCCGTAGCCCATCCGGGTGCTCCACGGTCCGGTGTCGCCGTACGCGCTGCTCTCGGCGAGCACGATGCCCGGGTTGATCTCACGCAGTCGGTCATAGCCGAATCCCAGCGCAGGTAACGTCCCCGGTTTGAAATTGGCGAAGACCGCGTCGGCGGTCCGCACCAGTTCGGTGAACACCTGCGCGCCCTCCGGGCTGCGCAGATCGAGGCCGAACCCGAGATGGTTGCGATGGGCGCGGGCGAACGAGTCGCCGATGGCCTGGCTTTCCCGCTTCTGCCGAAGTCCGTCAGGGTAGGCGGCACTCTCCACCTTGATGACCTCGGCGCCCATGTCGCCGAACAATCTGCTCAGTTCCCCACCGGCCACGATGATGCCGAGGTCCACCACCCGGACGCCGGTCAGCGGCAGTTCGCCGACGGAACCGGTGGGGGTGGGCTCGAATCGTGCAGTGCGCCAGGCGGCCTCATCGGCGCCGGGCGGCGGTGCTGCGGTCCGGAAGCCGGCCCGTTCGCCGTCCACCGACCAGTTCCCCACCGGGACGCGGGCCGCCACACCGGGAGACAGTTCGACGTCGGCCAGCGCGCCGACAGCGTCGAGGTGGTCGGAGTGCAGTGCCTCCGCCGGTGTCAGCACCGCGGCGATAGGCACACCGTGGCGCTGGCCCTCGGCCACAAGTTGTTCCCTGGTGCGGTCGGCGAACATCTCGCCGATCAGGGCGCCGAGTTCTCCGAACGCCTTCGCCCGGGCCGCGAGGACATCAAAGCGCCGGTCCTGGAACTGTTCGGGCTCCCCGAGCCAGGCTCGCAGGCCGTGCCACTGCCGGGGCGCCATGACGCAGATCCGGACGAAGCCGTCCCGGCATCTGAAAATCGGATAGAGATCCTGGTTGCGCGGCCTGCCCCGCCACCGCTCACCGGCACTGCGGGCCGTCGCCGCCTGTCCCTGGGTGCCGAAGGGGGGGTCGAGGGCCATGACCACCGCGTCGAAACGGGAGAAGTCGATGTAGTCACCCACCCCGCAGCGCAGCCGGTTGGCGTAGGCGACCAGCACCGCCCACGCTGCCTGCACTGCGGCGGTCGCCGAGGCGATACCGTCCGGCGGCAGGACCGGGGTACCGGTGGCCGGCCCGGATCGGGACAGCGCGGTGCACATCGCGTAGAGCACCGGGTCGGTGGCCCGCCATGCCGCGTAGGGGCCGGTGCTGCCGAAATCGGTCACCGCCATGGCCACCAGATGAGGGAACCGATCGGCCAATTGCTCGCAGGACGTACCGTAATCCGCGGCGCGGCCCGGCAGGCCGCTGTCGATCACGATGTCGGCCTGTCCCGCAAGTTCCACCAGTGTCCCGCGGTCAGCCTCCCGGGCAGGATCCAGGACGATGGCCCGCTTGTTCGCGTTGTGCAGCGCGAACGGGATGCTTACGCCCTCAACCGTCGGCAGGTCGGCCCGTCCCGGGCTGCCACCCGGCGGTTCGACCTTGAGCACGTCGGCGCCCAGGTCGGCAAGTAATCGAGAGATCAGGTCACCCTCGGGTCCGCACAGATCGAGCACCCTCAGCGATGCCAGCAGCGGCTCTGTATCGGCCAAGACCTGCCTTCCGTCGTCCCGGCGCCGAGCATAGCGGCACTCCGGGGGCCTCCCGGCGGGCCGGTACACTCGAGAGCACATGTCTGAGTTCAGCGCGGTTGTCGCGCCCCCCTCCCCGGCAACCTCCATGCAGGCACTCCATCCGGCGCGGAGGTTCGTGTCGGCGTTGCACCGTTTCCGCGTGTACGTCGACATCGCCGTCGTCGTCATCGTGCTGGTGATCGCCAACCTGATCGCGCACTTCACCACCACCTGGGCATCTGTCGCGACGGTGCCGATCGCCGCGGTGGCCTTGGTGCTGCTGGTGCGGGCCCGCGGCCTGGGATGGGCCGAACTCGGCTTGGGACGAGAGCACTGGCGGTCCGGTGCCGGCTACGCCCTAGCCGCGGTGGGTCTTGTCCTGACGGTGGTGGCCGTTGGCGCGCTGTTGCCCTGGACCAGGCCGATGTTCCTCAACGACCGCTATGCGACAGTGTCGGGGGCCCTGCTGGCCTCGATGGTCATCATCCCGCTGCAGACGGTCATCCCCGAGGAACTGGCCTTCCGTGGCGTGCTGCACGGCGCGCTGGACCGGGCCTGGGGCTTTCGCGGGGTCGCTGCGGCCGGCTCGCTGTTGTTCGGACTCTGGCATATCGCCTCTTCATTCGGCCTGACCAGCGGTAACGCCGGCTTCACCCGGGTTCTGGGCGGTGGCGTTGCGGGCATGGTGGCCGGGATCGCGCTTGCGGTGGTTGCCACGGCCGCGGCCGGGTTCGTCTTCACGTGGCTACGTCGGCGCAGCGGCAGCCTGATCGCGCCGATCGCCCTGCACTGGTCGCTCAACGGCATGGGGGCACTGGCGGCCGCACTGGTCTGGCAGCTGTCCTGAGGTCGGCCCTTTCCTGACGCCGGTCCCACTCGATCAGGGCAATAGAACCGCCGCCCCCGCGATGCGACCCTCCGCCAGGTCGATGAGCGCCCGATCGGCGCGCTCCAGCGGATAGCGGGGCGTGGTGACCTCGATCCGGTGCCGTCCGGCGAAGTCAAGAAAGTGCCGCGCGTCAGCGCGGGTGTTGGAAGTGACCGACCGCACCTGACGCTCCTGAAACAGATGGCGCTGGTAGTTCAGCACCGGGATGTCGCTCAGGTGGATACCGGCGATCGCCAGCGTGCCGCCACGGTCCAGCGCCTCCAGCGCAGGCAGCACCAACTCCCCCACCGGCGCGAACAGGATCGCTGCGTCCAGTGCTACCGGCGGCCGTTCGGCCGCTCCCTGAGCCGAGGCCGCGCCCAGCGCCAGGGCCAGTTCTCGAGCTTCGGCGCCCCGGGTCATCACGTGCACCTCGGCGCCCTGCGCAACCGCCACCTGCGCCGTGATGTGGGCGCTGCCGCCGAATCCGTACAGACCGAGCCGGCCACCCGTCGGCAGGTCGGCCCGCAGCAGCGACCGGTAGCCGATGATCCCGGCGCACAGCAGCGGGGCCAGTGCGGCGTCCTCGTAGCCGTCGGGCAATCGAAGCGCGAAGTCCGCCGGCACACAGGCGAAATCGGCGTAGCCGCCGTCAGCGTCCCAGCCGGTGTAGCGGGACTCCGGACAGAGGTTCTCGGCGCCGCGCAGGCAGTAGGTGCAGCGGCCGCAGGTGTGTCGCAGCCAGGCAATGCCCACCCGGTCGCCGATGCCGAAGCCGCCTGCACCTTCGCCGAGTGCCACCACCTCACCGACCACTTCATGGCCCGGCGTGACACCAGTCCGACGCACCGGCAGGTCGCCCTCGGCGACGTGCAGGTCGGTCCGGCACACTCCGCAGGCGCGGACCGCCACCAGCAGTTCGCCGGGCCCCGGTTCCGGTATGGGGGCGGAGGGATCGAAACGCAGCGGCCCGGTCCGAACCGGACCGGGCTGCTGGACGCGCCAGGATCGCATCGTCCGCGTCTAGCCGGCGGGCATCATCTCCGGGACCGGCGTCTCCACCGGGACGGGCACGCCGACCCGGTTTCCGGGCGCCGGCGGCACCGCAGGTGCTTCAGGATCGGGCGTCGGTGCCGGCGGCGGCGTGTAGGGCCGGATGGAATCCGCCAGCGCCTTGGCAGCGACCGGGTCGATCGGGTCCTTACCGGTACCCAGCCAGACGACGAACCAGCGCTCATTGCGCGGGACGCGAGCCGCGCTGGTTGTCGTCGTACCGACCACCCCGGCCCAGATCTGGCCGTTGGGCTTGGCCGTATCGGTGAATTTCACGTCATAGGCCGCCGCCGCTCCGGGCATGTCCCCAGCTTGCAGCGTGGAAGTCGTCTGGTTGATCCGGGTGCCGGGGAAAGGCATGAAGAACTCGCCCATGTCCGATGCCAACCGGACCGCGGCCTTGCTGTTGTCCGACTCGGCGCCGGCGAACAGCTTCAGATCCAAACGGCCCAGCAAGATGCTGGTGTCATTGGCGGTCGGGGCGGGCTGCCCGGGAACGGTGCTGGGGGCGGTCTGCTTGAGCAGCAGCGCCTGGCCGTAGCTCAGGCGAGAAGCGTCCGCGACCTCCCAACCGGCGGGCACGATGTAGCTGAAGCCGCCCGCGGCATTGGTCACCCTGCCGGGTTCGGGAACGCTCGGGTCTGCTGGCGGCGCTGGGGGCGCGTTAGGGTCAGCCGGCGCCGGCGGCGGGGCGTTCGGATCGACGGGGGGCGGTACCGCCGCGTTCGGGTCAGCCGGCGCCGGCGGCGGAGCGTTCGGATCCGCCGGGGGCGGGGGCACGGCCGGCGCTGCCGGCGCATTCGGGTCGGCGGGAGCCGCTGGTGGGGGGGCGGCGGGACTGGCCGCGCCTGGATCAG
>JAUPLT010000212.1 GCA_030836785.1 Actinomycetota bacterium
CGGAATCGACTGATCTCTCTCGCCGTTGGCGGCCAGCGCGATAGCGTTTGGCCGGTCGACGACGAGGAGTGGTAATGGGTGACAATCGGATTCTGCGCGGTACCGGTGCTGTGCTGGTGGGCCTCGGTGTTGGGGTGGGTTCGGGCCTGCTGATCGGTACGGCGACGGCCGGTGCGGACAGCACCGAGGCAGATTCATCCGCGCCGGACAGTGGGCGTCAACAAGCTTCTGCGACAGCGGACTCGGCGACAGCATCCGCGGCGACTTCTTCCCGGAGTGGCCCACCGCGCTCGGCATCAGCCAGGGTCCGTGACGGTGGCGAAAGCTCCGCCGCCAAGGCTGCGCCGTCCGAACAGGCGGTTGCCGCACCGTCCGCGGCCACCGCTGATGCCCCGGCCGCCCGGGCCAGCATCGCCGTGGCGACGCCCCGAGTGCAGGGCCGCGGGTCGGTCGGCACCGACGCAGAAGCCGCACCGGCGGCCGCGGCGATCGCCTCCGCACCGACGCCCGCGGTGTTCCGAGTGCCCGGCGATACCGGCACCGCCGAAACAGGCACCGCCGAAACCCCCGATGTCGCCCCGGCCTCGGCGCTGCTGGTCGGCGCGCTCAACGCGCTGGGCTTCGGCGGGGGACCGGGAACCCCCGCGGCGGCCGTCGCCCCGGTCGTCGCGGTGTCCGCCGCCCAGCGGGAGAGCGCCGAATCGGTCGCCGTCACCGGCACCGCCGCCGTCGTCGCCACCGACCCGGTCACTCCCGGGTACACCAACGGTGTCACCGGTGTGCAGATCGGCCACTCCCGCCTCGACATCCCGGGCGCGTTCCTCGGCGACACCGTCGCCGCCGACTGGTACTTCCCGACCCAGCCCGACGGCTCCGTCGACGCCCAGGGCGTGATCTGGCTGCAGCACGGCTTCGGCGCCATCAACAGCTTCTACTCGGCCTTGGCCACCGACCTGGCGATGAAGACCAACAGCATCGTGGTCGCACCCACGCTGTCGTCCATCCCCTTCACCTTCTCCGGCGGGTGCCTGGTGTGCACCACCTCCCAGGAAGCGGCCGCGGCGGCGTTCCTCGACCCCAATCGCACCGTCCTGATCGACAGCGCACTGGCCGCCGGCTACACCGGCGATGTCGAGCAACTCAAGCAGAAGTTCGCCCTGGCCGGGCACTCCGCCGGCGGCGGGTTCGCCACCGCGGTGGGCGCGGACTACATCGGCGAGGGCACCGACCTGCAGGACGCCAACCTGGTCGGTGTCGTCATGTTCGACGGCGTCTCCAACGGCGCGACCGACGGCACCTTCACCCAACAGGTCGACGTACTGCTCGACGCCGGCAAACCGATCTACACCATCGCCGCCCCCGCGCAGAGCTGGAATGCGTTCGGCGCCACCACCAATGCGCTCGCCGAGGCGCTGGCCGGCAACTTCGCCGGCGTCGTGCTGACCGGCGGTTCGCACGTCGACTCGATGATCGGCAGCAACCCCATCATCGACGCGGTGCTGCAACTGGTCACCCAGCGCGTCCCGGCCGGCAACACCGACGCCGTCTACACGCTGAGCACCGGATGGCTCAACGACATGTTCGCCGGCAACACCCCCGACGGCCCGTTCGGCACCCAGTACGGCTTCTACGCCGGGGCCAACCAGGCGATCATCATGGGTCCGACCGCCGCGCTGGCGCTGCCCTCCCCGGTGCTCAACCAACTGTCCCTGGGCGACCGCATCCTGACCTCGGTGATCGACGCCGTCGGCAGCATCTTCGGATTCTCCATCCTGCCCACCCCGTACAACTACGGCAGCAACGGCCTGGACAGCGTCATCGTCCCGCGGCTGTCCAACGGGGTGACCGGGGTGCGCACGGGCAGCGCCGTGCTGGACATCCCGGCGGGGCAGAACGGCTACGCCGCTCCCGCCGACTGGTACTTCCCGACCCAGGCCGACGGCACCGTCGCCGCCAACGGCGTGATCTGGCTGCAGCACGGCTTCCTGGGCTTCAAGTCCTGGTACGCCGAGATGGCCCAGCAGTTGGCGCAGCAGACCAACAGCATCGTCGTCGTCCCGGACATCTTCTGGTTCGACACCCCGCTGTGCCCGGGCTGCTACCTGGGCGGTGCGGTGATGCGCGAAGCCGTCGCCAGCATGTTCCAGGACGACCGCTCCGCGCTGAACGTCAGCGCCAACGCCGCCGGACTGCAGGGCGTCCTGCCGGAGAGTTTCCTGCTGACCGGCCACTCCGCCGGCGGCAACTTCGCCACCGCGGTGGGCGCGCTGATCACCGAGACGCCCCAGGTGGACAACCTGCTCGGGGTGGTGATGTTCGACGGCGTCTCCCGGGCGCCGCTGTTCACCGACTCCCTCGCCGCGCTGGACGCCGCCGGCATCCCGGACTACCAGATCGCCGCGATCGCCCAGCGCTGGAACGCCTGGGGAGTGGCCACCGAACTGATGGAGCAGTACTACCCGGACCGGTTCAACGGCGTGCAGATCGACAACGGCAGCCACACCGACGTCATTGCCGGCGACAGCCTCTTCGCCCGGGTGGCCGAGATCGCCAGCGCACTCATCGTCCGGCCGTCGCCGCCGGGGGCCAAGGAGGCGGTGCGCACCTTCGCCACCGGCTGGGTGAACGACATCTACGCCGGCTACGGGCCCAGCAACCCGTTCTACGGGACCTACGGCAACCCCAACGACGGCACCTACGTGGGCAACCAGATCATCAGCATGGGCCAGATCACCGCGACCACGCTGCCGTCACCGCCGGCGGTGGACGTCGCCCAGTACTCCGGCACCTGGTACGAGCAGGGCAGCGTCAAGCAGTTCTTCTCCCTCGGCCTGGTCAACACCAAGGCCGTGTACACCCCGCAGCCCGACGGCACCATCAAGGTGGAGAACTCCGGCAACTATTTCTGGGCCGACGGCCCGGAGTCGACCATCACCGGGTCGGCGGTACCGGTGAACACCGCCAACACCCGGCTCAACGTGGGCTTCTTCCTGGGCGAACCGAACGCGAACGAGCCCGGCAACTACTGGATCCTTGACTACGCCCCCGACTACAGCTGGGCGATCGTCGGCGACTCCAGCGGATTCAGCGGCTACATCCTGACCCGCGAGCAGGCCTTCCGCGCCGACAACCCCGAGGCCTACGACGCCCTGGTCACCCGGGCCCGCCAGCTGGGGGTGTGGGGACCGATCACCCCGACCGAGCAGTTCCCGACCTCCGGGTCCGCGGCGGCGCTGCCCGGGCCGGCCGAGCTGCCCGCCGGGATCGTCGTGTAGCGGTTTATCCGCAACATTTGCGGGAAACGCTTGACGGAACGCAGCGGACGGGTCACTCTGTCGTTGTGCGTCCGGGCGACCCCGGGCAGCGCTATTTGAGCATGCCGCCTTTCTGCGGTATCGTTGGCGGTTGCGCTGGCTGCCCCCCGCCTGTCCCCAACCCGCACCCTGACACCGTGGTCTTGGTCTGAGTTTTGTTTCAGCAGCTCACCAGACCTTTTACGTGTGGTGCGCGGCGATCGGAACAACGTGGGTCACATGGGGGTCACGTTAGCGCGAACCGACGCAATTTAGCGGCCGCGGGACCGGCACACCGACTCCCGTCAGTCCGCGTGAGGTGCTGGAAGGATGCATCTTGGCAGTCTCTAGCCAGAGCAACTCGACCACGACGTCAAATTCGGTCCCCGGTGCGCCCCGCCGGATCTCCTTTGCCAAGCTGCGTGAGCCGCTGGAGGTCCCGGGTCTGCTCGATGTGCAGACCGATTCGTTCAAGTGGTTGATCGGTGACGACGATTGGCGGCGCAAAGCCGTCGACCTCGGTGACCCGGAGCCCAAGGGCGGCCTCGAGGAGGTGCTCGACGAGCTGTCCCCGATCGAGGACTTCTCGGGGAACCTCTCGCTGACTTTCTCCGACCCACGCTTCGACGAGGTCAAGGCCTCCGTCGATGAGTGCAAGGACAAGGACATGACCTACGCGGCGCCGCTGTTCGTCACCGCCGAGTTCATGAACGCCGAGAGCGGCGAGATCAAGTCCCAGACCGTCTTCATGGGTGACTTCCCGATGATGACCGAGAAGGGCACCTTCATCATCAACGGCACCGAGCGCGTCGTGGTCAGCCAGTTGGTCCGCTCGCCCGGCGTGTACTTCGAGAAGTCGAAGGACAAGGCGACCGAGAACGACATCACCAGCTCCAAGGTGATCCCGGCCCGCGGTGCCTGGCTGGAGTTCGACGTCGACAAGCGCGCCAGCGTCGGGGTGCGCATCGACCGTAAGCGTCGTCAGCCGGTCACCGTGCTGCTCAAGGCGCTCGGCTGGACCAACGAGGAGATCCGGGAGCGGTTCGGCTTCTCCGAGATCATGATGGCCACCCTGGAGAAGGACCCGACCGCGGGTCCCGACGAGGCGCTGCTGGACATCTACCGCAAGCTGCGCCCGGGCGAGCCGCCCACCAAGGAGTCCGCGCAGACCCTGCTGGAGAACCTGTTCTTCAAGGAGAAGCGCTACGACCTCGCGCGGGTCGGCCGCTACAAGGTCAACAAGAAACTGGGCCTCAACGGCGGCAAGGCGCCCGGCGCCAAGACGCTGACGCCTGAGGACATCGTCGCCACCATCGAGTACCTGGTGCGTCTGCACGAGGCGCCCGAGGGCCAGACCGCGGCGATGACCGCCCCGGGCGGGGCCGAGGTTCCCGTCGAGGTCGACGATATCGACCACTTCGGCAACCGTCGTCTGCGTACCGTCGGCGAACTGATCCAGAACCAGATCCGGGTCGGCCTGTCCCGGATGGAGCGCGTCGTCCGCGAGCGGATGACCACCCAGGACGTCGAGGCGATCACCCCGCAGACCCTGATCAACATCCGCCCCGTGGTGGCCGCGATCAAGGAGTTCTTCGGGACCTCGCAGCTGAGCCAGTTCATGGACCAGAACAACCCGCTGTCCGGCCTGACCCACAAGCGTCGCCTGTCGGCGCTGGGCCCCGGCGGTCTGTCCCGTGAGCGGGCCGGCCTCGAGGTGCGCGACGTGCACCCCAGCCACTACGGCCGGATGTGCCCGATCGAGACCCCGGAAGGCCCGAACATCGGCCTGATCGGCTCGCTGTCGGTGTACGCGCGGGTCAACCCGTTCGGTTTCATCGAGACGCCGTACCGCAAGGTCGTCGACGGTGTCGTCACCGACGATGTGCACTACCTGACCGCCGACGAGGAGGACCGCCACGTCGTGGCGCAGGCCAACTCGCCGACCGACGCGTCCGGCAAGTTCCTCGAGGAACGAGTCCTGGTGCGCCGCAAGGGCGGTGAGGTGGAGTACGTCAACGCCTCCGAGGTCGACTTCATGGATGTCTCGCCGCGCCAGATGGTGTCGGTGGCCACGGCCATGATCCCGTTCCTCGAGCACGACGACGCCAACCGCGCGCTGATGGGCGCCAACATGCAGCGCCAGGCTGTTCCGCTGGTCCGCTCGGAGTCCCCGATCGTCGGCACCGGTATGGAACTGCGTGCCGCGATCGACGCCGGCGACGTCGTGGTCGCCGACAAGGCCGGTGTGGTGGAAGAGGTTTCGGCCGACTACGTCACCGTGATGGCCGACGACGGCTCGCGCTTCACCTACCGGATGCGCAAGTTCAACCGCTCCAACCACGGCACCTGCGCCAACCAGAAGCCGATCGTCGATGCCGGCCAGCGTGTCGAGGCCGGCCAGGTCATCGCCGACGG
The DNA here is from genome assembly GCA_030836785.1 of Actinomycetota bacterium. Classification (GTDB taxonomy): domain Bacteria; phylum Actinomycetota; class Actinomycetes; order Mycobacteriales; family Mycobacteriaceae; genus Mycobacterium. The sequence continues at coordinate 5,709 of JAUPLT010000212.1, forward strand.
CCCGTGCACCGAGGACGGTGAGATGGCGCTGGGCAAGAACCTGCTCGTCGCCATCATGCCGTGGGAAGGGCACAACTACGAGGACGCGATCATCCTCTCCAGCCGACTCGTTGAGGAGGACGTGCTCACCTCGATCCACATCGAGGAGCACGAGATCGACGCCCGCGACACCAAACTCGGTGCCGAGGAGATCACCCGGGACATCCCGAACGTCTCCGAGGAGGTGCTCGCCGACCTCGACGAGCGCGGCATCATCCGCATCGGTGCCGAGGTCCGCGACGGCGACGTCCTGGTCGGCAAGGTCACCCCGAAGGGCGAGACCGAGCTGACCCCGGAGGAGCGCCTGCTGCGTGCCATCTTCGGCGAGAAGGCCCGCGAGGTCCGCGACACCTCGCTGAAGGTGCCGCACGGCGAGTCCGGCAGGGTCATCGGCATCCGGGTGTTCTCCCGCGAGGACGACGACGAACTGCCCGCCGGGGTCAACGAGCTGGTGCGCGTCTACGTCGCGCAGA
>JAUPLT010000213.1 GCA_030836785.1 Actinomycetota bacterium
CCCGCGTATGCGTGACCGGCATTGATGAGGCGTTCGATGAGTTCGACGATCTGGGTGATGTGGCCGGTGGCGCGCGGTTCGGCGGACGGCGGCAGCACACCGAGCGCGTCATAGGCCGCCGCGAAAGCGCGTTCGTGAGTGGCGGCCCACTCCCACCAGGGCCGGCCGGCTTCGGCGGCTTTGGTCAGGATCTTGTCGTCAATGTCGGTCACGTTGCGGATGAAAGCGACGTCGTAGCCCTTGGCGAGCAGCCAACGGCGCAGAACGTCGAAGGCGACCCCACTGCGCACATGCCCGATGTGCGGTAGCCCCTGCACGGTGGCGCCGCACAGATAGATCGACGCCCGGCCGGGGCGCAGCGGATGAAAGTCGCGCACGGCACCGGTGAAGGTGTCATGCAAACGCAGTCCGGCCACGACGTCGCAGCTTACCGGGCCGTCTCGACGACCAGGGCGGTGGCGACCGCGGCCATTCCCTCCCCGCGGCCGGTGAGTCCCAGTCCGTCGGTGGTGGTCGCCGACACCGACACCGGTGCGCCGAGCAGAGCGCCAAGCACCCGTTGGGCCTCCTCGCGGCGGGGCCCGACCTTGGGTCGATTGGTGATGACCTGAACCGAGGCATTGCCGATGGCATATCCGTTCGCTGCCAGCAGATCCTTCACGTGCGCCAGCATCTGCGCTCCCGTGACGCCGCGCCACTGCGGCTGATCAACCCCGAACACGCCGCCGAGATCACCGAGCCCGGCCGCCGAGAGCAGCGCGTCGCAGAGCGCGTGCGCGGCCACGTCACCGTCGGAGTGGCCGGAGCAACCAGCGGCATCCTCGAACAGCAGACCCAGCAGCCAGCACTGCCGACCGGCTTCGATGGGGTGGACGTCGGTACCTATCCCTACCCGGGGCAGGCTCACGACCTCACCACCGCCTCTGCCAGTAGCAGATCCAGGGGGGTGGTGATCTTGAACGCGAGGGCGTCGCCGGCGACGGTGTGCACCGGCACGCCCAGGTTCTCCACCAGTGCGGCGTCGTCGGTCGCCGCGGTCGCCCGATCGTAGGCGCGGCGGAGCAACGCGGTTTCGAAGCCCTGCGGGGTCTGCACAGCACGCAGCCCGGACCGTTCGGGGGTGCCCAGGACAACGCCGTTGGCGTCGACGGCCTTGATGGTGTCGATGACGGACAGGACGGGAATGACCGCGCGTTGTCCCTCGGACAGCGCCGCTACCACCCGGCGGATCTGGTCGGCCGGGGTGAGCGGTCGGGCGGCATCGTGGACGAGTACGAACTCGGGGTCGCCTACCGCGGCCAGCGCAAGGCGGACGCTGTCGAGGCGTTCGGACCCTCCGGCCACCACGGCAGCGCGCTCACCGAGAAGTTCCACCGTCTCAGCCACTCGTTGCGGAGGCGCGGCGACGACGACCCGTTCGATGACCCCAGAGGCAAGAAGGCCGTCGACCGCCATCTCAAGCAGGGTTCGACCGCCGAGCGAGACGAAAGCCTTGGCCGTGCCGGCACCGAGTCGCTCGCCGCTCCCGGCGGCAGGCACTATCGCGACTGTCTCCGACACATCACACCTCAGAATGAGATGGACGCAGTGCCTCCGGGACCGATCCGGCCGGCAGTCAAGAGGCGGCGGCCAAGACCTCGTCGAGGATTATCGCGGCCTTCGCGTCATCGGTGTTCTCGGCAAGTGCGAGTTCGCCGACCAGAATCTGACGGGCCTTGGCGAGCATGCGCTTCTCTCCGGCGGACAACCCGCGCTCCTGATCCCGGCGCCACAGATCGCGGACGACCTCGGCGACCTTGTTGACATCGCCCGAGGCAAGCTTCTCGAGGTTGGCCTTGTAACGGCGAGACCAGTTGGTGGGCTCCTCGGTGTGCGGAGCCCGCAGCACCTGGAACACCTTGTCGAGTCCCTCCTGGCCGACCACATCCCGCACACCGACATACTCGGCGTTGTCGGCGGGAACCCGAACGGTCAGATCGCCCTGAGCGACCTTCAGGACGAGGTACTCCTTCTGCACACCCTTGATGCTCCGGGTTTCGATCGCTTCGATCAATGCAGCACCGTGGTGTGGGTAAACAACGGTGTCTCCGACCTTGAAAATCATCAGATGCGAGCCCCTTTCACTCCGCTATCTTAGCACGGGGCATCCGCCCCGGTAGATCAACGTCGCAGGTCAGGGGCACCGCCACCGAATCCGGGGGTTGACAGGTCGGCGGATTCGTGTATCCGCGGCACGACACTCGGCCCGACGGAAATGGTTCACGCCCAGATCACGCCTTGGCTACCGTCCGGCGGCGCCACCTACTACTGTGCATAGTCGAACCACGGTCGGCTGCCACCAAGGCGCCAGATAAGCCGTCCGAACCGTAACGCAGGAGGCCGCTGTGAACCGCTTGACTACCCGCCTCACCGCCGCCGCCGCGGGCCTGGCTGCCTGCGGTCTGGTTGTCACCGGGTGCAGTTCCGGGCAGATCGCCCAGACCGCAACCCAGGAGTCGGCCGTCAACGGCACGTCGGCCAACATCAAGGACATCGCCCTGCGCAACGTCCACCTGCAGGCCGAGCAGACCAGCGACTTCCTGCAACCCGGGACGGTGGTTCCGCTGGTTCTCGTCGCGGCGAACAACTCGCCGGACACCGACGACAAGTTGCTCAGCATCACCTCCGAGGTGGGCGAGGTCGACCTCACCGGCGGGGGCGCCATCCCCGCCGCCGGCGCACTGGTTCTCAACGCGCCCGCCGAGCAGGGCGGCACCCAGCAGATGGGTGGTGCGCAACCGGCGGGCCAGGCTGCTGCGAATGCTCCCGCGGGCGTGTTGGTCACCCTTGCCGAGCCGATCACCAACGGGCTGACCTACGACTTCACCTTCACCTTCGAGAAGGCTGGCCGGGCCACCATCGCCGTGCCGGTCGCGGCCGGCGACTCCTGACCCACCGGCGGCGCCGGGCTGGGTTTGTCCCTGCCTCTCGCTAATCTCGGCTGCGTGGCGAAACCTCGGTCGCAGTACCGCTGCTCGGATTGTCATCACCTCACCGGTAAATGGCTTGGCCGTTGCCCAGGCTGCGGAACCTGGGGCACCGTCGCGGAGGTCGCCGTCCTCGCAACCGGGGCCGGCGGTGCCCAGCGTCGCCTCGCCCCCGCGTCCCCGGCGGTTCCCATCACGGCGGTCGACCCCGATCGCACTCGTCACTTTCCCACCGGGGTCACAGAACTGGACCGGGTTCTGGGCGGGGGTGTCGTGCCGGGTTCGGTGAGCCTGCTCGCCGGTGATCCCGGCGTCGGCAAGTCGACATTGTTGCTCGAGGTGGCGCACCGGTGGGCACAGAGCGGTCGGCGGGCCCTGTACGTCTCCGGTGAGGAGTCGGCCGGCCAGATCCGAATGCGGGCCGGCCGGACGGGTTGCACCCACGACGAGATGTACCTGGCCGCCGAATCCGACGTGAACACCGTGCTCGCGCACATCGAGGCGGTCGATCCCTCGCTGGTGATCGTCGATTCTGTGCAGACCATGTCCGCCACCGACACCGACGGCGTGGTCGGTGGCGTCACCCAGGTGCGCACGGTCACGGCGACACTGACGACGGCCGCGAAGTCCACCGGGGTGGCGATGATTCTCGTCGGCCACGTCACCAAGGACGGTGCGATCGCCGGACCCCGGTCGTTGGAGCACCTCGTCGACGTGGTGCTGCACTTCGAGGGCGACCGCAACAGCCCGCTCCGGATGGTCCGGGGGGTGAAGAACCGTTTCGGTGCGGCGGACGAAGTCGGTTGCTTCCTGATGCACGACGGCGGGATCGAAGGCGTCGCGGATCCGTCCGGTCTGTTCCTCGAGCAGCGGGCCCAGCCGGTGCCCGGTACCGCGGTGACGGTCACCCTTGATGGGAAGCGGCCGTTGATCGGCGAGATCCAGGCCCTGCTGACCTCCCCACCCACTGAGAACACCCCGCGACGCACCGTGGTGAGCGGTATCGACCAGGCCCGCGTTGCGATGATCACCGCGGTCATCCACAAGCGCGCGCGGGTTCCGGTGGGCATGCTCGACATCTATCTCTCGACTGTCGGCGGGATGCGACTGACCGATCCGTCATCGGACCTGGCGGTCGCCGCGGCGATGGCGTCAGCGGCGAGCGGCCGTCCGCTCCCGGCCGGCGCCGTGGTCTTCGGTGAGATCGGTCTGGCCGGCGATCTGCGCCGGGTCACCGGCATGGATCGGCGGCTCGCCGAGGCGGCGCGCCTGGGATTCAGCGTCGCAGTCGTACCTCCCGGCTGCGGGGCGCCGCCCGAGGGTCTGCGGATTCTGGAGTCCGCCACCATCGTCGACGCACTGCGGGCGCTCGACGAGATCAGCGAGGCTCCCCCCACCCACCTCGAACCGGAATCCGGCCGACGGCCGGGCGACCGCCTCCGCGCGGTGGACAATGATTGGCTGTGAACAACGCCAACCGCTCCACGAGCGCACCACCGACGGCTACCACCCTGCGGGAGGCAATCGGACGGCTGGCACCGGGCACTGCCCTGCGCGACGGGCTGGAACGAATCCTGCGTGGCCGCACGGGCGCCCTGATCGTGTTGGGTTACAACGAGCGGGTCCAGTCGATCTGCGACGGCGGCTTCTCACTGGACGTCAGCTTCGCGGCGACGCGACTGCGGGAACTGTCGAAAATGGACGGGGCGGTGGTGCTCTCCACCTCCGGAGATCGGATCCTGCGGGCCAATGTCCAGTTGGTGCCGGATCCGACGATCCCGACCGACGAGTCCGGTACCCGGCACCGCTCGGCCGAGCGCACCGCGATCCAGACCGGCTTTCCGGTGATCTCGGTGAGCCACTCGATGAATCTGGTGACGGTCTACGTGGGAGGAGACCGTCACGTGGTCGCCGACTCCGCGACGATCCTGTCACGCGCCAACCAGGCCATCGCCACCCTGGAGCGCTACAAGGCCAGGCTCGACGAGGTGTCGCGGCAGCTCTCCACAGCTGAGATCGAGGACTTCGTCACCCTGCGGGACGTCATGACCGTGGTGCAACGCCTGGAGATGGTTCGTCGTATCGGTCTCGAGATCGACAATGACGCAGTCGAACTCGGCACCGATGGCCGCCAGCTGCGGTTGCAACTCGAGGAGCTTCTCGGGGGTAACGACAATGCACGGGAACTCATCGCCCGGGATTACCACGCCAGTCCGCAGGCGCCGTCGAATTCTCAGGTCGCCTCAACACTGGCCGAACTCGATGCGCTATCGGACACCGAGTTACTCGATTTCACCGCACTGGCAAGAGTTTTCGGATACCCCTCGACGTCCGAGGCGCAGGATTCAGCGCTCAGCGCGCGGGGCTACCGGGCGATGTCAGGCATCCCGCGTTTGCAGTTCGGCCATGTCGATCTGCTGGTTCGCCGGTTCGGCTCACTGCAGGGTCTCCTGGCGGCAAGTGCCGGCGACCTGCAATCGGTCGACGGGATCGGCGAGATGTGGGCCCGCCACGTGCGGGAGGGCCTCGCCCAGCTTGCCGAGTCGACGATCACCGACCGAATGCTGTAGCGACCGGGAGTCAGCCCGCCGGCGCGGGGGCCGGTGGTGCTTCGACCGGCGCGGGCTCCGCCGGCGGCGGCGGAGCGTCGGCGAGGATGAACGGCACCGCTGCCGAGCGGAGATTCCCCAACTGAACGACGAGGTTGTAGGTACCCGGACCGATCGGCTCCCGGGGTAGCGGGCACTGCGGCGCCGACCCCATGCCGGTCCAGGTCACCTCCGTGGTCACCTGCTCGCCGGGATTGAACGTCTTGACCAGAGTCTCGTTGGAGGGTGCGCAGTCGAGATTGGACCAGAGCCTGTTGTTGTCGAGTGAGTAGACGTAGGCGGCCAGCACGGCGGCACCGACGTCACGCTTGCAGGCGACCAGCCCGATGTTGGTGACGACCATGGTGAACTTGGGCTGATCGCCGATCACGTACTGCGGCGCGTTGGTGACGCCCTTGACCGCGAGGTTGGAGTCGGGGCAGTCGTCGCCGGCCTGCAGGATCGGCGGCGGTGCGACCGCGGCCGTCTCGGTCGGTGCAGGCATGGGACTGGACTGCACCGGCGGGACGACGGGGGTCTTGTTCTCCGGCTGGGGTGTCTGGGTCGCCTCTGACTTCACGGTGGCGGCGGTGGAGGCGCTGTCCGCGGGCTCGGACTTGCCGAACAGTGCAAACGACACACCGATGACGATCGCGACGACCACTGCGACGATGCCGAGCGCCAGCCCGCGACGTCGCCAGTAGATCTGCGACGGCAGCGGGCCATGCGGTTCAAGATCCAGCACGTTTCCACCGTAAGGCCAGCTCACCGCGAGCCGTCCGACCTCGCCCGGCGTGTCGCCTTGCCTTCTGCGCGGGTGACCGCCTGCCGCTACTCGCCGATATCGCCGAGATGCTCGCGCAGAACGATGCGACCATCGGCCAATTGGTAGGTGACGCCGACGATGGCGGCGGCACCGCGCCCGACCCGGTCGGCGATCGCCGTGGATCGCGTCAGCAGTTGGGAACCCGTCTCGATGACATGCCGGGTCTCGAACTCGTCGACCCTGGTCAATCCGTCGCGGCGGCCCAACATGATCGACGGCGTCACCCGCTCGACCACGTCGCGGACGAACCCACCGGGCACCTTGCCCTCATCGAGGGCCGCGATGGTCGCCTGCACCGCCCCGCAACTGTCGTGGCCCAACACCACGATCAGGGGGACGTCGAGAATGGTGACGGCATATTCGATCGACCCGAGCACCGCGGAGTCGATCACGTGACCGGCGGTGCGCACCACGAACACGTCGCCAAGGCCCTGGTCGAAGATGATCTCCGCGGCCACCCTGCTGTCCGCGCAGCCGAACACCACCGCCGTCGGGCGCTGCGCCACCGCAAGCCCCGCCCGATGCTCGATGCTCTGGCTGGGATGCTCGGGACGGCCGGCGACGAATCGCTCGTTACCCTCCTTCAGTGCTTTCCACGCGGACGCCGGACTGGTTTTGGGCATGCGCGCCATTCTGCCCTGCCCGACACACGCTCAGTCGATGAGCATCCCCGCCGCGGACCTCCTGGACTGGTACGGCCGAGCGCGCCGGGACCTGCCATGGCGGGCGCCGGACACCACTGCCTGGCAGATCCTGGTCAGCGAGTTCATGTTGCAGCAGACGCCGGTGGCCCGGGTCGCGCCGATCTGGGTGGACTGGGTGCGCAGGTGGCCGACACCCTCATCGACGGCCGCGGCCGGCGCGGCGGATGTGCTGCGAGCCTGGGGAAAGCTGGGGTACCCGCGCCGGGCCAAGCGACTGCACGAGTGCGCGACGGTGATCGCCGCCGAGCACGGTGATGTGGTGCCCGATGACGTCGAGACGCTCCTGACACTGCCTGGAGTGGGCGCCTATACGGCGCGTGCGGTGGCCTGCTTCGCCTACGGGAAGCGGGTGCCGGTGGTGGACACCAACGTTCGCAGGGTGGTGGCGCGGGCCGTCGACGGCCGGGCTGACGCCGGCTCCGCCTCCACGGTCCGCGACCACGCCGCGGTGGCGGCGTTGTTGCCGGACGGGCCCGAAGCGGCGGTCTTCTCGGCGGCACTGATGGAACTCGGTGCGACGGTGTGCACCGCGCGATCACCGCAGTGCGGCGGATGTCCGTTGGGCCGATGCGCCTGGCGCACTGCCGGGTTTCCGCCCGGTGAGGGTCCGGCCAGACCGGCTCAGCGCTATGCCGGCACCGACCGTCAGGTGCGCGGCCGGTTGCTTGACGTCTTGCGGGCCAGTTCCACCCCGGTCGAGCGGGCCGAACTGGACGTGGCGTGGTTGTCGGACACCACGCAACGGGACCGGGCCCTGGACTCGCTGCTGGTGGACGGCCTGGTGGAGCAGACCCGCGACGGCCGGTTCGCCCTGGCGGGCGAAGGCGACGAAGGAGCCGAGAAAAACAACACCGAAGGCGACGAAGGAGCCGAGAAAGGTAACACCGAAGGCGACGAAGGAATCGACTCTCCGTTGCGGAGCAAGGCATGGTGAGCAGCGACATCTGGGATGAAGCCGCAGCGGCGAGTTACGAGGAGGACGCCGCCGAACGGTTCCGGGCCGAGGCCGTGGAACCCGCGGTCGATTTCCTCGCAGACCTCGCCGGGTCGGGCCGGGCGCTGGGCTTCGCGATCGGCACCGGCCGACTGGGCATCCCATTGCGTCGTCGCGGCGTCGGAGTCTCGGGCATCGAGTTGTCCCCGGCGATGCTGGCACGTCTCAGGGAAGAAGCCGACGAGACCGAACTGCCGGTTGCGTTGGGAGACATGGCCACAACCTTCGTCTCCGGCGGCTTCAGCCTCGTGTTCCTGCCCTGGAACAGCATCTCGAATCTGAAGGCCCAGGCCGAACAGGTGCAGTGCTTCAGCAATGCGGCCCGCCATCTGACCCCGGGCGGCCGGTTCGTCATCGAACTGTGGGTCCCGCCGCTGCGCCGCCTTCCGCCGGGCCAGACCGCCGTCCCGTTCGAGGTCTCCGACTGCCACCTAGGGTTCGACACCTACGACGTCGTCGAACAGAAATGCACATCCCATCACTACTGGCGGGGCCAGGACGGATCGCTGCGCTACCGCAGGGGTGACTTCCGGTACATCTGGCCGGCCGAGTGCGATCTCATGGCGCAACTGGCGGGACTGGAACTCGAGGCCCGGTTCGCAGACTGGAGGCGTTCGCCGTTCACGGCTGAAAGTGAGAGTCACGTGTCGGTGTGGCGAAAGCCGCCTGAGGACTAGCCCGGTCGCAGACCGGAGACGAACGGCTCCACCGCACCCCGGAAGGCCCGGGGATCGTCATCGTGAACCAGGTGCCCCGCGCCGGGCACAGCCAGGTAGTCGGCACGGCCTGCTGCCAGGTCCCACATGCGAACCATCTGCCCGGGCGGCGCGACGGAATCGCCCGCCTCTATCAGCAACGTCGGCGCACGAACCGCCTCCCACTGCCGCCAGTAGTCCCGGGTTCCCCACTCGGCGGCGATGTCCACCCACCGCTCGGGCCTACCGTGCAGCCGCCACCCCGTCGGTGTGCGATCGAAAGCCTCGAGGAAGTAGCGCCCGGCGAGCGGTCCGAACTCCCGGAGCACCGATTCCTCCGAGGGGAATTCCTCGGGCAGCGAATGCAACCAGGGCTCCCACGGACCGGCGGTCCGCCCGACGAAGTCCGGTGCCATGTCCTCGACCACGAGTCCCCGCACCAGGTCTGGGCGTTCGGCCGCCACGCACCACGAGTGCAATCCACCCATCGAATGGCCGATCAGGACGACCGGAGCGCCGACCGAGGCCACGGCGTCCGCCAACTCCGCGACGAACGCCTCGGTGCTGATGGGCCGGGGTCCGTCCACGTCTCGACCGCGGTGCCAGGGGGCGTCGTAGGTGTACACCGCGCCCAGTCTCGTGAGCCAGGGCAGCTGGCGTCCCCAGGTGCTGCCCCGGCCCATCAGCCCGTGTACGAGCACGATCGGCGCGCCCCGGCCGCCACGGAAGGTCAGTGGTACTGAGTTCACCACCCCATCCTGCCGGTAGCCTTGGCGCCATGGCCGTGGTCAAGATCAACGCAATCGAGGTACCGCCCGGCGCAGGCCCGGAGCTGGAGAAACGGTTCGCCCACCGCGCGCATGCCGTCGACAACCAGCCCGGATTCCTCGGATTCCAGTTGCTGCGGCCGGTCAAGGGCGAGGACCGCTACTTCGTCGTGACGCAATGGGAGTCCGAGGACGCCTTCAAAGCCTGGGCCAGCGGCCCGGCCATCGCCGCCCACGCCGGCGAACGGGCCAACCCGGTGTCGACCGGGGCTCAGCTCCTTGAGTTCGAGGTTGTGTTGGACGTTGCCCGGTCCAGCGACAAGAGCTAGTCGCCGCGCACTGACGATTGCCGTCGCGATCGTCACGGCGGCCACCACCGCGACGAGTTGCGCCGAGGCCCCGGCCACAACGGCTGCTGACGGGCTACGCATCGGCCTGAACAGTCCGCAGGGTGTCCGCGCCCAGCAGGTCATGGACATGCTGAACTCCGACTGGCCGATCGGGACACACAGCGTCTCGACGCTGGCAGCCCCGGACATGGTCAAACCGGTCACCACGATCATGGACTCGCTGTGGTGGGACCGCCCGTACACGCTCGATTCGTTCGATATCGGGGCCGGCAGGGCGACGCTGAACGTCACCAGTTCGTTCGGTGCGCGAGAAGAGATCAAACTGCACATCAACGACCAGACGATGGTCAGCAGGATGACCGTCGCCACCGAGACGCCGACGATCAACACCTGGGGTGATGTCGATACGGCACTGAACCAGACCGGGGCAAGGTACTCCTGGATGGTCTCCAAGGTCGATGACGGCCGCTGCGAAAAGGTAGCTGGGACAAACACTTCCACCTCGCTACCGCTGGCGTCGATCTTCAAGACCTACGTGTTGTTCGCCGTGGAGCAGGCGGTACTGGCCGGGAAGATCCGGTGGGACGACACTCTGACCATCACCAGCGAGGCCAAGAAACTCGGTTCCTCAGGGTTCGACACACTGCCCGCCGGATCCCGGATCACAGTTCGCCAGGCTGCCGGCAAGATGATCGCGACCAGCGACAACATGGCCACCGACCTGCTCATCGAACGACTCGGTCCCGGGGCCGTCGAACAGGCCCTGATCCGTGCCGGTCATCACGATCCGGCCAGCATGACGCCCTTCCCCACCATGCGAGAGATCTTCGCAGTCGGGTGGGGCAACCCTGACGTACGGGAACAGTGGAAGCAGGCGGGACCCGCTGACCGCGCGGTCCTGCTGCAGGAGGCGAATTCCCGCCCCTACGAACCGGATCCGAAGCGCACTCACGCACCCGGGTCCGCCTACGGCGCCGAGTGGTACGGAACCGCCGAGGACATCTGCCGGGTACACGCCGCACTGCAGCACGAAGCGGTCGGCGCCGCCGCCCCGGTGCGCGACATCATGTCGGAGGTGGCCGGGATCGACCTGGACCGCCGCGAATGGCCGTACATCGGCGCAAAGGCCGGAAACCTTCCCGGCGACCTGACTTTCAGCTGGTACGCCGTGGACCGGGCCGGCCAGGCATGGGTGGTCAGCTTCCAGCTCAACTGGCCCCGCTTCCACAGCGCCAACGCCGGCGGCTGGGTGATGACCATCATCAAACAGGTCTTCGGGCTGCTGCCCCGCTACCGCTGACAATCGTCTGGGTTACACACGCGCCCGGCCTTGTCGGCCGGCGCGAAGCCAAACTCAGCGCTGAGAGCAGCGCAGAGTTTGAGTAAGAAGTCCCTTGATTTCTCCTGAGTTCGCTGGAAGCCTTCCCTGCTAACCAGCCAGGGAAGGGCGCTCATTGCCATGCACTCACAACGTCTTTCTCCATGCGGCCGATACCAAGGTGCCGACGCGGCCCAAACACCACGGCCGATCCAGATCAATAGTGGAAATCCCCCGCAGTCTCAGCCTTCCGGACCTTCCCGTTATGTCGGACGGATTGGCGCGCTCGCCGTCGCATTAGGTATCGGCGCAGCCCTTGCTTCGATGCCGGCGGTGGCATTCGCCGACAACACAGGTTCGGCCGGATCGAATGGGACCGGCTCGACGAGCTCATCGACAGCAGACGAGACACGGACTGCGACACGCGACGTCACGCCGCAGTCGCGTCATCGCTCCCGGCTCTCACCAACGAATCCCACGACTGAACGCTCGGATACCTCGATCTCGGCGGGCCCGTCCGAGCGCACCTCCGGAAGCCCATCCACCCAGGAGAGCGTGGGATCTCCGGCGCCGCGTCGCGGCACTCGCTCGTCTGAGTCATCAGATTCGATTCGCCACGCCAGCGGCGTTTCGGGATCCGGCGCCGTGACGGTTTCTCCACCACCGGGCGTGGTCGGCAGCTCCGCGGTAGTCGAGAGATCCTCGTTGTTGGAGGCCCCGCTGGTCGCCAGTGCTGAGGCGTCAGTGAACCGGCAGGCGGAGGCCGCCAATCAACACACGTCGGAGGTGGGGCTCCAAGCGACGGCACCGACGATGCCGGCGGCGCAGGCCACCGCGGCACCGACAGCCGCACCCAGCAAGCTGTCTGCCCGGCTCTCAGCATGGCTCGATTCAGGACAATCAGCCGCAGGCGGTTCGGATGCACCGTGGGCTGCACCCCTGATGTGGGCGGCGGTAGGTCTCACGCGCCGGGATTCTGAGCTGCAGAACGTCGCGATCGGGCCTGCTGCGGCTAACCGAGAGCCCTTTGCCGGGGAACTGACGGATCCCGTATCGATCCATCCGGGTATGACCACGGCGGACGCCTCGGTAGGCGGTATCTGGCGGGCCTTCTTCGGCAACGGCACCCCCGACGATCCCAACGGTGGACTGATCGTCGGGAACGGCTATTCCTGGAACGCCGACTCGTGCAGTGGCGGAACTGCCTGCGACGGCGGTAACGGGGGCATCTTTGGAAATGGAGGCAACGGCTTCAACGGCGGCAACGGCGGTTCAGCGGGCTGGTTCGGTCACGGCGGTAACGGCGGGGTCGGGCTGGCCGGCGCGGATGGCGGTGCCGGCGGCAACGGTGGCGCGGGTGGATTGTTCCTGGGTGACGGCGGCAACGGCGGGGCCGGCGGCGTAGCCACCAGCAACGTCGGTACAGGAGGCGTCGGAGGATTCGGTGGCGACACCGGATTGTTGGGCTGGGGTCGCAGCGGCGCCGGTGGCACCGGCGGGAACGGCGGTGCAAGCGGGTTCGGCGGCCAGGGTGGCGCCGGCGGCAGTACCGGTTTGTTATCGACAGTCGGTATCGGCGGCGCGGGCGGCGCCGGCGGCGGTGGCGGGACCGGGGGCACTGGTGGACGCGGTGGCAACGGCGGGTTGGTCTTCGGCCAAGGCGGCAGCGGCGGAACGGGGGGAACCGCGGTCACCGGCGGCGGGTTCGGGGGTGACGGCGGCAGCGGGGGTAACGCGGGGTCCCTGTCTGTCTGGGGCGCCGGTGGTGCGGGTGGCGCCGGTGGGGCCGGGGGCACCGGCACGGCCGGTAACGACGGCACCGATGAGTTGCTCGACGGCGGTGACGGCACCCCCGGCGGTACGGGAGGTAACGGCGGCGCGGGTGGCGCGGGCAGTTGGATCATCGGCCGGGGCGGCGCCGGCGGTGCCGGCGGTGCCGGCGGGACCGGCGGCCGGGGCGGCAATGGCGTCGACGGTACGGCCGGCAGCTTCGCCACCGGCGACGGAGACGGCTCTGACGGAGGAGATGGCGGCAACGGATCTTTCGGCGGGATCGGCGGGGTGGGTGGTGATGCGGGCGAGGGCCGGATCCTGGTGTTCATCGACACCAGCGGCGTCAACGGATCCGGGGGCGCCGGCGGAAACGGCGGGCACGGCGGAAACGGCGGTGACGGCGGGCGCGGAGCCGACGGCGACGCCGAGCACCCCGACGGCGGCAACGGGGGTCATGGCGGCAACCGCGGAAGCGCCGGCCAGGGCGGGACCGGTGGTAGCGCGGGTACCGGTGGCAGCGGCGGGACTGCCGGCGCCGACGGTACCGACGGAAGTGCCGCCATCGGCGGGGACGGCGGGGACGGCGGGCACGCCTGGCAAGGTGTGGGCGCCATCGGAGCCAACGGCGGCAACGGCGGCAACGCCGGCACCATCGGGTCCGGCGGTCGGGGCGGAGCGGGGGCGGATGCATTCGGAAGCGGTCCCGGACTAACGGTCTACGGCGGCAACGGCGGCAGCGGCGGCAACGGCGGCTTGATCACCGGTGTCGCCGGCATCGGCGGCGATGGCGGCGACGCGACGGGCAAAGGCGGTGCCTCTGCGGTAGGCGGCCTGGGTGGCGACGGAGGGGACCCCGAGCGGCCCGGCGGTACTGGCGGCGCGGGCGGCGACGCCTATTCCGAGGGCGGCTTCGCCATCGGCGGCACCGGCGGCAACGGCGGCGCGTCCGAGTCAGACCGCGGCGGAAGCGGCGGCACCGGCGGTTCGGCGATCGCCCTCGGTGGCGGCACCGCGATCGGCGGCAACGGCGGCAACGGCGCGACCGGCGGCACGGTGGGAGGTAAGGGTGGCGCCGGCGGTGATGCCTACTCCGAAGGGGGCAGCGCCATCGGCGGCACCGGCGGCAACGGCGGCGGTTCGGACCCCGATACCGGCGGAGACGGCGGCAACGGCGGTTCGGCCCGGGCGATAGGTGGCGGCACGGCGGCCGGCGGCAACGGCGGCAACGGCGCGACCGGA
>JAUPLT010000214.1 GCA_030836785.1 Actinomycetota bacterium
CCGGGCAGGTGCTCGGTGGTGAATCTGGTGCTGGCCCGCTGGGCGCGGGTGCAGTGGAAGCGTATCCGGCGGCGTGAGTTCTCGGTGTTGCGGAAGCCGCAGGCGACGCGTTTGACCTGTTGTCGGGTAGGACCGCCGCATTGCTGCGGCGGTCCCCCCTCAGAACCGTGCGTGCGGCTTTCACCGCACACGGCTCAAGCGAGCCGCTAGGACACACGCAGTGTTCTGGTCTCCTGCGTTCGTCGCGTGGAGCCGGCGATGGCAGGAGGTGTGCACGATCCGGGTGTGGTTCCTGTTCGGTGTGCTGCCGTCGTTCCTGTCATGGGTGAGGTACTTGGCGGCGATCGCCCGTCGGACGATGGAGTGCCACCAGCGTTCCCATTCCTGGGGTGACTGCGGCGGTTGATCGGCGGTGAGGATGGGGTCGCCGCAGAGTGGGCAGCGCCCGGCCTGTCTGGTGAGCAGGCGCAGGTTGTAGCTGTCCAGCGCTGGTTTGACCTTCCTGCGCCGCTGAACCCAGTAGTCCCGGAGGTCGGGGTCGTCCACAGACGCGCCTCCGGCGACCAGGGTGTGCCGAACGATACCGGTCCAGGAGAACTTGACCAGGTGCGCGATCGTGTCGCTCTGGTTGCCGACGGGATGGTCGGGATCGCCGAACACCCATCGATCGTTCCTGAACTGGTGGAACCGGCCGAAGTAGCGATGTGCGATCCACTTCCTCGGCTTTGTGGGGTGGCTATGGCGGGCCCACCGCCAGGTGAGCCACCACAGATCGTTGTCCAGCGAGCTGAAGATCTTGCTGGACACCACTCCTCGGTAGTAGGCGGCCCAACCTCGGATGATCGGGTTGAGTCGGACAATGAGAGTCCCCGCGTTGGAACCGCGTGCTCGGCGGATTTCCTCGGCGAGCCTTTTCCGGATGCGTTTGACCGCGTCCTGACTTGGCTTGATGAGCAGCTTGGCTGGCCGTCCACCGCGTCGCTGGTAGCGACGGATGTTGAATCCGAGGAAGTCGAAGCCCTCTTCGAGGTGCACGATGCGTGTCTTGTCCTCGTTGAACGCCAAGCCCCTCGGGGCCAGCCATTCCGCCAGTCGTGCCTTGACCTGTTCAGCCTGTTGCCGTGAGTGACAGCAGACGACCATGTCATCGGCGTACCTCACCAGGATCGGGGTGCCCGCAAGCGTTTCACCGGCATGGGTGCCGGTGGCGATGTAGCGGACTCCCGCGGCCTCCTCCAGCCCATGTAGCGCCACGTTCAACAGCAACGGGCTGATCACACCGCCCTGGGGAGTGCCCTCCTCAGTCGGTGTGAACCGCTGGTTCTCGATCACTCCGGCTTTCAACCATCCCTCGATGAGTTCCCGCGCGGGGAACGAACCGAGTGCGTCGAGTAGTCGGCGATGATCGATCCTGTCGAACGCGGCCGACAGATCGGCATCCAGAATCCACACTCGTTTGGCTTGCGACCCTTTGAGCGTGACATGTAGGTAACCGATCGCGTCGGCGCAGGCACGTCCGGGCCGAAACCCGTAGGAACGGGCCTCGAACCGGGCCTCCCACTCCGGCTCCAGAGCATTGCGGACCCGGCCCTGATGGCAGCGATCCAACAATGCCGGAATTCCGAGCGGTCGGCGCTTTCCATTGGCCTTCGGAATGTACACCCGCCGGACCGGCACCGGTTCCCATGACGAGCGCGAATCATGCACCCGCACCGCCACGTTCGCCCGCGCTTCCGGTGACAGGGCGATCTCCCCGTCGATCCCGGCCGTCCGACGTCCAGCATTGCGCTGAGTCACCTGACGAACACTGACCAGCGTGTTCGACCACGAGCCCAGCATCAACTTCTGCAGCGACCGGGCTGTGGCCCAATCCTGCTCCCGCGTTGCCTTGAAAATCCTGCGCCGCAACCTCGCTACGTTCTGTTCGTGGACACGCCAATCCACAGCGTCCCAGTCGAAAACGCCCTCGGGTCCGTTCACCTCGACGGTGTCCAACTTGCCCTTTCGGTTCACAAGGTCCTCAGTTTCGGTGTTCAAAGGCTCACCTGCCCACGTCAGCGCCCTTTCGAGCCCAGCCACGCTGGGCTGGTATCCGACCGGTTCCCCGCGACCGTCGCCAGGAGTGATCGACACATCGCCGCGAGTCCCGTTGCCTTTCGGCGATCGGCCTTCGCTTCTTGGGCATCCTGTTCCCGCCGAGGAGTTCCGCCCCTCTTACGATCGGCCTACCGGATCAAACTCAGCGATCCGGACCCGACGGGGTTTCCACGTTCCACGCATACGAGACACGACCGGGGTGGGCGCCCTCTATACCCCGGGATCAGCGGTGTCCTTACCACCGGCTCGTCATCACCGGTTGCCGCTCGCCGTCTCCTCCAACGGCCCGATCCTCGACCCGAGGCATTCATCCCGCCCCTCGGGTTAACCGTCACGAGGCATCACAGAGGGTTCACTCGCGTTCGCCCGTCCGGTCTTCCCCTCGCCTGGTCGTTCCCCCAGACGGAGCAGGGGCCCTTGGGCTTCTTCCCTGGGCTTCGCACCCCTGACAGGCAGGACCTGCAGACGCACGCCGGGGCGGGGACCGATCTCGGACACTGATCGGGAACTACGCGATCGACATCGTCGACCTCCCTTCGCGAGTCCACTCATATGCGCGACCTCGTGTCGCACTGACGATGCGGTTGTAGCCCTCGGTGCGGGCGTTGGTCAGCCCGGTCTGCAGGGCGGCGATGATGGGTGCCTGCCAGGTTTCGATGGTGCGGGCGAATCTGATGACCTCGGGTACTTTGCA
>JAUPLT010000215.1 GCA_030836785.1 Actinomycetota bacterium
AATATCCCCCGGCTGCCGACCATCGCCGCGACCGGCATCGGCGGTATGGCGGCACTGGTCCGAGGGGACCTGCCCGATGCGGTTCGGCGTCTCGGTGAGGCCATCGATAAAGGGGAGTCGGGTCAATAACTGGAACGCGGTGAACTACCTGCTCTCAGTGGCCCACACCGAGGCTGTGGCCCGGACCGCGGATGTCGATGCCGCGCTGAGCGCCGAGGCCCGGATGCAGGCGTGCCGGCACCCGTCATGGGAGTTTTTCGACCCGGCCAGGTTGCGTGCGATGGCGTGGGTTGCTGCCGCCCGGGGTCGGGTGACCGAAGCGATCGCACTGGCCAACGAAGCGGCCGAAGCGGCGCGGTCACGTGGCCAGTGGGCGCGGGAGGTGATGTGCCTGCAGACCGCACTTGGATTCGGGGACAGAACCGGGGGTCCCCGTTTGGCCGAACTCGCCGGCCTGGTCGACGGCCCCCGCGCGGCGCTGGCAGCCCGATGGTCGAAGGCTCTCACCGCCCACGACGGCGACGTTCTGCTGGAGGTCTCCGGTGAGCTGGCCACACTGGGTGATCTGCTCGCCGCTGCCGACGCCGCCGCGCACGCCGCAGTGGCCTTCGACAAGCAGGGACGCCGCGGCGCCCGGCTGACCGCCAGTGAACGCGCTGCCCGCATCATGACGGACTGCGGGGCCGTCTCTCCGGCGACCCGGGCGGTCGCCTCACCGTTGCCGCTGAGTGCCCGCGAACGTGAGATCGCGACCCTGGTCGGTGAGGGTCTGTCCAACAAGCAGATCGCCGAGGCCCTGACGATGTCGGTGCGCACCGTCGAAGGCCACATCTACCGCGCCTGCAACAAGCTGGGACTGGCCAGGCGCGGCGAGCTCGCGGCAGTGATCAGTGAGTCGACTCCGCGTTTCGAGTAGTGAACTACTCGATCACTGTTGCGCCGATCGGATGACACTGACAGGCATGCGGGGTGCAAGTCGGGGGTCGGGGCTTCTGCGGTCGGTGCAGGCCCCGTCGACCGACAGTACGGCGGCGCTGGAGACGTGGCCGGAGTACCTCCGGCGGATCGCCCGCGGTCAGACCCAGGCGGAGATCGCCGCCTGCATCGGCATCGCTCGGCTCTCGGTGTGCAACTGGATGCGCGGCAAGACCAGGCCGAAGGCCGAGACCGCCATCGCGGTGGCCCGCAGTTACCGACGCTCACCGATCGAGGCGCTGCTGGCGGCCGGCTATCTCGAACCCGCTGAGGTCGGGATTGCGGTCGAGGCCCGCGCCTCGCTGTATGACGTCCCGCTCGCGCAACTCGCCGACGAGGTGGCGCGGCGGGTGGGTGCGGCCGAACCCTCGGCCTGACGGGTTCGGGTCAGCGCTCTATCGGCGTGTCCATTCGGTTGTTTCGTCGACCGACCTTCGCTGGGTCATCGGCTCGGGCACGTCATCCGTCGGCGGAAGCCCGAGCCGGATCAGCGCTTGCGGATGGGCCTCCCCGTCGAACACCTCGCAGGCCAACTCCAACCTGCTGAGCATGTCGTTCAGAGGTTCGGTGAGTGGGCAGGTGGCCAGACCCATGGCGGTGGCCGTCAATGTGATGTGGCTGAGCGCCTCGCCGGCCCGCAGTCGCATGGCGTCGTTGTCCTCGCGGGTGCCGAGCACCAGCAGCACCGCATCGTCGTCGGGTTCCCCTTCGTCGTCGGAGAAGCGCAGAGCAACACGCCCGTCCTCGTGCCGAACCCATCGAGATCGGGGCACCACGGCCAATTCCACGCCCAACCGCGCCGCGCGAATCACCAACAACTCCACTGTGGCAGGCGGGATCGGCTGAGCCGGGTAACGGCGCAGGTCGGCCCGACGTCGGGGGATGGCGGCGGCCAATTCCAGGTTTGCAGCATTGGGTGGCTGCTCGACGACCTCCAGGATCGCCAGCCGGCCGCTGTCTGTGCCGGGGAACTTGTCTCCACCGTCGGGGAACCGCCGCACCCGCGGGGACCAGCCCGCCGCGGCAAAGGCCACGGCGCAGTGATCCAGAACCGCTCCGCAGCCGAGCAGTACATCGCGCCGATCCGTCGGTGATCCACCGGCCTGCCGGTGCCAATCGGCATAGAGGTGCACCGCGGCGCCGTCGACCCGCCACCGCCAGGGCTGGAGGTTTCCTGACGACGGCGCGCGGGCGGCGACGTCGAGCACGCTTTCCAGCGTGGCCTGATCCGGGAAGGAAGTCGCCAGCGGTCCCACCTCCGTCGTTACATGGCTGCATCCGATTATCCGCGTAAAAGTGCGGATCGCGAACAGACGGAAAGTAGTCCGTTACCGTGCTGTTCTCTGTTAGCTTCCCCGCGTGGCTGGCCGCAAACCCCGCGTCGCGCGTAAGTCCGGCGCCCATCGCAAGCAATCTCGTCGCCGGGTCGAGCCGTACGCCTGGCTCGGGGCGGGTGTGTTGGGCGTTGCGGTGGGGACGGCGGTGTTTGCCGCGCCGGCCGTCGCGCACGCTGACGGGGATGAGACGTCGGTCTCGCCGAGTCGGGACTCCGGTGGGCAGCGCGGGACCAATGACGGAGCGGTGGGCAGTCACGGTGCGGCGGGTAGCGCCGGGCCGGTGTCATCGGCGGTTTCGGCACCGGCGGTTTCGGCACCGGCGGTTTCGGTACGCGGTCCGGTGCGTCCGGGGCCGGTAGCCGGGGTTCCGACGCCGGCGGGGCCGCCGGCAGCATCGGTGCGGGCGTCGTCGGTCGTGCAGGTCGCCGCCGATGCCCACCCTGATGCCCTGCCCGATTCGGTGGCAGCGTCAGTTCACACGGAAAAGCCTGCGGCGCAGGTGACCGCGGTGGCGGGCGGGTCCGCGGCGGCGACCGGAGGACTGAATCTGGGTCTTGCCAATGTGGGTTCCTGGAACGTCGGCAACGCCAACGTGGGGCAGTTCAACCTCGGCAACGCCAATGTGGGCAGTGCCAATCTGGGGTCGGGCAACGAGGGCAGTTTCAACCTCGGGTCCGGTAACGCCGGGAACGGCAACATCGGGTTCGGGAACCTGGGCAGCCGCAACCTGGGCGCCGGCAATGCCGGGGACGGCAATATCGGCTTGGGCAACACCGGGAACAACAACTTCGGCTTCGGCAACACCGGCAACGGCAACATCGGGATCGGGTTGACCGGAAACAATCAGTTCGGGTTCGGCGGGCTGAACTCGGGCACGGGCAACACCGGGCTGTTCAACTCCGGGTCGGGCAACAGCGGACTGTTCAACGCCGGGACGGGTAACACCGGCGTGTTCAACTCGGGGTCGAAGAACTGGGGGATCGGCAACGCCGGGAGCACCAGCACGGGGCTGCTCAACGTCGGCGACGTCAACTTCGGTTTCGCCAACGTCGGCGATGTCAACACCGGTTGGCACAACGCAGGCAGCTACAACAGCGGTAGCAACAACCCGGGTGACACCAACACCGGGGACTTCAACAGCGGGGACCGCAACTCGGGGTGGTTCAACTCCGGGGACGCCAACACCGGGTTGTTCAACTCCGGGAATCTCAATACCGGGATGTTCAATTCCGGCAACGCCAGCAATGGCTTCTTCGAATCCGACGACAACCAGAACTGGTTGTTCCCCAACGGGCTGTACATCGGGTTCACCCTCGACCCGCTGACCTTCGACGAATCGGTCTCCATCCCCGTCTACGCCCAGATCTCCCCGTCCGAAACCATCCCGCTGACCATCACCGTCGGAGAGTTGGGCCAGACGATCGACTTCGATGTCATCGGAACCCTCGGGGATGAGCCGATCCAGATCACCATCCTCGACATCCCGGCCGGGCCCGGCTTCCTCAACCTCACCGCTGCCCCGTCGTCGGGGTTCCTC
>JAUPLT010000216.1 GCA_030836785.1 Actinomycetota bacterium
CACCTCCGACGTCGGGATGGCGATGATGGCCGATGGAAACAACCGAAATCGGCACGCAGAGAGAGGAATTCGCCGATTAAACACGCACCAAATGAGTGCTGGGTGGGCGCCTGCAAGCACCCACCCAGCCAATCCCGACGGCAGCAACCGTCGAAAACGTCCGATCAGCGCGGCAAAGCACAGAAGGGACTTTTGGATGGTAACTCGCCACCCCCGTCTCCGTAGTAATGAAGGCCTCATCGAAGAGGTTCTCCGGATGCTCGTCATGGGCATGCCACCGTGGTTCCCGCTTGGGGCCGAGGTGGTTACCGACTATCAGATCCCGGTCTTGCCCCTCGTGCCAGTTGACGACCTGCCGACCGAGATGCTGGCCTACGACAAGATCGGAAAGGCGATCGAACGCCGGCTTGTGCTCGGGAACTTCTACGTCGACGAGACGAAATTGCGCCGATTGATCCGAAATCCGGAGCGGTTCATATCCCAGTTCGAAGGGCTCTGGGGGATCACGTCTCCAGATTTCTCAATCTGGGATGAGGCGCCGCTGCAATTCCGTGTCACGGCGACGTGGCTCAACCGGGCGCTCGGCCGACTGTTCGCCGACCATGGGATTCGTGTGGTGCCGAACCTGAGATGGTGTGATCACCGCGATTACGACCATTGCTTCGCAGGAGTTGCGTCGGGTTCGGTGGTCGCGATTTCTACCCACGGGCTGTGGCGAGTGGGGAAGCTCCGCCACGGCTTCATCCGGGGCCTGTACGAGATGGTTGATCGGCTCGCCCCGCCTGTAGTTCTCCTCCACGGGACCGATCACCGCCACATTCGTCAGGCATTGGGTCCAGATGTCGAGGTCGTGCATTATCTCCCCGAACGTTCTCGCGTTAGGAAGGCTGCCTGAAGTGGGGCCGCGAATTGGTGGCGGAGCAAATGTGCGGGCCCGCAATGCAATCAAAGCGAGCATCGACCGACTGGCCGATCATTTCCCGATATCACCGGGCGGGTACTTCGGCGATCCCGGGAAGAGCAGCAAGGTTCGAACGATCGCCTCTGTGGACCCGTACGCCACGGCGGAAAAGTTCTGGCGGCTTCTCAAGGGGAATCTGAAGGATGTGCGAACCGCGAACGGGAATGGTTCGCGGGTTGACTTTCCTGATCTGTCCGTCGCGGTGTATCGGCGGATCACGAGCACAAAGGGTAGTCCCGGCGTGACGCTCACCATAAAAACCAGTGGGTTAGGCGTAACCGGTTACCAGCGAATCCATTTCATTAAGAAGGGCGCCGACAAATGACTTTCACCGCCAAGTTTCACCTCGCTGAGGGTTCCCGCGCGGCTTTGCGGTCGCTGAAGGGAAAGCGCTGGCGACTAGCGACTGGTAAGCCCGCACCGGAAAAGCCCGGCCATCACTTCTCATGGGACAACGTCATCGTCGCGACCGACGCCAGCGAAGTTCGCATTCACACCGAATTGACGGAGAGCGATTTTGAAGGCTACGCCGAAGAGTACGGCCAATTATCAGTGCACAGGGACTCCGAAGGACTGGCCAAAGCTCAACGTGAGGGACATGTCTATTTCCAACATGCGGGTGAGCAGATCACTGAGATCTACGTGGTGCGGATAACGATCAGCCAGATAATCCACGGCGAGCCGACTTGGACCTACAGCAGCGATTTCGGCGTGATCTTCCGCCTCACCGAAGGTGCTGCCGCAGTCTGCAAAATCGGTCACCATACCGATGCGCTTGACGTGTTCTTCGCCGATTCCGTCGAGGCGCTAGAGATCGACTACGGCTTCGACGAATGGGACGTGGCCAACGAGTTGGGAGAAGATTACGAAACTTCTCACGAGCTGATTTTGATCGAATGATCGGCTACCGTCGATGACGGGGCGGGCGGTCTTAGACCTCGACATGATCAGCACCAACGAGGTGCGCGAGTAGGCCGACTGCTCTGCCGTGACCTCGTCGATATCGCGAACAGATTCGGCGAGATGCTCAGCGGCGACGTCAGCCTGTCTATTCGCCAGTGGTGGTTCTAGATAGTGCCGCGAATGAGTTCAGCTGCTTCCGTCATGTCGTATCGCGTGACGAGCCGGTCAACGAACTGTTCGAAGGTCAGTGGCGGAGTCATGAACCGGGACAACATGGTCGTGACGGCATGCCGCGCCACAGCAGGCGAGACGGACACGGTATCTGCGGCGAATTGGGCGGGAGACATGACTCGAAGTGGTGTGGGAATGCGTTGCGCAGGAAAGTCTTTGAGATTGCTGGTAACGATGACCTGCGCTCCGCCGACGAGTGCGGCGGCGACAACGTGTTCGTCATCTTGGTCCGGAAGTCCGAAAGTGCCGTCGAGAAGTTCCCAGTTGTCAACGCGCGAGTCCTCGAACGCTGTCGACATTCGGTCAATAAGACGCCGCGATTGTCTCGCGGCTTCGTCTGGGTCGCAGCCGCGGTCGATGAGTTTTCGAGCCTCGTGGAACTGCAGTTCTTCGAGGACGGCCGATGACCACAGTGGGCGGTAAAGGCCTTCGATCGCGAGGGAGAGCAGGAAGTCGCGCTGCAGACTAGGCCATAACACCGAAGTGTCCAGCAGGGCTGCGAACACTGTGTCGGTTAGCCTGCAGCGCTTGCGGCGCGGCGCTGCTCGGCGACGATTCGACGGGCCTCCCGAAGCTGTCGTCGGACGGTCTCGGGGTCGTCGTCGGCATCGACCTCGATCGCGGTGGCCGCCAAGGCTTCGTACTGGCGGGTGCGGCGTTCGTCGCGGTAGGCCAGGATGTCATCGAGCAGAAGACGATGCCGATTTCCGATTCGCTCCGCCGGCAACGCTCCAGTGGTAATCAGGCGCACCACTGTGGGTCGGCTTACCCCAAGAAGATCGGCGGCCTGCTGAGTGGTGAGTTTCATCGACTGCGGAGCGATGGTCACCGCCTTGCCCGCGTGAAGTGCCGCTACCACCTTGGTTAACGCCTGATGTACCGAGTGGGGCAACTCGATCCGGTCGTGCTCCTCGGCTCCCACGAGGGCATAACCTGGCGACGCCATGGTGCCGCGGAGGCGCTCGTGGGCCGCCAAGAACCCGACTACCGAGGCAAGTTCTTCGGGATCCTCGGGGATGAACGTCGTCGTCTCGCTGGCTTCTGCAGTCATATCGACCCCTTTTCGAACTATACGAAAACTGTTTCGTAACGTTCGTATAGTACCGCTTGGGGGTGACAAGAGACCAGGTGTTTCCTGGGACCGATTTGGGACCACACGTTCCGCTCGCTCCTGAACGACCTGCACGTTCATGCCCGATCAGAGGACCTCAAATAACGGGCATACCGGGCGTGAACAGGCACAACGCGCCAGTCCCATTTCCTGGGGGTCAAGTGGTCGCAGGTTCAAATCCTGTCAGCCCGACGCAGTGAAATAGGCTCTGAGCTGCGAATTTTGCGTGCGAATTCGCGAGATATTGCTTGAATCTGCAATTATTCTTGGGACCAATTTGGGACCAACACCCGCTGGTTGCGATCTCAGTCGTGGTGCCCGCGACCCAGATCCTGCACGCTAACTTCGCCAAAGCACGTTAATTGCGCCAACGCACGCGTTCCGACCCGCGAAATCCTAAGCAACTTGACCGCTGGTGAACGCGGGTCAAGTGCGCTAGGGGATTACTGGCTCTTCAAGGTTAGGCGGGCAATTGCGCGGTGGTGAATCCGATGCTGGCCCGCTGGGCGCGGGTGCAGTGGAAGCGTATCCGGCGGCGTGAGTTCTCGGTGTTGCGGAAGCCGCAGGCGACGCGTTTGACCTGTTTGACCAGCCGGTTGAGACCTTCGGTTCGGGCGTTGGTCAGCCCGGTGTGCAGGAACGCCAGGATCGCCGGCCACCAGGTTTCGATTGTGGTGGCCAGGCGGTGGAGTTCGGGGATGTGGGTGTCGGCGCACCAGCTGTAGAAGCGGTAGAGCCGGGTGCGGATCTCGGCGTCATCGGCGCGCTCAGCGGCGGCTGCGAGCAGTTGGCGCAGTTCCTCTTTGGCGATGTAGGCGGACAGGATTTGAGCGCTCGGGTCGTTGTCGATCAGGGCGTTCCACATCGTGGCGAATGCTGTGGGTGACAGGTGTTCTCGTGCGGTGAGCAGTCGGCGGCGGTTGGCCCATTCGGGGTCCTGTTTGCGGCCGCGCCTGCCGTGGGCGTCGAAGGTGACCCGGCGGCGCACCGCGGTCACGGCGTCGTTGGCGAGCTTGACCAGATGGAAGTGGTCGACGACCAGCACGGCGTTGGGGAGCAGCTCGGTGGTGACCGCGGCGGCGTAGGCCGCCGACGGGTCGATGACCACGTGGGTGACCCCGGCCCGGAAGGTCTCGTTCTGCTCGACCAGCCAGTGGCGGACCGCCGCGCCAG
>JAUPLT010000217.1 GCA_030836785.1 Actinomycetota bacterium
CGGAGGTACGAGGGTCCGCCGCAGGGCGAGTGATCGGCGACGTCGCCGATGTGGCGCTGATAGGCGACGACACCGAGCTGCGGGAGACCGCGGCCGAGGCGCTGACCGCGGCGGGCCACCGGTGCCGCACCTTCGGGCTGCCGGTCACCGATGCCGACGAGGAGCGATTGGCCGCCGAACTGCGTTCCGCGGCGCAGGACGATCCCGGTCTGCGGATTCTGAACCTCGCGGCACTGGGTCCCGAGACACCCCCGATGCAGGCACTGCTGCGGATGCAGCATCGTGTTCTGGGCGGCACCCAGCGAATCTTCCGCGCCACTGCCGCCGCCGACCTCCGCAACGCCGTCTGGGTGGTCACCCGCGGCGCGCAACGCGTTACCGACTCCGACACGGTGTCACCGGAACAGAGCAGCCTGTGGGGATTCTGCCGATCCGCCGCATTGGAATTCCCCCAGGTATGGGGCGGCCTCGCGGACCTTTCCGGCGCCGCCGGCGACGACTGGCCGGCTCTGTTAGGCCACATCATGACGGCGGCACCGGGTGAAGACCAGATCGCACTGCGCCAACACGCGGTGCACGTTCCCCGGCTGACCAGGAGTGCCGCACAGCCGGACCCGGCCGAACTGGAATTACGTTCCACGGCAACCTATCTGGTGACTGGCGGACTGGGCGCCCTCGGACTCGAGATCGCGGGATACCTCGCCGCCCACGGCGCCGGCCACCTCGTCCTGACAAGTCGCCGCACCCCGGACGATGCCACCCAGGCCCGTGTCGAGGCGCTGAGCGCACAGCACGGCTGCGAGATCCGGGTGGTCTCGGCAGACATCGCCGACCCGCACGACGTCGCCCGACTGACCGCCATGATGCAGGCCGAACTTCCGCCGTTGGCCGGCGTCGTGCACGCCGCGGGCGAGAACAGCACCACCCCGCTGAGCTCCCTGGACAGCACTGAGTCGGATCGGGTGGTGGACCGGGTTTTCGCCGGGAAAGCCTGGGGCGCATGGCATCTGACCGAAGCGGTGGCCGGGCCGGAGCTTGACTTCATCCTGTTCACCTCGTCGATCTCAGCGCTGTGGGGCAGTTTCGGCCAAACCGCCTACAGCGCCGCCAACGCCTATCTCGACGGGCTGACCTGGCGGCTGCGCGAGCGGGGTGTCCGGGCGGTCAGCGTCAACCTGGGACCCGTCTCGGGCGGCATGGCCGACGGTCACGCCCGGGCCCAGCTGGAATTACGTGGGGTGCACACCCTTTCACCGGCGGAGGCGCTGCCCGCCATCGCCGACCTGCTGACCGGCGCCGCCGCACCGGCGCATCCGGAGTCCGTGGTGGCCCGGGTCGACTGGACTCGCTTTCTTCCGATCTACCTGCAGGCCGGTCGCCGGGCACTGCTCGACGACGTCGCCCGCGAAGCGGGCGGCCCGGCGCCTGCCGCACCCGGCCCGATGGGGCCCGCCCCGCTGGTCGGACGACTCACGGCCGCTCCGGCGCAGCAGCGCCGGAAGATGCTGCTGGAGTTTCTGCGCTCCGTGGTCGCCGATGTCACCCGGGTCGATGTGTCGGAGATCCGCGAGGAGGCGGGGTTCTTCGACCTCGGCATGGATTCCCTGATGGCCATCGAACTGCGCCGCCGACTGGAGCAGTCGGTCGGCAAGGAGTTGCCGGCCACCCTGGCCATGGACTTTCCGCGGCTGTCCGACGTCGCGGACTACCTGCTGGGCGACGTACTCGGCCTCACCGAGAAGCCCGGCGCCGCAACGCCCGTCCAGCCGTCCGCCACGACGGCGTCCGACGAGCCGATCGCGATCATCTCGGTGGCCTGCCGTTTTCCGGGTTCCCCCGATGCCGACGCGTACTGGGAGGTGCTGTCCGGCGGGGTTGATGCGATCCGCGAGATCCCCGAGGACCGCTTCGACGTTGATGAGTTCTACGACCCCGACCAGCAGGCGCCGGGCAAAATCTACACCCGCAGCGGCGGATACCTGGACCGTGTCGACGAGTTCGATCCGGAGTTCTTCGGCATCTCCCCGCGCGAGGCCGTCTGGATGGACCCGCAGCAGCGGCTGATGCTCGAAATCGCCTGGGAGAGCCTGGAACGAGCGGGCTACGCGCCGGCGTCGTTGCGCGGCAGCCGAACCGGAGTGTTCGTCGGGGTCGGCGCCAACGAGTACGCGCACCTGATGTCGGGCAACTCGGTCGAGCACCTGGAGGCGTACTTCATCACCGGCAATGCGCTCAACGCCGTCGCCGGCCGGGTCGCGTTCACCCTCGGTCTGGAAGGTCCGGCGGTGGCGATGGACACCGCGTGCAGCTCATCGCTGGTGGCTGTGCACCAGGCCACCCAGGCCCTGCGCTCCGGCGACTGCGATATGGCGCTGGCCGGCGGAGTCAACATCCTGCTCAGTCCGGCATCCATCGTCGCCGCCTCCCGTGCCCGGATGCTGGCACCCGACGGCCGGTGCAAGACGTTCGACGCCGCCGCGGACGGCTATGTCCGTGGCGAGGGCTGCGGGATCCTGGTGCTCAAGCGGCTCAGCGACGCACAGCGTGACGGCGACCGGATCTGCGCGGTCATCCGCAGCACGGCGGTCAATCAGGATGGCGCCTCCAGCGGCCTGACGGTGCCCAACGGCGGTGCCCAACAGCGGCTCATCCGCGCGGCCCTGGCGCGCGCCGGACTGCGTGGCGGCGACGTCGACTACCTGGAAGCACACGGCACCGGCACCCCGCTCGGCGACCCGATCGAGGTGCAGGCCGCGGCAGCGGTGTACGGGGCCGACCGCGGTCCGGACCGCCCATTGCTGATCGGCACGGCGAAGACCAACATCGGCCATCTGGAGTCCGCGGCCGGCGTCGCCGGCCTGATCAAGGTCGTGTTGTCGCTGCAGCACGAACTGCTCCCCCAGAGCCTGCACTTCCACCACCCCTCACCGCACATCCCGTGGGATGCGCTGCCCGTCCGGGTGGTCGACAAGGCGACACCATGGCGGGCCGATGGCCGGCCGCGCCGCGCCGGTGTCAGTTCGTTCGGGTTCACCGGCACCAACGCGCACGTTCTGATCGAAGAGGCACCGCGGCCCGCGGCCATCGAGGTGCCCGCCAACCTCGATGACGAGATCAGCGGGGCTCCGGCACCGAACGCCACCGGTGAGCCAGCCCGTCCAGCGTGGTGCGTGCTACCCCTCTCAGCACGGTCGGCCCCGGCCCTGACCGCGTTGGCCCAGCGGTACTCCGCCTGGCTGGCGGCGCACCCCGAGGCCCCCATTGCCGATGTGTGTCACACCGCCGGCGCCGGACGCTCGCAGTTCGAGCACCGGGCGGCGGTGGTGGCGAACTCGGTCCACGAGGCCCGAATGCTGCTCGACGATCTGGTGACCAACCGACTGCGCCCCGGGGTGCTGCGCGGCGAATGCGCCGACCCGCCGACCACGGCGTGGTTCTTCCCCGGTCAGGGCAGCCAATACCCGGGTATGGCGCGCGAATTGTTCGACAGCGAACCGGTTTTCGCCGAGACCGTCCGCCGCTGTGCGGAGGCCGTCGATCCGATGCTGCCCCGCCCACTGCTGGACGTGCTGCTGTCCGGCGATCGAGATGCGGCCGAGACGTTGCGGCACACGTCCTTCGCGCAGCCCGCGATCTTCGCGGTGGAGATGGGCCTGGCCCGGTTGTGGCAGTCGTGGGGTATCGAACCCGATGTGGTGCTGGGCCACAGTGTGGGCCAATACGCGGCGGCCTGCGTGGCCGGGGTGTTCAGCCTCGAGGACGGGGCGCGGTTGATCGCCGAACGCGGGCGACTGTTCGGCAGCCTGCCGCCCGGTGGGCGGATGGTGGCGGTTTTCGCCGACCCCGAATACGTGGTGCGCGCCGCCGATCCGTTCCCGCGGGTCTCGGTAGGCGCCTACAACGGCCGCAATACGGTGCTGTCCGGGCCGGGCGAGGACCTCGAGCAGATCGTCGCCGCCTGCAGCCAGGACGCCACCCGGTGCACCTGGCTGGAGACCTCGCACGCCTTCCACTCGGAGTTGCTGGAACCGGTGCTCGACGAATTCGAGACATTCGCCGGGCAATTCGAGTTCGCACCGCCGGCGCTGCCGCTGGTCTGCAACCGGACCGGCGCGGTGCTGACGGCCGATACACCGTTGAACGCGCAGTACTGGCGTAAGCACTCCCGGCAACCGGTTCAGTTCACCGAGAGCGTGGCCACTGTTGCGGCACTGGGCTGTTCGGTCCTCATGGAGATCGGCCCGCAGCCGATCCTGACCGCCGCAGCCCTGCAGAGCTGGCCCGAGTCGCGACCCGCGCCCACCACGATCGTGTCACTGCGCAAGGGCGCCAACGCGCAGCGACAGATCACTGAGGCACTGGCCGCCGCCTATGTCAGCGGGCACCGGCCAGACTTCGCCGCCCGGCGGCACACCCCGGTCCGGCGACTGGAACTGCCCACCTATCCGTTCCAGCGCCGCCGTTTCTGGCCCAAGACATCCGGGCTGACCGGACTCGGCTCCGACGGCCCATCGTCATCCGGAATCCTCGGCAGCGCCAAGGATCTGGCCTCCGGCGACACCGTCTACAGCACCGTGCTGTCGGTCCGGACGCAGCCATGGCTGTCCCATCACGTCATCTACGGGACCGTGGTGGTTCCCGGCGCGACGTACGCGACGATGGCGCTCGCGGCGGCGGGTGCGCCGGCGCGGGTCAAGGATGTCTTCTTCTACGAGCCGATCATCCTGCCCGAGAAGAGCGCCCGCGACGTCCAGTTGACCATGCATCCGGTGGAGGGCGGCTGGAAGTTCCAGGTGCACAGCCGTCCGTACGGGGTTCGCGACACCGAGTGGTCACTGAACGCGGACGGCACGATCCTCAGCGGCCCCGACCCCGACGTTTCGGAACAGGACACCGCGACGGCCGGGGTGGACGAGGCGATCGAGCGGTTGACCCGAACCAGCCCGCAGCAGTTGTTCGACACCTTCAACGACATGGAACTGGCCTGGGGACCGACCTGGTCGGGCTCCCTGAAGTCGCTGTGGGTGGGCTCCGGGGAGACGGCCGGCGAGGCCATCGGCGACGTCGCCGTCGGCGACGAACTCGCCGAACACCTGGGCGGCGAGCCTATCCATCCCGTCCTGCTCGACCTGTGCACGGGCGTGGCATTCCCGGCGTTCCCTGCCCTCCTGGCGGTCGAGCACGGGGTGTCCGACCTGTTCCTGCCCCTGCGATACGGGCAGGTGGAGATTCGCGAGCAGATGCCGCGCCGGTTCTACTGCCGCGCGCGGTGGCATGCCGCCGGGGTCGATGGTGAGACGCAGGTCTTCGACATCGACTTCCTCGATCGCGACGGACGGCGACTGGGCGGGATCACCGAGTTCACCGTCAAGCGTGCGCCGCGCGAAGCGCTGTTGCGCGGCCTCGGCGGCGACGCGACCCGGTTGCTCTACGCGCTGGGCTGGCATGAGGCCGCGGCGCCCGGCCAGGGGGACGCCGCCGGCGACACCACGGACGCCGGTACCTGGCTGATCGCCGGCCGTGACACGTCGGCGGCCGAGGAACTGGCGGCCACGGTGCCGGGCGCCGTCACCCTCGATCCGTCCGCCGATGAGCAGGTGTGGCAGCGGGCTTTTGCCGACGCCGCCGAACGGGGCGCTCCGGTCACCGGAATCGTCTACCGCAGTTCCGGACACCTCAGTTCCGGACACCCCGATTCCGACGAGCCGACCGACGCACTCACCGCGCGACTGGAGGCCGAAGTCAGCACACTGCTGGCCGCCGCGCACACCGCGCTGTCCGAGGCCAAGCCCAGCCTGAGCGGTGGATTGTGGATCATCACCGAACGGGCGATGGCCACCGAACCCGGCGAACTCGTCGACCCGGTGCAGACCGCGCTGTGGGGAATCGGGCGGACCGTGATCGCCGAGCAGCCGACGCTGCGCTGCCGCCTCGTGGACATCGACGCATCCGCGGACCCGGCGGACTGGCTCTCCGGCGCGCTCGGTTCAGCCGCGCTCGGTTCCGGCATGGCGGAACCCGAAATGGCGGTGCGACGGGGGAAGTTCCTGGTACCCCGGTTACTGCACTGGACCCGCAGCGGCCAACTCCCGATGCCACGCAGCGACGACTACGTCCTGGCCCCGACGGAACGGGGCGCGATCGACAACCTCCGGCTGACCGAGGCCGATGTCGCGGCGCCGGCCGACAATGAGATCCAGGTCCGGGTGGAGGCCGCGGGCCTGAACTTCCGCGACGTCCTCAACGTGCTCGGTCTCTACCCTGGAGACCCCGGTCCGATCGGCGGCGACCTGTGCGGTGTCGTCACCGAAATCGGTTCCGAGGTAACGGACTTCGAGGTGGGGCAACGTGTGTTCGGCTCCATGCAGGGGGCCTTCGCCAGCCGGCTGAATGTGCCGGCACAACTGCTGGCGCCGGTGCCGGCCGGTGTCGACCCGGTCGGCGCCGCGACCCTGCCGGCTGCGGCGCTGACCGCCCGACTCGCCTTCGACTGGGCGCGGCTCAAGGCCGGGGATCGGGTGCTGATCCACGCCGCCAGCGGCGGGGTGGGAATGGCGGCCATCCAGTTGGCGCGCCAGCACGGCGCCACGGTCTTCGCCACCGCGAGCGCCTACAAGCGAGCGACCCTGCGTGAGATGGGCGTGGAGTACGTCTACGACTCGCGGACAACGGAATTCGCTGACCAGATCCTGGCCGACACCAACGGCGAGGGCGTCGACGTGGTGCTCAACAGCCTGACCAACGAGGGCTTCATCGAGGCGACGGTCCGAGCGACCGCCAAGGGCGGCAGGTTCGCCGAGATCGCCAAGCGGGACATCTGGACCGCCGAGCAGATGACGACGGCCCGGCCTGACATCGACTACGGCGTCATCGCACTGGATGTGACGATGATGACCGACCCGGACCACATCAAAACGCTGATGACGGAGTTGTCCGACGGACTGGCGATCGGAGCGTGGACGCCGGTGCCCGCCGAGGTCTACCCGCTCACCGAGGCGAGGTCCGCGTTCCGGCGCATGCAGCAGGCTCGGCACATCGGCAAGATCGTGGTGCAGATGCCGAAACCGCTTCGGCCGCGGGGTGGCCGGAGCTATCTGGTGACCGGTGGGCTCGGTGCGCTGGGCCTGCACACGGCCGCGTATCTGGCCCAACTCGGTGCCGGCGACATCGTGCTGACCAGTCGCCGAGGTCCCGACGCCGATGCGGAGCTGGCCATCGCCGCGATCTCCGAACGCTTCCACTGCCGGCTGCACGTGCTGCTCGCCGACGTCGGAGACGAGGCCGAACTCGGCGAACTGCTGGGGCGGATCCGGTCGGAGTTGCCGCCACTGGCGGGGGTGGCCCACCTGGCGGGCGTGCTCGACGACGCCCTGCTGCCGCAGCAGGATCTGAACCGGTTCGGCACGACGCTGCGACCCAAGGCCATTGCCGCCCATCTCCTGCATCGGCTGACACAGCAGGACGACCTTGATTTCTTCATCCTCTTCTCGTCGGCGTCGGCCGTGCTGGGATCGCCCTCCCAGGCCAACTACGCATGCGCGAACTCCCTGCTGGACGGGCTCGCCGCCCAGCGCAGGGCACACGGATTGGAGGCGACGGCGATCAACTTCGGCCCCTGGGGACAAGGCGGCATGGCGACGTCGCAGGCCGCGGTGGCCAATCTCAGCGCCCAGGGCCTGATGCCGCTGGAGCCGACCGCGGCGCTGGCCGCCCTCGGCGAGGTGGTCCGGCAGGGGGCGGGGCAGGCGACGGTCCTGAAGGCGAACTGGCAACGCGCGGCGAAGATGCTCGGTGGCATGCGCCCGCCGCTGCTCGATCAGGTCCTGCCCCGCGGCGACGAGGCCCCCGCCGGCGACAGCGAATTGCTCCGCCAACTCCAGGAGATCCCGGCTGCCGCGCGGGTGAACTTCATCACCGAGTTTCTGCAGCGCGAGGTGCAGGGCTTCCTGCGGCTCGCGCAGCCACCCGCCTCGGCCAGCCGGTTCCTGGACCTCGGCACCGATTCGCTGATGGCCGTTGAGTTGCGGAACCGGCTGTTCAGTCAGTTCGGCGGCAAGTTCGACATCAGCCCGACCGCGGTGTTCGACTATCCGACCATCGGCGAGCTCGCCGCGCATCTGGTCTCGCAACTGCCCGACTCCGACACCTCCCCCGGACCGGCCGAACCCCCCGCGAACTCCGCCGTCGACGCCCCGTAACGGACCGAACCGGCCATCCCGGCACCGCCGGTGCCGGGATGGCGCGCCCACGCTCTGATCAGCGGATTGACCTGCATCACACCCGGTTGCAATTCGGTTACCGGCGGGTGTACTTTCACAGGGTTACTGGTGGGTAACTTAAATCGAGTACCCAACCGTTGAAGTGGCGTTCTCATCGAGGAGGAACCGTGGGCCACTATAAGAGCAATGTCCGCGACCAGGTCTTCAACCTGTTCGAGGTGTTCGGCGTCGACAAGGCACTCGGTGCCGGCACGTTCGCCGACCTGGATCGGGACACCGCCGAGGAGATGCTCAGCGAGATGGCCCGGCTCGCCGAAGGCCCGCTCGCCGCGTCCTTCGTCGAAGGGGACCGCAACCCGCCGGTGTTCGACCCCGCCACCCATGTGGTGACCCTGCCGGAAGACTTCAAGAAGTCGGTGCGCGCCTTCATCGATGGCGGCTGGGACAAGGTCGGCCTCTGCGAAGAACTCGGCGGCGTACCGGCCCCCAAGGCGATGTTGTGGGCGCTGCACGAGCATGTGCTCGGCGCCAACCCGGCGGTGTGGATGTACGGCGGCGGCGCCGGCTTCGCCCAGATCGTCTACCACCTCGGCACCGAGGAGCAGAAGAAGTGGGCAGTGCTGGCCGCGGAGCGCGGCTGGGGCGCCACGATGGTGCTCACCGAACCGGACGCCGGTTCCGACGTGGGCGCCGGTCGCACCAAGGCGGTCAAGCAGGACGACGGATCGTGGCACATCGACGGCGTCAAGCGGTTCATCACCTCGGCCGACTCCGACGACCTCTTCGAGAACATCATGCACCTGGTGCTGGCTCGCCCCGAGGGGGCCGGTCCGGGCACCAAGGGCCTGTCGCTGTTCATCGTGCCGAAGTTCCTTTTCGACCCTGAGACCGGTGCGCCCGGCGAACGCAACGGCGCTTTCGTGACCAATGTCGAGCACAAGATGGGCCTGAAGGTCTCGGCCACCTGCGAGCTGACCTTCGGCCAGCACGGTGTGCCGGCGAAGGGCTGGCTGGTGGGCGAGGTCCACTCGGGCATCGCGCAGATGTTCGACGTCATCGAGCAGGCTCGGATGATGGTGGGCACCAAGGCGATCGCCACGCTGTCCACCGGTTACCTCAACGCGCTGGAGTACGCCAAGGAGCGGGTCCAGGGTGCCGATCTGACCCAGATGATGGACAAGACCGCCCCGCGGGTGACCATCACCCATCACCCCGATGTGCGTCGCAGCCTGATGACTCAGAAGGCCTACGCCGAGGGTCTGCGCGCGCTGTACCTGTTCACCGCCACCTACCAGGACGCCGAGGTGGCCAAGGCACTGCACGGTGTGGAGCCGGAACTGGCGGTGAAGGTCAACGACCTGATGCTGCCGATCGTCAAGGGTGTCGGCTCCGAGCAGGCCTATGCCAAGCTGACCGAGAGCCTGCAGACCTTCGGCGGTTCGGGCTTCCTGCAGGACTACCCGGTCGAGCAGTACATCCGCGACGCCAAGATCGACTCCCTGTACGAGGGCACCACCGCCATCCAGGCCCAGGACTTCTTCTTCCGGAAGATCATTCGGGACAAGGGCCAGGCGCTGGCGCATGTGGCCGCCCAGATCGACGAGTTCGTGAAGAACGAGTCCGGCAACGGCCGGCTCAAGACCGAGCGGGCGCTGCTGGCCAAGGCACTGGAGGACGTCCAGGGCATGGCCGCGGTCCTGACCGGCTTCCTGATGGCCGCGCAGGAGGACTCCAAGAGCATCTACAAGGTGGGCTTGGGTTCGGTGCGCTTCCTGATGAGCGTCGGCGACCTGGTGATGGGCTGGCTGCTGCTGCAGCAGTCGGCGGTGGCCATGGCCGCCCTGGATGCCGGCGCGAGCGGGGCCGATCGCAACTTCTACGAGGGCAAGGTGGCCGTCGCGTCGTTCTTCGCCAAGAACTTCCTGCCGCTGCTCACCAGCACCCGGCAGGTGCTCGAAGCGCTGGACAATGAGGTCATGGACCTCGACGAAGCCGCGTTCTGATTCGTGTGACAGCGATGGCCCCGGGCTCACGCTCGGGGCCATCTCTGCTTTCAGACCCGGACCGTCCGCCGCTGCTCGATCCGGGCGTTGATGACCAAATGCCCTGGTGCCCCGCACCGCCGTTGCTAGCGTGACAGCTCGTGGCCTCCAATATCGTGAGCCCCTTCGCCCGGGCCGGCGGCTACTACGCCCGGGCCTGGGGAGCCTTTCTGAGCGGTGGTAACGGCAGCGACCTGCCGGTGGCCCGGCCCACCCTTTCCCTGGCCACCCACGCCCTGCGGGACGAACTGGTTCTGCTGGGCCTGCTCTGGCGTCGTCCGCTCAGTGACCCGCAGGCCTACGAGCGGATCAACGCCGAGATCATCGAGGCGGTCGGCTGCTACCGGGACCGCGGCTGGCTGGACGACCCGCAGGACTATTTCACCGCTCCCCCGGCGCCCGAGGGCGTCTGGATCCGGTCCTACACCAAGGGCAACCGCACCCATCAGCGGTTGTCCTTCGACAGCGGGTACACGCCGCACCCCGGCGAGCCGGGCGCGCAGCGGTGGATGAGCTACACCGGGAACCACCGCGAATACGCGCTGGTGTTACGGCACCGCGAACCGCGACCGTGGCTGGTCTGCGTGCACGGCACCGAGATGGGCCGCGCCGGCCTCGACCTCACCTTGTTCCGGGCCTGGCACCTGCACGAGGATCTGGGTCTCAACGTCGCGCTTCCGGTGCTGCCGATGCACGGCCCCCGTGCGCGCGGACTTCCCAAGGGCGCGGTGTTTCCCGGCGAGGACGTCATGGACGACGTGCACGGGACCGCCCAGGCGGTCTGGGACGTGCGACGGGTGCTGGCCTGGATCCGCGCCGAGCAGCCCGGTGCCCGGATCGGTCTGAACAGCATCTCCCTGGGTGGCTATGTCGCCGCACTGCTGGCCAGCCTGGACGACGACCTCACCTGCGCAATCCTCGGAGTGCCGCCGTCGAACCTGGTCGAACTGCTCGGCCGGCATTCCCATCTGCCCGGCGACGATCCGCGGCGCCGGACCGTGGAACTCGCGCGGCCGATCGGCGCAATGATCTCGCCGCTGTCGCTGGAGCCGAAAGTGCCGCCACGGGGCCGGTTCATCTATGCCGGCCTGGCCGACCGAATCGTGCACCCCCGCCAGCAGGTGCTCCAGCTATGGGATCACTGGGGCCGGCCGGACGTCGGCTGGTACCACGGCGGGCACACCGGCTTCTTCGAGGCACGCCCCGTTCAGCGCTACGTCGACACCGCCCTGGTCAAGTCGGGCCTCGTCACCGCTGCGAACGGGAGCCCGCCCGGCCGGTGAATCAGGCTTCGAATCAGGCCTCCAGGATGGCAGCCACGCCCTGACCGCCGGCCGCACAGATCGAGATCAGGCCGCGCACCGGGGCACCGGTCGCTCCGTCCTTCTGGGCGAGCTTCTTCTCGGCGAGTTGCTTGGCCAGTTGCGCGACGATCCGTCCGCCGGTGGCGGCGAACGGATGGCCGGCAGCCAGCGAGGACCCGTTGACGTTGAGCCGGCTGCGGTCGATCGACCCGAGCGGAGCGTCCAGCCCCAGCCGCTGCGTGCAGTACTCCGCCGACTCCCAGGCCTGCAGGTGGGCCAGCACCACCGAGGCGAACGCCTCATGGATCTCGTAGAAGTCGAAGTCCTGCAGCGTGAGGCCGTTGCGGGCCAGCAGCCGGGGAACCGCGAAGGTGGGCGCCATCAGCGACCCGTCGGGACCGTTGACACCGGGCCCGGAGCTGGCCCCGTTGACACCGGGCCCGGAGCTGGCCCCATTGACATAGTCGACGGCGGCGGTCTCGGCGTCGACGAAGTACGCCAGCGGGGCCAGCCCCCGGTCCTTCGCCCATTGCTCGCTGGACAGCAGCGCCACCGACGCCCCATCGGTGAGCGGCGTGGAGTTCCCGGCCGTCATCGTGGCGTCGCCGCCGGAAACCCCGAACACCGGGCGCAGTGTCGCCAGCTTCGCCGCACTGGTGTCGGGACGCAGGTTGTTGTCCCGGTACAGGCCCAGGAACGGGGTCACCAGGTCGTCGAAGAAGCCGCGGTCGTAGGCAGCGGCCATATTGCGGTGGCTGGCCTCCGCCAGGGCGTCCTGGTCGACCCGCTTGATGCCCATCTGCCGGGCGGTGATGGCGGCGTGCTCACCCATCGACAACCCGGTCCGGGGCTCGCCGTTGCTGGGGATCTCCACCCCGATCGCCGCCGGCAGTTGGCCGGCCAGTTTCAGCCGCTCCAGCGTGGACCGTGACCGGCGCAACGCCAGCAACGAACGGCGCAGGTTGTCGCCGAATGCGATCGGCGCGTCGGAGGTGGTGTCCACCCCGCCTGCGGCGGCCGCCTCGTAACGGCCCGCCGCGATCCCGTCGGCCGCGGCGATCGCCGCCTGCAGGCCGGTTCCGC
Organism: Actinomycetota bacterium; assembly: GCA_030836785.1. Lineage (GTDB taxonomy): Bacteria > Actinomycetota > Actinomycetes > Mycobacteriales > Mycobacteriaceae > Mycobacterium. The sequence goes on from JAUPLT010000217.1 coordinate 12,649, forward strand.
AGGCCTGCTGCAGATCGAACGCCGGGGTGTAGGGGGACAGCGCGCTGCCCAGCACGCACTCGCGCATCAGGTTGAAATCGCGGCTGTGTTTGAGCACCGCCCCGCCGATCACCGCTCCGAGTCGGGCATCCTGCAGTCCGAAGCGGTCCACCAGGCCGTTGAGCACGGCGGTGAACATGTCCTGGTTGGACGCCTCGGCATAGGCGCCGTCGGATCGCGCGAACGGGATGCGATTGCCGCCGAGGACTGCGACCCTGCGTGTTTTCACGTTCCCCATCCTACGTGCCGTTCTTACTCTCAAGTAAGTTAGGCCCATGTCCTCTGACCTGGTCTCCCAGTTGATCAACTCCGCGCCGGGGTCGTTCGTCGCCAAACAGTTCGGCCTGCCCGCCCCCGAGACGTTGCGCCGCTACCGGCGCGGCGAGCCACCCCTGGCCGGCTCACTGCTGATCGGCGGACAGGGCCGGTTAGCCGAACCCGTGCGGGATGCCCTGGCGACGGATTACGACATCGTCGGCAACAACCTCGGCGGCCGGTGGGCCGATACCTTCGGCGGTCTGGTGTTCGACGCCACCGGCATCACCGAACCGGTCGGACTGAAGGCCCTGCACGAGTTCTTCACGCCGGTGTTGCGCAACCTCGGCCGGTGTGCGCGCATCGTCGTCCTCGGCACCACACCGGATCAGGCCGGCGGGGCGCACGAGCAGATCTGCCAGCGCGCACTGGAGGGGTTCACCCGTTCACTGGCCAAGGAACTGCGCCGCGGCGCAACCGCGGCCCTCGTCTACGTCTCCCCCGACGCCGCCCCGGGCGCCGGTGGGGTCGAGTCGACACTGCGGTTCCTGCTTTCGGCCAAGTCCGCGTACGTCGACGGGCAGGTCTTCCACATCGGTGCCGAGGACTCCGCGCCGCTGCCGGATTGGGACCGGCCACTGGCGGGCAAGGTGGGCATCGTCACCGGCGCGGCCCGCGGGATCGGCGCCACCATCGCCGAGGTGTTCGCCCGTGACGGCGCGACGGTGGTGGCCGTGGACATCGAGGGTGCAGCGCAGGCACTCCAAGAAACCGCCGACCGGGTCGGCGGGAGCGCGCTGGCCCTCGACGTCACCGCCCCCGACGCGGTCGACCGCATCACCGCGCACCTGCGGAAACACTTCGGCGAGGTCAACGGCGGCAAAGCCGACATCCTGGTCAACAACGCGGGCATCACCCGCGACAAACTGCTCGCGAACATGGACGACGCCCGCTGGGACGCGGTGGTCGCGGTGAATCTCGTTGCCCCCCTTGCCCTCACCGAAGGCCTGGTGGCCAACGGCAGCATCGGCACCGGCGGCCGGATCATCGGGCTGTCCTCGATGGCCGGTATCGCCGGGAACCGCGGCCAGACCAATTACGCCGCGACCAAGGCCGGCATGATCGGGCTCACCCGGGCACTGGCGCCCACCCTGGCCGCGCGGGGCATCACCATCAACGCGGTGGCGCCGGGCTTCATCGAGACGGCGATGACGGC
>JAUPLT010000218.1 GCA_030836785.1 Actinomycetota bacterium
CCGTCACCGGCACCGGCCGGCAGGTCGGTCACCGTGTCGGGCAGGTTGGCCACCGCCCAGTGCCAGAAACCCGACGCGGTGGGCGCGTCCGGGTCGAACACCGTCACCGCGAAACTACGGGTCCGCTCCGGGAAACCGGACCAACTCAGCTGCGGGGAGATGTCCCGGCCGCCGGCACCCATGAGTCCGCTGACCTGATCCAACTTCAGCGGCTGCCCGTCGGTGATGTCGGCGCTGGTCAGGCTGAATCCAGGCAGTTCAGGGAGGAAGTCGTACGGGTTGTAGGCGAAAGCCATCAGGAGTCCTTTCGGGATCAGCAGTGGGTCAGGAAGTGTTCGAGCACTTGAGTGCCGAAGTGCAGCGCCTCCACCGGCACCCGTTCGTCGACTCCGTGGAAGAGGGCTGAGAAATCCAGATCCGGCGGGAGTCGCAACGGCGCAAATCCGAAGCACCGGATGCCGAGCTTGGCAAAGGCCTTCGCATCGGTACCCCCGGACAGCATGTACGGAACCGTCCGGGCGCCGGGGTCGACGGCGAGTACGGCGGCACTCATCGCCTCGACGAGATCGCCGTCGAAAGTGGTTTCGTAGGAAGACAATTCGGAGATCCACTCCCGGCTGATGTCCGGGCCGATGATCTCGTCGACCTCGCGCTCGAACGCGGCCTGCCGGCCGGGCAGAACGCGACAGTCGATGACCGCCTCCGCACTTGCCGGGATCACGTTGGCTTTGTAACCGGCCTTGAGCATCGTCGGGTTCGCGGTGTCGCGCAGGGTCGCGCCGAGCATCCTCGCCATCGGTCCCAGTTTGGCGACCGACCCTTCGAGATCATCGGTGTCGAAGGTCAGCCCGGTCTCGTCGGTGACCGCGGCCAGGAACTGCGCGACGGTGTCAGTCAGCACCATCGGGAACTCGTGGCGGCCCAGCCGCGCGACGGCCTCGGCGATGGCGGTGACGGCATTGTCGTCGTGCACCATCGAGCCGTGACCCGCCCGGCCGCGTGCGGTCAGCCGCATCCACAGCAAGCCCTTCTCCGCCGTTTCGATGAGGTAGAGCCGACGTTCCCCACCGTCCTTGCGTGGCACCGTGATCGAGAATCCGCCGACCTCGCCGATCGCCTCGGTGACGCCCTCGAACAGGTCGGGACGGTGCTCCACCAGCCAGTGCGCCCCGTACTCACCGCCGTGCTCCTCATCGGCGACGAAGGCGAACACCAGATCCCGCGGCGGGACGATTCCGGCACGTTTGAAGTGGCGGGCGACGGCGAGCATCATCCCGCACATGTCCTTCATGTCGACCGCGCCGCGGCCCCATACGTAGCCCTCCGAGACGGCACCGGAGAACGGGTGCACGCTCCAGTCCGCGGCCTCGGCAGGCACCACGTCGAGGTGCCCGTGGATCAGCAGGGCACCGCGGGCGCTCTCCCCAGCACCGGGCTCACGGCCCGGCAACCGAACGAACACGTTCCCGCGACCCGGAGCCCCGGATTCGAGGTACTCGGGCTCGTAGCCGACCTCACGCAGCCGCTCAGCGACCCACTGGGCGCATTCGGCCTCGCCCTTGGTCGTTGCCAGCTCACCGGTGTTGGTGGTGTCGAAACGGATCAGGGAACTGACGAGTTCGACCACCTCGTCGACGGGAGCTGTCACGTACCTTTCCTACCATCGACCAGCCGGGCCGATCCGCCCACCGCCCACCCGGGCCGATCCGCCGGGTCATCCTTTATCACATACTTATCTCAAACCACATTTACAACACGCGTCTCATGGGGTTCTATTTAGCGGGTGATCAATCGGCTTCCCATGATCGCCGCGGCGCTGTGCCTGAGCGTCGCCGGCTGCTCGGCGACGACCGCGGGCACCGCAACCCCCGCCGCGCCGGTCCCGGTACCCACCGAGCAGACACTGCCCGCGCTGCTGCTGACGGCTCCCGATGTCGGCGTGGCCCTCGGCGACGACGATGTGGTGGTGTCCCGCGAGGTCAGCGCACCGTGGGATGACAGCGCACACTTCGCCAACGGGCCGAATGACTCGGGGACCAATCTGGGCTGCCTGGCCATCGCCGGCGCCGCCCAACGAGCGGTGTACGCCGGAACCGGCTGGACCGCGCTGCGCGGTCAGGTGCTTCGCGAGCCGCCGACCGCCCCGGGTTGGTCGCACTTCGCCACCCAGGCCGTGGTGCTCTTCCCCGATGCGCAGGCGGCCGGCGAGTTCTACCGCCGGGCCGGCGACGCCTGGGCCGGCTGCGCCAACCGCGAACTCGTCTACGCCCAGCAACTGGCCCCCGACCAGGTGTGGCAGATCGGGCCCGTCAGCAGCGACTCGAACATGCTCACCGTGGCCCGGACCCAACGCAGCCCGCTGCAGTGGTCCTGCCAACGCGCACTCAGCGTCCGCGGCAACGTCGCCATCGACGTGGAGGCCTGTGACGCGGGCGGACCGACCGACGCGGCCGCCGCCATCACCGCGGCGATCGGCGACCGACTGCCGGCGGCGTGAGCGGTCGAGGTGCCTCACATGAAAGTGAGCGCGAAGCGTGAGCTGGTGCCTCACGCAATGTGAGCGCGTGGGGGCTTGCGTTACTTCGTTTTGGTCAATCGGTTGATTGACGGTTGCAATGCTTGCAGGTCGATGTGACGGGCGGTGGCGAGGGCCTCGGTTTTGGTCTTGGCCAAGTCGAGCAGCTGCATCTGGACGGTGGTGATCTGGCGGGTCAGATCGGCCGGGTTGATGCCCTCGATTCGGGCAGCCACTTCTGAGAGCTGTTGTTTGTCAAGCACATTCGATGCCTGCAGGCGCTGCCACGGAGTGGCCGGCTTGTCGTAAATCCGTTTGCGGCGCCCGTCTGCGGTGGTGTCGTAGCCGACGGGTTTCTTCGTCGGGGTGAAGAAGTTCAGGCGCAGCGACACCAGCGGCCACAGCTCGTTGAGCAACGCCAGCTCTCGGCCGGTGTCATAGCGCCAGTGGAAGGCGTGTTTGCGCACCACGTGATTGTTCTTGGACTCGACATGGGCCTGGTCGTTCTTCTGGTAGGGCCGCGAGCGGGTCTGGGCGATGTCGCGGGCCTGCAGCCAGTCGGCGACGTCGTGATTGATGAACTCACTTCCGCAGTCCGAATCGAAGATCGCCATCGCGAACGGGAAACGCCCCTGCAGCTCCTCGATGCCGGAGAGGATCCATCTGGCGGCGTTGTTGCG
>JAUPLT010000219.1 GCA_030836785.1 Actinomycetota bacterium
GTAGGCCGACGTCGCGGCGGACACCCCGGCGGACACCCCGGCCAGGTCGGCGGCCGTGCAGTTCGGCGGCAACGCGGCCGCTGACGGGGCGGTGCCGATCAAGCCGGCAACGGCACCTGCACCGAGTGCGGCGACCATCACACGACGGGCCTTGCGGCCATCCAGACTGCGCATACTGCGGCTCCTCACATCCTGCCGAACATTCTCCGGTGGCCTCATCCTAGGACAGCCCGAGGCTTCGGCGGATCCAGGAGACACACAGTCGACTGCGGTAGGCTCGCCTTCTCGGTATTCGGTGTTGTCTCGGTGATTCGGTGCCACGTGCAGGGAGTTCGCCATCCAGCAGTTCATGATGCGCCTGAGCGGCAGCCTGCGCAGACATCGCTGGCTGGTGTTCGGCTGCTGGCTGTTGGCGCTGGTGCCGTCCGTCGTGCTCGCCCTCACCGCGTCGGGCAACCTGACCGGCGGCGGATTCGACGTCGCCGGTTCGCAATCGCTCCGGGTGCAACACGAACTCGAGGACCACTACCCGGACCAGGGCGCCTCCCCCCTGGCGCTGGTCGCCGCACCGCGCGCGGACGCGACCTACGCTGACATGACCGCCGCGGTCGCCCAGTTGGAAGAGGCGGCCAGACAGGTTCCCAGTCTCACCCTGGTTCCCAACCCGGTGCAGCCGCCGCCGGCACCGGACCGGCCCTACGTGGTCTCGCTGCGACTGGACTTCAACAACACCGGCGCGGTGGACGTCGCCCGGCAACTGCGCAACGCCGTCGGAGTTCAGGGCGACCGGCCCGGCCAGACCGAGAACGGCCGCGTCCGGCTCTATGTCATCGGCCAGGGCGCCCTGGGCGCCGCCGCGCAGACCAGCACCAAGCGCGATATCGCCGCCGCCGAGCGCTGGAACCTGCCGATCGTGTTGATCGTGCTGGTCGCGGTGTTCGGCTCGCTGGCCGCCGCGGCGATCCCGCTGGCGCTCGGCGTCTTCACCGTCGCGGTCACGATGGGCGTCGTCTACCTGCTGGCCAGCTTCACCCAGATGTCGGTGTTCGTCACCTCGACGGTGTCGATGTTCGGTATCGCGCTGGCCATCGACTACTCGTTGTTCATCCTGATGCGCTACCGCGAGGAGTTGCGCGCCGGCCGTGACCCGGACCAGGCCGCGGACGCCGCGATGGCCACCTCGGGACTGGCCGTCGTGCTGTCCGGCCTGACCGTGATCGCGTCACTGACCGGGATCTACCTGATCGACACCCCGGTCCTGATGTCGATGGCCACCGGAGCGGTGCTGGCGGTGGCGTTCGCGGTCCTGACGTCGACGACGCTGACGCCGGCGGTGCTGGCCACCTTCGGCCGCGCCGCGGCCCGCCGGTCGGCGATGCTGCACTGGTCGAGGCGCCCGGAGTCCACCCGGTCGCGGTTCTGGACCCGATGGGTCGGCACCGTGATGCGCCGGCCGTGGGTATCCGCGGCGTCGGCCACCACCGTTCTGCTGCTGTTCGCCACCCCGGCGTTCTCGATGGTGCTGGGCAACAGCATGCAGCGGCAGTTCCCGTCCTCGCACGAGATCCGCGGCGGGGTCGCGGCGGCCGCCGAAGCGCTCGGTCCCGGCGCGCTCGGCCCGGTCCGAATCCTGGTCGGCTTCCCGGAGTCCGACGCCAACGACGCGCGGAACGCCCCCGTCCTGGATGCCGTCGCCAGAACCACCGGGCAGGCCGTCAACATCGTGTCGGTGGCTCCGCCGGTGTTCGCCGACGACAACCGCAGCGCCCTGTTGTCGGCGGTGCTCGCCGTCGACCCCGAGGAGATGCGTGCCCGCGACACCATCGACTGGCTGCGGGCCACCCTGCCCGCGCTGCCGGAAGTTGCGGGCTTGCGGATCGACATCGGTGGGCCGACGGCGCTGATCAAGGACTTCGACGACCGGGTCGCCCAGACCCAACTGCTGGTGTTCGCCTTCGTGTCGCTGATCGCCTTCGTGATGCTGCTGATCGCGATCCGGTCGGTGGTGCTGGCGCTCAAGGGTGTCCTGATGACCGTGCTGTCCGTGGCGGCCGCCTACGGCAGTCTGGTCGTGGTGTTCCAGTGGGGCTGGCTGGAGGGACTGGGGTTCGAGCCGATCAGTTCGATCGACAGCACCATCCCGCCGCTGGTCCTGGCGATGACCTTCGGGTTGTCGATGGACTACGAGATCTTCCTGCTGACCCGGATCCGGGAGCGCTACCTGCAGTCCGGCGACACCCGCGACGCGGTGGCCTACGGGGTGTCCACCAGCGCCCGGACCATCACCAGCGCCGCGCTGATCATGATCGCAGTCTTCATCGGGTTCGCGTTCGCGGGCATGCCATTGGTCGCCCAACTCGGGGTGGCCTGCGCGGTGGCGATCGCGGTCGACGCCACCATCGTGCGAATGGTGCTGGTACCGGCCCTGATGGCGGTATTCGACCGGTGGAACTGGTGGCTCCCGACATGGTTGGAGCGGATCCTGCCCTCGGTCGACTTCGACCGGCCACTGCCCAAACTGGACCTCGGCGGACTGGTGGTGCTACCCGACGAGTTGTCCGCGGTACCGCCGCCGGCCGCCGACCTCCGGATGGTCCTCAAGGGTGCCGCCCGGCTCAAGGAGATGGCGCCCGATGCGATCTGTGTGGCCGACCCCGTGGCACTGCGCGGCTGCGCACCCTTCACCGGTGCGGTACAGGGCGGCGACGACGCCCGCAGCGGGACCCGGCGGCTGACCGGCACCCGGATTCGAACGGCGGCGGCCGGATCGGCACCCCGCAGCACCGAGGTGCACCCGGTGACGGTGTGGCGGGGGCGGCTGGCGGTGGCCCTCGACGCGTTGGAGACAGACGCCGCCGTGGCCCGTCGCAGCCCGGTGGAGACCACCAACGTTCAGTTGCCCAGCGGGGACCGCCTGCAGATCCCGACCGGCGCGGAGACGCTGCGGCTCAAGAGCTACCTGGTGCTGTGCCGCAACAGCCATGCCGACTACGCCGAACTGGCCGCGCTGACCGAGGCGATAGGCCTGGACAACGCCGCGATGGTGCTGGCCGATATCGACCGGTACTACAGTTCGGGCCGGCAACAACGGCGGTGGATCGCCACCCAACTGGTGCGCCGACTCGCCGACCCGAGGCCCACCGAACCGGATGACGCGCCCCGATGGGACGGCGCGGGGCCCGGCGGCGGTCGGGAGACCGCCGGGTGGACGCCCGTCGAGTGGGACAATGTTCGGCAGCGATGCCTGACGCTCGCGGTCGCGATGCTGGAGGAGCCGAGTTGACCCGCCCCACGGAGCACCCGGTCGAGGACCGGCCGGTGGAGTTCTGGCCCACCGTGGCGATCCGCGCCGCGTTGGAGAGCGGCGATATCGCGATCTGGCAGCGGATCGTCCTGGCCGTCAAGCGAGACCCGTACGGCCGTACCGCGCGTCAGGTCGAGGAGGTACTGGAAACCGCTGCGCCGTATGGCATTTCGTACGCTCTGGCTGAGGTTCTGACCCGTGCTCGCAACCATCTCGAGGCCAATGAACGCGCCGAGGCGGCCCGGCACGTGCTGCTTCTGCAGGAGCGGTCCGGACTCAGCGATTCCGAGTTCGCCTCCCGTATCGGAGTGAGCCGCGCCGAGTTGACGGACTTTCTCGAGGCGCGAACCAGCCCGCCGGCATCGCTGATGATCCGAATGCGGCGGCTGTCGGACCGGTTCGCCAAGATCCGGGCCCAGCAACCAGCCGCGAACTCGCCGGCGGGGGTACCGGAGAACGCGGGGGTACCGGAAAGCATCGACACCGGTTCGGCGTTCGAGTAAGCGGTCAGGAGCTCTACCGCGCCGCGGTGATCGGGCGCTCTACCGCGCCGCGGTGATCGGGCTGACGTCGACGACCTTCCACCCGTCGTCCTGCTTCGACAGCGCGACCCGAAGCGGCAACACCGCCGTGCTGGGCTCCTGACCGGGCACGTTCTGCGTCGCGCGGACGAGTACGGCGACGCTCGCCGCGTCCGGACTGAGCGCCTCCAACCCGGCCGAGACGGTGCGGGCCAGCGCGGTGACCTTCCGTTTGGCCAGATCGGCCACCGTCGGGCCGAACTGAGCCCGGAACACCTCGGCGGTCTCCGGCACCATCTCGGCGGCCGCCCGGTCCAGCGCCGAGGTGGGATCGGCGGGCGAGAACGTCGCGGTGGCCTCGGCGACGACGCCGGCGATCCGGGCCACCTCGACGGAGTCCCGGTCGAAGGCCCGGTCGGCCAGCGTCCAGCGGTTGTAGCCGACGATCGTCGCAACCACCAGAACCGCGGTCGCGACGCCGACCGCCGCCAGCCGAAGTCCGGGTGCGTCGTCGTCGGTGCCCACGGTCACCGAATCGCGGCGGTACAGCGCGACGTCGACCACCATCGCCTGCACCACCAGCAGACACAACATGGAGCACACCGACACCCACCACAGCGGCCAGCCGAGCATCAGCCCGATCGCCAGCAGTCCGGCGATCGCAGCCAGCGGCGCGGCCACATCGAAGGCCAGCACCCGGGCGGCGTTTCTCATCGGACCGACTCCAACCGGGAGATTCTGGGCGTGCCGTCGACCTCGGAGACGCCCAGTCGCAGGTTCCATCGGACGGTGGTGGGCTTGCTCCCTGCGTTCTCGCTGACCGAGGTCGCGACGACCAGGACGATGCAGTTGCGCGACGCCATTTCGGCCGGGACGGCCGACGGTGCAGGTGGCCGCTGGCCGGGCCGGATGTCGAGATTGTTGCGTAGCGCTTCGACGGACACCGACTCGATCTCGCCGATGGTGCGCGACTGGAGTGTCTTGACCACATCGCGATACGGCGCGATGGATGCCTCGAATCCGGTGTTGAGTTCGCCGACGGTGCCGTCCCGCAACCGTTGCAGGCTGTTCTCGACATTGCCGGCGTTCATATTGATCAGCACGCCGGTCCAGTCGGCCGCGGCCTGCATCGCCCGACCCTCGTAGTCCCGTTGGCCGGCGGCGGCGCGGTGGTCCGACCACAGCACCGCGGTGAGGACCAGCGCCGCGACCGCGAGAACCCCGAGCACCGCGGAGGCGATCCCGAAGACCGACCAGACTCCGGAGTCATCCTGCGGGTCGGCAGTCGGTTCGACGGCAGGCTCGGACATGCAGGGCACGCTACCGGGCGTGGTAATGATGGTGGCGTGACGGTAGAGACTCACCTCCACGGCGCCCGACCCGAAACCGCCGCCGAACCCGGCTCGGGCATCGACCTGACCCACCGCGATCCGACGATCCGGCCGCAGGACGACCTGTTCGGCCATGTGAACGGCCGCTGGCTGGACAGCTATTCGATTCCCGCCGATCGGGCCACCGACGGGGCGTTCCGCGAGTTGCACGACCGCGCCGAGGAGCAGGTTCGCCAGATCATCATCGGCGCCGGCTCATCGGATCCCCACGACCCCGACGCGAGGCGGATCGGCGACCTGTATTCCAGCTTCCTCGACGAGGACGCCGTGGAACGCCGGGGCGTCGCGCCACTGCTCGAGGAACTGGCGCTGATCGACGCCGCCACCGGGCCGGCCGACCTCGCCGCCGTCATCGGCAGGTTTCAGCGCACGGCCGTCGGCGGCGCGGTGGGCCTCTACGTCGACACCGACTCCAAGGACTCCTCGCGCTACCTGGTACATCTGAGCCAGTCCGGACTGGGGTTGCCCGACGAGTCCTACTACCGCGACGAGCAGCACGCCGCCATCCTTGGCGCCTACCCGGCCCACATCGCCCGGATGTTCGCCTGCGCTCTCGGGGGTTCCCCCGACGAGTACGCCGAACGGGCCGGCCGCATCGTCGCCCTGGAGACCAGGCTGGCCGCGGCGCACTGGGATGTGGTGCGCCGTCGCGACGCCGAGGCGACCTACAACCTGCGCTCGTTCGCCGATCTGTCCGATACGGCACCCGGATTCGACTGGGCCGCGTGGGTGGCCGCGCTGGGCCGCCCTGCGCATGCTTTCGCCGAAGTCATTGTGCGCCAGCCGGATTACCTCACCGCGTTCGCTGAATTGTGGGCCGGTGCGGATATCGCGGACTGGCGGGACTGGGCGCGGTGGCGGCTGATCCATGCCAGGTCGTCGGTGCTGACCGCCGCCTTGGTGGCCGAGGACTTCGACTTCTACGGGCGGATTCTGAGCGGAACCGAGCAGACCCGGGAGCGCTGGAAGCGCGGGGTGTCGCTGGTGCAGAGCCTGATGGGAGACGCCGTCGGCCGACTGTACGTCGACCGGCACTTCCCTCCGGAGGCCAAGACCCGGATGGACGAACTGGTCGCCAACCTCCGGGAGGCCTACCGGGTCAGCATCAGCGATCTGGAGTGGATGACCCCGCAGACCCGACTGCGGGCGCTGGAGAAGTTGGACAAGTTCACCGCGAAGATCGGCTACCCGGTGAGGTGGCGGGACTACTCGAATCTGATGATCGACCCGGATGATCTGTACGGCAACGTCCTCCGCGGTACGGAGTTGGAGTTCCACCGGGAGCTGTCCAAACTGGGCGGACCGGTGGACCGCGATGAATGGTTCATGAGCCCGCAGACCGTCAATGCGTACTACAACCCGGGCATGAACGAGATCGTGTTCCCCGCGGCGATTCTGCAGCCGCCGTTCTTCGACGCCGACGCCGATGACGCCGCCAACTACGGCGGGATCGGCGCGGTCATCGGCCATGAGATCGGGCACGGCTTCGACGATCAGGGCTCCAAATACGACGGCGACGGTCACCTGACCGACTGGTGGACCGACGCCGACCGCGCCGAGTTCACCAAGCGCACCGCCGCGCTGATCGCCCAGTACGACGACTTCGTACCCCGCGATCTCGCCGGGCGTGATGATCCGCCGCACGTTCAGGGGGCGTTCACGGTGGGCGAGAACATCGGCGACCTCGGTGGCCTGTCGATCGCACTGCTGGCGTATCGGCTGTCCCTGGGTGGCCGGCCCGCCCCGGTCATCGACGGGCTGACCGGTGAGCAGCGGGTGCTGTTCGGCTGGGCTCAGGTGTGGCGGACGAAATCCCGTCCGCCCGAGGCCGTCCGGCGCCTCGCCGTCGATCCACACTCACCGCCGGAGTTCCGCTGCAACGGTGTGGTGCGCAATATCGACGCGTTCTACGAGGCCTTCGGGGTCGACGAGGACGACGCGCTGTATCTCGATCCCGCGCAGCGGGTGCGGATCTGGAACTAGCGACACCGCCCGGCGACGCCGGTCAGTACAGCTGCTGTTTCAGTACAGCTGCCACTGCCAGTCGTCGGCGCCGTCGGGGTTGGTGTAGAGACCGACGGAGTTCTTCACCACGACCGGGTCGCCGCTGCCGAAGTTGTCGTAGAACCACTTGGCGTTGGTCGGGCTGAGGTTGATGCAGCCATGGCTGACGTTGCGCTTGCCCTGATCGGCCACCGACCACGGGGCGCTGTGCACGAAGCCACCGCTGTTGTCGATCCGCACGGCCCACTGCACCTTGATCTTGTAACCGTTGGCCGAGTTCACCGGCACGCCATAGGTCGACGAGTCCATCACGATGTCGGCGAACTTCTCCAGCACGTAATAGGTGCCGTTCTTGGTCTCGTGCTTGCCGTCCGGCATGCCCATCGACACCGGGAAGGTCTTCTCGATCTTGCCGTTACGGGTCACCGTCATCTGATGGGTCTTGTCGTCGATCGTCGCGATCAGCGACTCTCCGACCCGGAAGCTGGATCTGGTGCCACTGGCGTCGATGTTCACCACGGTTCCCGCCGGCCAGAAGCTGTACGGCCGCCAGCGGACCTGGGTGTCGGTGGTCCAGTAGAACGCTCCGGGCACCGCGGGCACCGAGGAGATGTGAATCGCGTCCTCGGCCAGCGCACGGTTGGCGATCGGCCGCTGGAAGTTGATGATGATCGGCTTGGCCACGCCCACCATGGAGCCGTTGACCGGGTTGAAACTCGGCGGCGCGAACACCGGGTCACCGGTGAACGGCGCGGGGTTCTGGCCTTTCACCGGGCCGGTCGAGGTGGCCTGCGGGTCGGCCACCGGTGTGGACGGCGGCGCCGCGGGATCCGGCACGCCGGCGGGCACAGGACCGGGGGCGGCCATGTCACCGGGCATCGGCGGCGGCGGAGGGGGAAGTTCGACCGGCGGTTGTTCGACCGGAACCGGCGCGATGTCCACCACCTGTGGGTCCACCGGCGGCTGATCGGGGTCGGCCAGGGCCGGACCGCTGCTCAAGCCTGCGCTCGCCACGCCGAAAACACATAGGGCGATCGCAAGAGCGCCTCTGACCCGCATCACAAAAATCCTCCTGTCACAACGACCGCTCCAGTCTGACACAGCGCGGGCAACCAACCCTTCCAGCAAACCTGCCGCAGCCACCTGCCGGGGGCCAGAGCAGGTCGACCTGAGCAGTTCATCGTATCGTTGATCGCCGTGCCGGTGACGGGCGTTACTTTCCGCTGGCGAACAGATTGGGACCGGCCACCACGGCCGCAAGCACGGCCACGATGAATACTGCGGAGGTGGCGAGCATCGTCGGTTCACCGGCGTGCTCGTAGAGGGCGCCACCGATCAGCGAGCCCGCCATGATGCCCACCTGGAACGCCGCCACGTACAACCCGGAGGCGCCGTCGGGGTCGGTCGGCGAGTGCCGCATCGCCGCGGACTGCAGCATCGGGGGCACGGCGGTCGCGGTCGCGCCCCAGCCGATGATCGCCGCACTTCCGAGGCCGACCAGCACGGCGGTTCCCCCGCCGACGAACCCCAGAACGGCCAGCCAGGCCAGCACCAGGGTCAGCACCGCCAGGCATCCGACGATCGCCAGTCGGGGATGGCGGTCGCCCGGCCGGGCCAGCAGGGCCATCGTCATCAGCCCGGCCACCCCGTACCCGGCGAGCAGCCAGGCCAGGCCCGGGCCCCGCACCCCGACGATGTCTCCGATGATCACCACGATGAAGGTGTACGAGATGAAGTGGCCGGTCACTCCGACCAGGGTGAGCAGGCACATCACCAGCAGCCGACGGTTCTGCTGATGCCAGGGCCGACGCGGAACCGCGCCCGGCCCGCCGCGGACGGGCGGAGTCATGGGCGGTAGCACCAGCCGAGCGGCCAGGGTGACGATGGCGGCCGCCACCGCGATCATCGCGACGGCGGGCCGCCACCCCCACAGCCCACTCATCGCCGCAGTCAATGGGCTGCCGATGACCAGCGCCAGACCGGTTCCCACGTAGACGGCCATGGTGGCGCGGGCGGCATGGGTGGCCGGTACCAGTCGCACCCCGATCGGGGCGATGACCGACCACATCAGCCCATGGGTCACCGCGCACAGCACCCGACCCAGCGCCAGCACCGCGAACGTCGGCGCCAGCGCGGAGATCACCTGGGACACCGTCAGACAGACCAGCGTGAACAGCAGCGTGCGCCGGCGCGGCCAGAGCGCAGTCCAGCGCACCAGTGGCACCGTGGCCACCGCGGCCACCAGCGCGTAACTGGCCAGCAGGGTGCCCACCACCGCCACACTGACGTCCAGATCGGCGGCGATGGCCGGCAGCGCCCCGACCGGCATGATCTCGGCGGTCACGTAGATGAACGCGGCGGCGGCGAGCACGCCGAGCGAAAAGCCGACCCGTGGCGTCCACGGGCCGGTCGGAGTCGCGGCGGCAGTGCCGGCCGTCATGGTGCTGTCGGGCAGACCTTCACGCTAGCCATCCCCACCGGACCGCAAAACCCCCCGGCACCAGCGGAGACCGCATCGACATCGGGTCGAGACCACGGGTTCAGGACCGGACCAGTCGGGCGATCGCGGCGGAGGCTTCGGCGAGCTTGCGTTCGGCCTCCTCGCCACCCTCGGCGACGGCGTGGCTGACACAGTGTTTGAGGTGCTCGTCGAGCAAACCCAACGCGACCGACTGCAGCGCACTGGTGACGGCGCTGATCTGGGTCAGCACGTCGATGCAGTACTTGTCCTCGTCGATCATCTTGCCGATACCGCGGACCTGACCCTCGATCCGCTTCAGCCGCCGCGCGTAGTTCTCCTTGTCGGCCGAATAGCCCTGTGCCATCCCGCCACCGTACCCGGTACCCCTGAGGGGTATACCCGTGATCCCGGTCCGGGCCGGACGGTCCATACTTGCTCCGTGAGCGACACTCCCGATATCAAGCCCCGCAGCCGCGACGTCACCGACGGTCTGGAGAAGGCCGCGGCGCGCGGCATGCTGCGGGCGGTCGGCATGGGGGACGACGACTTCGCCAAGCCGCAGATCGGGGTGGCGTCGTCATGGAACGAGATCACCCCATGCAACCTCTCGCTGGACCGACTCTCCGACGCCGCGAAGGAAGGCGTGTTCGAGGCCGGCGGGTTCCCGATGAAGTTCGGCACCATATCGGTGTCCGACGGCATCGCGATGGGGCACGAGGGTATGCACTTCTCGCTGGTGTCCCGGGAGATCATCGCCGACAGCGTGGAGACCGTGATGCAGGCGGAACGCCTGGACGGCATGGTCATGCTCGCCGGCTGTGACAAGTCGCTGCCCGGGATGATGATGGCCGCCGCCCGCCTCGACCTGGCCGCGGTGTTCCTCTACGCGGGTTCGATCCTGCCGGGCTGGGCCAAGATGCCCGACGGGTCCGAACGCGAAGTCACCATCATCGACGCCTTCGAGGCCGTCGGCGCATGCGCGCGCGGGTTGATCAGCCGCGAGGACGTCGACGCCATCGAGCGCGCGATCTGCCCCGGCGAGGGCGCGTGCGGCGGGATGTACACCGCCAACACGATGGCCAGTGCCGCTGAGGCGCTGGGGCTTTCACTTCCGGGCAGCGCCGCCCCGCCGGCCACCGACCGCCGCCGCGACGGCTACGCCCGCCGCAGCGGTATCGCCGTCGTGGACCTGCTGCGCCGCGGGATCACCGCCCGCGACATCCTCGTCAAGGAGGCGTTCGAGAACGCCATCGCGGTGGTGATGGCGTTCGGCGGATCCACCAACGCCGTGCTGCACCTGCTCGCCATCGCCCACGAGGCGCAGGTCGAGTTGTCGCTGGCCGATTTCAGCCGGGTCGGCGCCAAGGTCCCGCACCTGGCCGACGTCAAACCGTTCGGTTCGCACGTGATGAACGACGTCGACCGCATCGGCGGCGTCCCGGTGGTGATGAAGGCCCTGCTCGACGCGGGTCTGCTGCACGGTGACGTGCTCACCGTCACCGGCAGGACGATGGCCGAGAATCTGGCCCACATCTCCCCGCCCGATCCCGACGGCAAGGTGCTGCGCGCGCTGACCAACCCGATCCACCCGACCGGCGGCATCACGATCCTGCACGGCTCGCTGGCACCCGAGGGCGCGGTGGTCAAGTCCGCCGGTTTCGACTCGGACGTGTTCGAGGGCACGGCGCGGGTGTTCGACGGCGAACGGGCGGCCATGGATGCCCTCGAGGACGGCACCATCACCTCCGGTGATGTCGTGGTGATCCGCTACGAGGGCCCCAAGGGCGGTCCCGGCATGCGCGAGATGCTCGCCATCACCGGCGCGATCAAGGGCGCCGGACTGGGCAAGGATGTGCTGCTGCTAACCGACGGGCGGTTCTCCGGCGGCACCACCGGGCTGTGTGTGGGCCATATCGCGCCGGAGGCCGTCGACGCCGGACCCATCGCGTTCCTGCGCGACGGCGACCGGATTCGCCTCGACGTCGCCAACCAGAAACTCGACGTGCTGGTCGACCAGGCCGAGTTCGATTCCCGCAAGCCGGGATTCTCGCCGCCGCCGCCGCGGTACACCACCGGGGTGCTGGCCAAGTACCGCCGTCTGGTCGGGTCGGCTGCCGGCGGCGCGGTCTGCGACTGACCCGCCCCGCGTCGGGGCCTTGCCTGCGGCACCGCGGTGCCGCACAGTGGCAAGGTGAGCACCGCGCTGCGAATCTGCCCCCTGTGTGAAGCCACCTGCGGGCTGGTCCTGACCGTCGATGACGTTGGAGCCGACGGCCCCCGGGTGACCGGTGCCCGCGGAGACCGCGATGACGTCTTCAGCCACGGTTACCTGTGCCCGAAGGGGGCGAGTTTCGCCGAACTCGACAATGACCCGGACCGGTTGCGGGTGCCGTTGATACGCCGCGGCGGCGAACTGGTCGAGGCGAGTTGGGATGAGGCGCTGGCCGCGGCCGCGGACGGGCTGGTCCGGGTGGCCGCCGCCACGGGAGGCGGGTCGGTGGCCGTCTACCTGGGCAACCCCAATGCCCACACCATCGCCGGCGCTCTGTACGCCCCGCAACTCGTGCGCGCGCTCAAGACCCGGCAGGTGTTCTCGGCCAGCACCCTGGATCAGATGCCCAAGCAGGTGGCATGCGGCTATCTGTTCGGCAACCCGTTCGCGTTCACCGTGCCCGACATCGACCGCACCGACCACCTGGTGATCATCGGCGCCAACCCACTGGTGTCCAACGGCAGCGTGGGAACCACCGCCGACTTCCCCGGAAAGCTGAAGGCGCTGCGCCGCCGCGGTGGCCGGCTCACCGTGATCGACCCCAACCGCACCCGGACCGCGGCCGCCGCCGATCGGCACCTCGCACCGCGGCCCGGCACCGATGCCGCGCTGCTGTTCGCCGTCGTCAACGTGCTCTTCGACGAAGACCTGACCGACCCCGACCTCGGCGGTCTCGACAGCCACGTGATCGGGCTCGAGCGGGTGCGGGCCGCGGCACTGGAGTTCCCACCGCAGGCCGTCGCCGAGCACTGCGGCGTCCCCGCCGACGATATCCGCGACCTGGCCCGGGATATCGCCGCCGGTCCGCGCACCTGCGTCTACGGGCGGATCGGCACCTCGACGGTGCGTTTCGGCACCCTGACCAGCTGGCTGGTCGACGTCGTCAACCTGCTGACCGGTAACCTCGACCGGCCCGGTGGGGCGATGTTCGCCACCTCCCCGATCAGTGCCGCACCGCGCCCGCCCCGGCCGGGCCGCGGCTTCTCCGTCGGGCGCTGGCACAGCCGGGTGTCCGGCCACCCCGAGGTCGCCGCGGAACTGCCCACCGCCCTGCTGCCCGAGGAGATCGAGACCCCGGGCGACGGCCAGGTCCGGGCGCTGGTCACCATCGCCGGCAACCCGGTGCTCTCGGCGCCGGACGGGCCCCGGCTGGCGGCCGCGCTGGACACCCTGGAGTTCATGGTGTCGGTCGATCCCTATCTCAACGAGACCACCCGCCACGCCGACGTCATCCTGCCGCCTCCGCCGCCGTCCTCCAGCGCGCACTTCGACGTGGCGCTGTCCGGAGTGGCAGTGCGCACCACGGCGCGCTACTCCCCGCCGGTGTTCGCACTGCCGCCCGGCCGGCCGGACGAGGCGGAGATCCTGGCCCGGCTGACGCTGAGTCTGCTCGGGTTGGGCGCGCTGGAGAACGCCGGCACCGCCACCGAACTTGTTGACCAGCAGATCATTTCGGCCGTCCTGGCCAAGGAGGTCGCCGACGGCACCTCACCGGTGGCGGGCCGCGAGGTCGACGAGTTGGCGGCAATGCTCATCGACGGCCCGGGACATCAGCGCCGGCTGGACATGATGTTGCGGCTGGGGCCGTTCGGCGACGCCTTCGGCACCAGACCCGGCGGGGTGACCCTGCAGCGAGTCATCGACAACCCGCACGGCATCGACCTGGGGCCACTGACACCGCGAATTCCGGAGGTTCTGCGCACCCCGTCGGGGATGGTGGAAATCGCCCCCGAACCGATCATGGCGGATATCCCCCGCCTGGCGGCGTCGCTGGAATCGGACAGCACCGACTTCCTGCTGATCGGCCGGCGTCACCTGCGCTCCAACAACAGCTGGATGCACAACCTGCCCGCCCTGGCCGGCGGCTCCAACCGTTGCACGCTGCAGATTCACCCCGACGACGCGACCAGGCTGGGCCTCGCCGACACCGCGGTGATCACCGGACCAGGGGGAAAGCTCCAGGTGCCGGTGGAGATCACCGACGCGATCCGGCCGGGTGTGGTGTCGCTACCGCACGGCTGGGGCCACACCGCCACGGGCACCCGGATGTCCGTCGCCGCCGCTCAGCCGGGCGTGAACGTCAACAGCCTGCTGGACAGTTCGCTCATCGAACCGCTGTCCGGCACGTCAGTGCTCAACGGCGTGCCGGTCCAGGTGATGGCTACCTGACCCGGGCGATCGCCAGGCCGTCCCAGCCCTTGGTGCCGACGGTCTGGAGCGCCGCAGCCTCCAGCCGATCGTCCGACCCCATCAACTCCAGCATGTCCCGCACCGCCCGGCCCTGAGTGTCATCCGGCGCCGGGGACACGATGCGGCCGGCGCGCACCACATTGTCGACGACGATGACGGTGCCCGGCCGGGCCAGTCGCACCGCCCAGGACAGGTAGGCGCTGTTGTTCTCCTTGTCCGCGTCGATGAACACCAGATCGAATTCCCCGGTCAGGCCGGGCAGGGTGTCCAGGGCCGGTCCGAGCACGATGTCGACCCGGTCCGCGACTCCCGCGCGGACGAGGTTGGCCGACGCCACCTCCGCGTGCCGCGGGCTGTACTCGAGGGTGACGACGCGGCCTTCCGGCCCCACCCCGCGGGCCAGGCAGATGGTGCTGTAACCGCCGAGGGTGCCGATCTCCAGAACCCGGCGCGCGCCGCTGATCCGGGCCAGCAAGTAGAGCAGCCGGCCGGTCTGGGCGGAGACCTCGATCGGCGGCAGACCCGCGGCCGCCGAGTCGGCCAGCGCCGCACTCAGGGCCGGATCGTCGGCGAGGAGGGTCCGGTCGAGCAGATCGTCGACGGCCTGCCACTGCTCGGGCCCCATCCCGTCCGTCATCCGTCCGAGCGTAGCTATCGCACACCCTCCTTGGCGTAGACGACCCGCAGCACGTAGCCGACCTCGGGACCCATCACCAGCGCGGCCAGGTCGCAGAAGGTGGCGACGAACCCAGGGCCATGCGGAGGCCCAGCAGTGTTGTCGAGGTGGTGGGCCACCTCGTGCAGGACGACCAGTTCGCGTAACGCCCAGCCGACGTCAGCGGGCACCGCGATCACCGCGCCGACTGCGCGGCGTTCGTAGTGCGCCGCGGTGGCGCCGCGACGGGCACGAACCCCCAGCGGAGTCCGGTGCGGCCAGCGGGCGGTGACCGCGGGCAACGCCAGGACCCCGTCGACATAGCGCTGCACCGAGGGGACAGACCCGAACCTGGCTTCCGGCGGCAGGGTGATCCGGGCGCCGAAGAAGTCGATGGAGCGCGAACTGCCCTGGGCGGCCCGGTCGAAGATGGTGCGTACGAAGGCTTCGGCGGCGTAGACGCGGGCGCGTTGGGTGTCGCGGACACTCACCCCCTCAGCCGGGTCCGGTTTCCTGGCAATTCCGGGCTCGCACCGAGTCGGGCCTGCCGTCCGGCCCGGTCGCCGGCCCTGCGCGCGGCCGACGAGTAACCCGCCGAGGCCCGGCTGGCCCGCCACGTTCCCCGGGCCTTCGACTGCTGCCGGTAATGGTCCCTCAACTCGATCTCCTTGTTGCGCAATGCGATGGCGGTTCCCGGGGCGGCGGTCCGCGATTCGGTGGCCTCGCGCTTGGCCTCGTCGCGGGCCTCGGAGAGCCGCTGCCCTATCCGCGCCCCGAACGCCAACTGGAAGTTGAGCCGAGCGGTGATGGTGGGGGTGGGCCGGTGCGCCCCGGTCGCCAGGTAGGCGTCGCAGGAACGCACCATCTGGACCACCAGGCTGGCGTACAGGGCATGGGTGGCGTCGATGTCCTCGCTGAACCCGTAGGCATAGACGTAGGCGGAGTTCGACGCCACATCGCAGCGGACGTCGTTGGCCGCGGCGATCACCGCGAACAACTGAACGTAGGTGCGTAGGCCCCGGCTACCGGGGTCGCCGATGGTGATGGTGCGCTGGTCGGGTGTCTGGGCGGTTCCGCGCCCAGCCGAATGGGCACGGGCCACCGCAAGGTCGATGGAGGTCGCGGTGGCCAGCCGCTGGGCGGCAGCCATGAAGGCCTCCGCTTCATGGGGGTTGTCGGTTCCCTCGGCTTGGCGCAGGAGCGCCGCGATACGGGCCAGCATCCGGTCGTCGGTCATGGCGCCACGGTAGGTGATGCGGCCGACGACAGACCGCCGGGGAACGGCACTGACCGGTCGTTGTCCCCAAGATCGAATTCGTCCACAGGCCGCGGGGCGCGCCCGCTCATTTCGTGACGAACTCGTCCAACGCGCTGGTCAGCTGCGCGGACAGTGGATCCTGTCGGGCGTAGTTGCCGACATTGTCGGTCGGATCGTCGCGCAGGACGTGATTGACACCGGCGAGTTCGGCGACCTGCAGTGCGGTGTGCGCGAGGGCATCACGCAGCGGACTCATGTCTGCACAGTCAGCCTGACCGTCGGAGTCCGAACAGCTGAGCAGGACCGGCGTTCCGGCCGGGATGCCGGCGGCCAGCCTCAGCGGATCGATGCCGTCGGCCTCCACGACCGCCTTGACGTTGCCCGGGTTGAGGATCGCGCTCAGCCCGTCGGGCAGCCCGGTCGGGGCGGTGCCCGTCGTCCGGGCCTGGGTCACCGCGGCGCGCCAGGCGGCCTGCACTGCGTCGGCCTGCTGTTGGGTCTTGGTCCCGGCCCGCACCGCCGCGGCCATGTCGGCGTTCACCCGATTGCTGATCAGATCGAGGTAACGGGCAGGCAACGGTTGCAGCAGCCCCACCGAGTGGATCGCCGGCGCGCCCGCGGCCGTGTCGGCGGCCAGAGTCATCGCGTGCACGGTGCCTTCACCGAGGGCGTAGACCGAGATGCGGTCCGCGTCGGTGCCCGGTTGCGCGGCCAGGAACCGGATGGCGGCCCGGGCTCCGGCGGTGTAGACGGCGCTGCCCACATCGGCCGGGTTGGCCGCGTAGCGGCCGAGTCCGGTGGCGCCGGTACCCACTTTGTCGTAGCGCAAGCTGGACACCCCGCGACCGGAGAGATACTCGGCAAGTTGGCGCATATTGCCGACCGGACCGGCGACGTTGTTATCGCCGTCGCGGTCGGTGCGCCCGCTCTCGGAGATCAGCAGCGCAGCCGGCGCGGTTCCATCGCCGTGATGGCGGTAGGTGCCGTGCACGGTCAGCCCGTCAGCGACGAAGGTGACCTCCTCGTCGACCCAGGCGGTGACCCGCTGATCTCCGCGACCGCAACCGGTGACCATCGCGACGACAACGGTGAATGCCAGGACGGCGGCAACCAGGCCGCGGACCGGCGTCATAGCCGTGCGGTGACCCATGCACGGGGTCATAGCCGTGCGGTGACCCATGCACGGGGTCATAGCCGCGAGGTGATCCAGTCGGTGACGTCGTTGAGGACCTGTTCGCGCTCGGGCTCGTTGAACACTTCGTGGTAGAGCTCGGGGTAGACCTTGAGTTCGACGTCAGTGGAGCCGATGCACTGCACGAGCCGCCGGCTCCCCTCCGCCGACACCAGTTGATCGTCCTCCCCGTGCACGACGAGCAGCGGTGCGGTGATGGCCGGCGCCCGGGCTGGCATCGTCTCCCCCACGACGAGCAGCGCCTTCCCGATCCCGGCCGGCACCTTCCCGCGGTAGACCAGCGGGTCGGCCTTGTAGTCGGCGACGACGGCCTTGTCCCGGGACACGGCATTCGCGTCGATCGCCTCGATCGGCAGGTCGGGCAGGATCGAACCGACGGCCTTGCCGATGATGGCCTTCACCTTGGACACCCCGGTGTGTGCGGCAATCGCCGGTCCGGAGAGCACCATCAGGTCGTAGTCGCCCGGGTGCTGCACCCCGTAGGCGAACACGATGCCGCCACCCATGCTGTGGCCGAGGACGATCAATGGGCGGCCGGGGTGCTCGGCGCGCGCCACGTTCACCAGATCCCGATAGTCGGAGACGAACTCCGCCATGTGCCGAACCCGCACCCGCTTACCGCCCGCGCGGCCGTGTCCGCGGTGATCGAGGGCGTAGGTCACCAGCCCGGCTTCCCCGAAGTGCTGCGCGACGTGGTCGTAGCGCCGGGCGTGTTCGCCGTAGCCGTGGGCCAGCACCACCACGCCGCGCGGTTCGGTATCCGGAGTCCACACGTCGTAGACGATCTCGACGCCCCCGACCCCGCTGAACGTACGCTCCTCGCGCCTGGTCACCATCCGTCGAGCGTATCCGCCGACGACCCTTCGGTGGCCTGGCGGGCAGAGCGGGGATCAGCGGTGCACGGTCGTTCCGCGCCGGCCCGAAACTCCGACGTAGACGGCGATCAACACCGCGGCCGCCAGCACTCCGACGATGAAGGGCAGAACCGCGAATCCGCCGTTGGCGTTGTGGTAGCCGAACTGTGCGGTCACCCATGATCCGAGAAGGGACCCGACTACGCCGAGCAGGATCGTCATCACGACACCGATACTCTGCTTCCCGGGCATCACCAGGCGCGCGAGTGCGCCGATGATCGCCCCGACCACAACGGCGCCGATAATCGTTAAGAACATTTCTGGCTCCTCTGTCTGTTGCGGCGCTGACGGCCGCGCTGGGGAATGAGTTCCCGTTGCGGCTCCGCGCTAATCAATCCCGGCGCCGCGCGGCGTTTCGTGATCCGCCTGGAACACAATGGATTCAGCGCCGTGACCTTTGTTGACAGTGATTCAGGTGTGGCTATCGTTGATGCGGTCGTCACGCACGCTTCGCCCGAGAGGTTCCCGAAAGTTTCATGGCCCCAACCGGATTCGCTCGACTAACCCGCCTCGCGCGGGTGAGTCTGGCGCTGTGTTGCGTGCTGACCTCCGGCGTTGCGGTGGCACCGACCGCCAGTGCCGCCGCGCGCGATCAACTGGCTCAGGCGATCGCGACGACGCGGGGCAGCTACCTGGTCTACAA
>JAUPLT010000220.1 GCA_030836785.1 Actinomycetota bacterium
AACTTCTTCCACACCGTGATGTCCATGCAGGCCGAGTTCACCCCGGAGAAGGCACGATGAGGATCGTCGTCGACCGCACCAAGTGCTCCTCGATCGGGCTGTGCGAGGCGACCGCCCCGGACATCTTCGAGATCGGTCCGGACGGCGCACTGAACATCCTGATGGACGACGTTCCGGCCGACCGCCGCATCGATCTGGAGCAAGCCTGCGAGAACTGCCCCACCCAAGCCCTGAGCATCGAGGGGTAACACGCTGCACCCTCCATCTGGCCACCCGGCTCCCGCGATCCGGCTCAGTTGGAGGACGAGAACCTTTCCAGGTGAATCTGTTCCGTCGGCACACCAGCGGCGGTCAGCGCCGCGACGGCCGCGTCAGTCATCGGCGGCGGACCGCAAATGTAGACGTCGGGCATCTCGTCGAGCATGGCCAGCTCGGCGGCTGCCATCTCGACAGGGTTGCCCACCGGACCCGTCCAAGCCGGATCGGCATTCCACACCACGGTTTCGGCGTGGAAGTCGGGCAGCGTCCCAGCGAGAGCGGCGATCTCGTCCTGCGCGAACACCTCGCCGTGCCGGGTGACACCGAAGAACAGCCGGGCGGGCTGCGGGTCTCCCCACTCCGCCATCTTGCGCAGCATCGACAGCAGCGGGGACAGCCCGGTTCCGCCGGCCAGGAACCACCGTGGCCGAAGTCCGTTCTCCGCCAGTACGAATTCGCCGTCCGCACTCGACACGGTGAGGACGTCCCCCACCCCGGCGCGCTCGGACAGGTATTCCGACATGACGCCACCGGGCAGCAGCCGGATGAAGAACTCCAACCGCCCGTCCCAGTTGGCGACATTGGCCGGTGAGTACGCCCGGCGGGCCTCGCTGCCCGGGATAGTGCCCGGCACCGCAACCGGCGCAGCACCCGGAACCGTCACCCGGAAGAACTGACCGGATTCAAAATCCGCCGAGGACGATCCGTCCTCCGCCGGCCGCAGCGTGAGCGTCACCCGCATCACCCCGTCGGCCACCCGATCCAGCGCGGTGATCTCGGCGTCGTGCGTACTCGGCGGCGCGGTGACGATCTTGGCCGCGTCATAAGGCAGTTCGATGCGGCAGTCCTCGCGGGGAAAGCTGCTGCACAACAGGATTCCACCCTCGTCCTCGGGGACTTCGATGACATCGGGGTCGTGATCGCCCATCTCGACCCGGCCACCGGTGAGCACCGCGGAGCAGGCCCCGCAACCGCCGCCCTGACAGGCCGACTTGAGCACCAAGCCGGCCTGCTCGGCGGCCGTCAGGACGCTGGTGCCGGCGCCGCAGTGCAGCGTCGACTCCTGTCCGTCGGCGGTCACCAGGGTGATGTCGTAGCCCACTACCGCATCGGTCTGCACCGGGTCAGCTTGCCCGAGGGCACCGCTCATCACGCACCCGCCATCGCGGCGGCGAGATCCTCTGCCGGGTCGCCGATGGGCTTGAGCGCGAACTTCTCCACGAGGATGTCCACCACTGCGGGAGTGAGGAACGCCGGCAGGGTCGGCCCCAGGCGGATGTTGCGGATTCCCAGGGACAGCAGCGTCAGCAGCACGGCGGCGGCCTTCTGCTCGAACCAGGAGACGAACAGGCTCAGCGGCAGATCGTTGACGCCACAGTCGAAAGCGTCGGCCAGCGCCAGCGCGATCCGGATGGCGGAGTAACTGTCATTGCACTGGCCCACGTCGAGCAGTCGCGGAATCCCGCCGATCTCGCCGAACTCGTGGCTGTTGAACCGGTACTTGTTGCAGCCCAGCGTCATCAGCACGGTGTCGGACGGCGCATGGTCGGCCACGTCGGTGTAGTAGTTGCGGCCCGGCGCGGCGCCGTCGCAGCCGCCGATCAGCAGGAACCGCGAGATGTCACCGGCCTTGACGGCCTCGATCACCGTGTCGGCCACCGACAGCACCGCATTGTGGCCGAAGCCGGTGGTGACGGTTTCGGCCGGCACCTCCTCGGTGAAGCCCGGTAGCGACTGGGCGGCCTTGACCACCAGCGACAGGTCGGCGCAATCCACGTGCCGGATGCCGGGCCAGCCGACCGGCCCGGTGGTGAAGATGCGGTTGCGGTAGGCGGGCTGCGGCTCGATCAGGCAGTTCGATGTCATCACGATCGGCCCCGGGAACGCGGTGAAGTCACGCTGCTGGTCCTGCCAGGCGCCGCCGTAGTTACCGGCGAGGTGGCTGTGCTTATGCAACTCCGGGTAGCCGTGCGCGGGCAGCAACTCGCCGTGGGTGTAGACGTTGATCCCGGTGCCCGCGGTGGCCTCCAGGACCGCGGCCAAGTCGTGCAGGTCGTGGCCGGAGACGAGGACGGCTTTGCCCACCACCGGGGTGACCCGCACCGGAGTCGGCACCGGATCCCCGAAGCTGCCGGTATTGGCGGCGTCGAGCATCTCCATCACCGTGAAGTTCACATTGCCCAGTTCCAGGGCCTCGCCGAGCAGGGCATCGGCTTCAGTGGGCCCGGCTCCGAGGAAGGCCAGGCCGTTCTCGATTCCGGCGTCGGTGTCGTCGGTCCGGTACCCCAGCGCGTGGGCGTGGTGAGCGTAGGCGCAGACACCCTTGAGTCCGTACAGGTTGAGGTTGCGCAGGCCCACGATGTCGGCGCCGAGAACGTCGAGCCCGACGTCCACTCCGACGGTCGCGGCTTGGGCGACCACCTCGGAGATCTTGGTGGCCGGAATGAACTGGGCTGCGCCGGTGAGGGTTTCGGGCTCGACACCGGCCGCGCGGGCAGCCGCCTCGTAGGCGGACTTGGCCTCGTCGCGCACCCCGACCGCCTCGGCGATCAGCGACATGAACCGGGTGGCGTTGAAGTTGACATTGGTCAGCGTGGTGAACAGGTCGAATGAGGCGTGTGCGGCGAACCGCGGGTCGGGGGAACCCAGTTCGCGAAGCTTCTGCGCGTACTGGCCGATGCCCAGGTTGACCTCGACCAGAACGTCCTGCAGTGCCGCTGTGGTGGCGTCCTTACCGCAGTTGCCCTTGGTGGCCGCGCAGCCGAAGCTCAGCAGGTTGGGACGGTCGGGCTGGGGCGTGCGGTCGGTCTGCTCGCACTGGTAACAGAACATGGTTCTCCTCAATCGGGGGTGTCTCGACCGACGCTACGAGCCCGTCGAAGCCCTGCCATTGATCTATGTCAAGCCACCGGTGTGGTCCCGATCACACCTGGAGACCGGGGTTGCGACCCGGGAGTCACACCTGCGGGCCGCCGCTCACGTAGGCGTCCAGCGCGTCCACGTCGGGGATTTGCACCGTCGAACCGTCCACCGACAACAACCCCTCACCGGACAGGGTGCGCATGGCTCGGGAGAATGTCTCCGGGGTCATCCCCAGCCGGGAAGCCAACACCTGCTTGAGCGCTGGGAGCTCCACGATCGCCGACGACCCGGGACCTCCGGCGTCGTCGTTGCCCGGGTCGCGCATCGCCCCCAGGATGTAGGCGACGATGCGCTGGCTGGCCGATTGCAGCGAGAGCATGGCGATGTCCTGCACCTTGGCCTGCAGCCGGCGGGCCATCGAGGCCAGCATCAGCCGCGCCATCGCCGGATCCCCGTCAAGGATGCGGTCGACGGCCGAGGCCGGGACGAAGACCAGATGGGTGTCGACCAGGGCGGTGGCATCCACCGGGTAGGGCTCGCGCAGGAACATCACCGCATGCCCGAACGCACCACCGGGGCTGACGATCTCCAGCACCTTGACCATGCCCTCGGAGTTGGACACCGACAGTTGCACGCGTCCATCACGCACCACGTAGAAGCCGGTGGACGGGGTGCCCCTACGGAACAGCACCTGACCGGCCGGCAACACGATCGGCCGGCTCTGGGCGGCAAGGAAATCCGCGTGGGCGCTGTCCAGGCCGTCGAACATCGGCGCCGACGCGATCGCCGCGGCGGCCACATGCAGATCGGCGGTCACGGACCGCGAACCTACCCCATACTGCTGGGGTGT
>JAUPLT010000221.1 GCA_030836785.1 Actinomycetota bacterium
GGTCACCGTCTGGCCATCACGGACGTCTTTGACCATCAAACGCTTGGCTTCCAGCGCGTCGATCAGCGGCAGACTGGCCGCGGGCAGGTCGGCGAACCGTGCCACCCTTCGCATCGGCTGATCATTATCCGGGTTGATCGTCGCCAGCCAGGGGATGAAGGCGCCACGCAACTCCGCGAGCTGAGCACCCCGATGTCCGGGATCGTTCGACAGCACCTCGTCGATCTCGGTCTGCACCACTCTCCGCATACCGCCGAGTGCGTCGTACTGTGCGAGCGTCAGCTCACCGCTGCTGCCATAGTCCGTGTGCAGCCGCGACAGCGTCAACGCCAGGATCGGCAGGGTGTCCGCGCCATCGGCGGAGTCGGCCAGCAGCCTCTCGACGAGATCGGCCGCGACCCGCAGGGGCTTCCCCGCCTCTGTCGCCCGCTGCGCAGGCCCGACGATCACCTCTTTGAATTGCGTTGCCGGCATGGGTTTGAGCTCGTCGAACAGAACCGTTCCGACGGCGGCCAGTTCGGGGTGTGTCTGCATCACCTCGTAGCGGTCGGTCCGGATGGTAGCTGCCACGATCAGGCCCGTTTCGGTGTCGTTGAGCCGTTCGGCAAGGCCTGCCATCAACCGCAGGAATGCGTCGGCCTGCGCTCCGGCATCTGCCGAGAACAATTCCTCGGCCTGGTCCAACGGCAGCACCAGCGTCGGTGCGCTCCCCTGGGAGCCGCCGCGGTCCAGCAACCGTTCGGCGCTTACCAGGCGGATCTCGGCGAGCCAATCGGCAACCAGCGCAACATCTTCACGCAGACAGGCGGCCTTGATGTCGCCCAGGCTGGGCTGGGTCAGCCCACATTTCTCCCGAGCACCGGCGATGGCCGGTGCCAAGCCCGATGGGCCGGTGAGCACATTGCGTTCCGGGCGGACGATCGGAAGCACCGCGAATCGACGGTCTTCCCGACGCAGCCTCGGCAGTACGCCGGCACGCAGAAACGATGACTTCCCGGTGCCCGACGGGCCCAGGACCACGAACAGAGTGTTGAGGCCGGACAGCCTCATCCCCCGGATCTTGTCCAACGCCCGGATTATCTGGGCGTCGCGCCCGAAGAACACCGCCGCGTCGGCGGCGTCGAGCGGCTCCCAGCCTCGGTAGGGCGCCCGGCCCGGATCGTCAGGCGGCGGCCAGACGAACGACTCGGCTCCGATGCCGGCCCCCCGGATCCCGTCCCGCAGCCGGTAGAGACCCTCGGTGGCGAATTCCACCGGCGGCCCGGAGCCGATGTCGATCTGCGTCTTAGGCCCGTCACCGAAGAGGTCACAGCGCTGCCACTCCGAGGTCAGGTCATCACCGGTGGACGGTTCCAGCCGGGCGCAGAAAATCTGCTTGTTGAGGTTCTCAGCGGTGCGGTACTCCACCTTGCACTCGTGGGACGCCTCCCAATTCGCCGACAGCAGGCACACGACGGCTTCACAGCGAGCGTTCGCCCGGCGCAGCGCTTCTTTCCATCGCGTCCCGGTTCGCAAGCCGGAATCGGCGTCGACATCAAGGAAGATCTCGTTCGCCAGGGGCGGATCCTGCCCGGCCAGCCAGCGCTTGAGTGCGATTGCTTGGCGCATGTCGAGGCTTGAATGGCTCAGGAAGATGCGCGACATGCACGACCTCCTCGCCCTGAGTTGCGCCCCGCCGAGTTGCACAGCGTCCGCTCCGGGGACACCGACCACGGGTAGATCTACCATCACATATTCAGCAGCCACAGCGGATGTCTTCGAACTGCGGAGGTGAACGTGCACACCAATTGGGCCGCGACGACCTCCGGAGCCGTGCTGGCCAGCGTCGCCATGATCCTGCTTCCCAGCGGTGTCGCCGACGCCGACCTTGTCGTCGAGGAACTCACCGGCTTCACCTCACCGTCGGGCAACATCGGCTGCGTGATCGAACCGTCGTACGTCCGGTGCGACATCCGCGAGCGAGACTGGTCGGCACCACCGAGGCCGCCCGGATGCGAATTCGACTACGGCCAGGGCATCTCTCTATCCGGCGCTCTATCCGACGCTCCATCCGGCGGCCAGGGGGCGAGTTTCGTATGTGCCGGCGATACCGCACTGGGCGGCGGTGCCCCACTGGACTACGGGTCCTCGATCAGCGCCGGCACCGTGACGTGCACCAGCACCCTGGCGGCGATGTCGTGCACGGACTCGCGGTCCGGACACGGCTTCACCATGTCGAGGCAGTCCTACGCGACGTTCTAGTCGCTCGCAACGTTGAGTCGATGCTTGTCGATCAGGGCCTTGAGTTCGTGGAAGGCGGTGGCGCGTGCCGTCACCACGTCGGCAGACTCTGAAGGGCTGTCAATCGGCATCTGCTGAGATCCGTAGAGGATCGGGCCGAGGCGTCCGCGCAGATCCTCGCGCCGCTTGGCCATGACAACGCTTTCGCGTTCCTCACGCAGGGCGCGGTCGATGTCGGCGGCCTGCTCTGCGCATTTGCCGATCAGTTCGACGCGCTGCTTCACCGAGGTCTCCAGCTTGGCGATCTCGACCTTCGCGTCGTGCAGCATCTGCTGATCGGCCTGGCTGAACTCGCGGATCGACGAGGCGTCCGCCGTGACGGTGCGGATCTTCTCGGCCCGGCGCAGATTGGCGGCGATCGCCTCCAGGTCGGCGCGAAAGTCGAAATCAGCGGGATTTCCGAGCCATCCCGTCCTGGCGGCCTCCGATGCGGCGATCATCGACACCCACTCGTCTGCCCGCTCGTAGAGACTCGCGCCGGCCGACCCGAACTCCCGCTGACGTTGCTGAGTGAGGAGTTCGAGGCGGCGGGCCGCGTCCTTTTTCTGCTTCTCGTTGAGCCACGCCCGCCCGGCGAGCGACACCAAGCCGCCCAGCCACAGCACTTCCAGGAACCAGCCGGTCGCCGACCTCGCCGCGGACGGGTTGTCCGCCCCGAGTTGCACGGCCAGCCAGGTCCCCAGAAAATAGGGCCACGCGACGACGACGAAGACGAGATACAGCACGACGACCCAAACAAGACTCTTGCCGTCTTCAGCCTTCTTAGCCCCCATGTGCGGGATGCTAACGCGCGACTACGACAACCCCTGCAGCGGACGATGCGATGGAACTCAGCGGTGAGCTGACGCAGCCACCGGCTCGTGTACGTCACGCAGGCCGACCGCGTTGCGCAACCCCGAGCAGTTGTAACAGCCCACACAGCCGATGCAGTCCTGGCACTGCGAGCAGGCCACGCAGCCCTTGCAGCGGCGGCAGGACACACAGCCCACACAGGCCGCGCATCCGCTCATCAGCAGCGACAGCGCCGTGACTGCGCTGCCTGCGACGGCCACGCTGCCGACCGTGCCGACCGACCCCGCGACGGCGACGCTGCCCATCGTGCCGACCGACCCCGCGACCGCCGCACTGCCTGAGGTCGCGATCGACCCGGCAACCGCCGCACTGCCGAAGGTGGCGATCGACCCGGCGACGGCGACGCTGCCCATGGTGGCGATCGAGGCGATCACCGCCGCGCTCGCGGTGGTGGCGATAGACAGCGGCGCCAGCAGAGCCTTGATGAGCATGGCGTGGATATTACGGCTGTTCAGGGCCGGGGACTCGATGAGCTGCGCCGACCCGCTGACCGGTATCTCTGTCAGGGCGTGGCTGTTCGTCGCGGCGTTGCCGTACTCGGCCTATACCTATGTCGACTAGTCGCTCACCGCGTTGAGTCGATGCTTGTCGATGAGTGCCTTGAGTTCGTGGAAGGCGGCGGCGCGCGCCATCTTCAGCCTGCTACTCCCCATGTTCGGGATGCTAGCGCTCGGCGACGACAACCTGCAGAGGCACGGACGCAGCGAACTCCCGCTAGGCCGAAGGTACGACCCCGACGATCGCCACCGCCGCCAGGGACTGCCGGTGCCGGCGGAACGTCTGCCGCATTCCGAGGACCCGGCGGCGCGCGTCGGGGCGACGCAGCAGGTTCCCGAGGATCCGCAGTGTTCCAAACACCCCCTCGTCGGCGATCACCCGCTTCGGGTTCAGCAACGCCATCGGAGCATGGTCGACATGGCCCACCTCGAAGCCGGCGTCGGTGAGCAAGCGCGTCCACTCCACAGTGGTCAGCGGGCGGGCGTTGACCTTGATCGATCGGGCCAGGCCGCGGCGAATGTCGTCTTTGACATCGTGGGGCAGCGAGTCCGGGGCCAGTGCCAGTTCATGAATGGCGTAGCGCCCGCCCGGCCGCAGGATCCGGAACGCTTCTGCGACGATCCGCTGCTTGGACTTGTCCCCCTGCATAGTCAACATCGCCTCCCCGACGACGACATCGGCGGAAGCTGTTGCCACTCCGGTCTCGGCTGCGTCAGCGACCACCACAGTTCCACCGCACGGGGCGACCATATCGGCCACCGAGGCCGTGGCCGCCGCGGTGTCGTCCACACCGATGTACGAGCGCGGCCCCAACGCCACGATATCGCTGGCCGTGCGTCCCAGCCCTGGACCGAGTTCCACCACATCGGCGCCACCGATGCCCGCCGCGGCGAGAAGGCGCGTGGTCAACTCGAGTCCCCCTGGGCGCAGCACCCGCTTCCCCAATCGTGCCAGCAGCCAGTGCCCGGGCAGATCGGCATCCGATCGCCCCGCGAGCGGAAGGCGTTGATCCTCCATCATTTCAGTCCCAGAGTCGAAATGCCATTGCACAGTGACCGATTCGCCAGCTTCCATCGACCGTCGATACGTCGCCACTCCGCGAGGATCTGAACCGTAGGAGCGCCCTGCCGGCTGGCGTTGATGACGGCAGTGTGCCGGTCGCCGCCGTGGGTTTCCGGTCCGGTCACGGTGCTCGAACCTTTCGGGGCCCGAAAGAAACCCACCCGATAGACCATTTTCGGCACCACAAGCGCCCGGGCGCCGCCTTCGAGTTGGTCGGCCTTGACATTGTCCGGGGCAGCGGTGGCAACGAGTAGCTTCACTTGCTGATCGAGTTCAGACAACGTAGGTACCTCGGAGGTGATCGCGAAGTTCCCTTCGGCACCTGCCGTCGGCGAGCTGAGCATCAGCGCAGCGATGGACGCAACGATGATCGGCACCGGACGGTGAATCACTTGCATCGACTGCTCCTCGGGCAACGGAAGAACCATGCGTGAAGTTAGGTTAGCCTACGCTCTTGTTCGCCTGAAGCCGGCATGGTTGAACCGATTGACCTGCTGCCCGGGGAGTCCGTATCGGCCCCCCTGCTCACCGATGGCCAGGTGACGCAGCGTTGCTTTTCTCCATGCTGACTCGGGGGAGAAATGCTGCGGCGATACCGCTTTCCCACCAAGATCGCGTCAGGGTCTGCCCGTCCTGCGAGCGATCTTCCCCGCCGCGGCGCGGGCGGCCTGCTTGGCGAATGCCTTTTCCCGCGCGGTGCGCTTGGGCGGCGGTTCGCTTCGTCCGCGCGATGAACCGGGCTTGCGGCCCCGCACGATGCCAATGAAGTCCTCGACCAGTGGCGATTGCGCGCCGTCGGGGAAGGCCAACGCAACGGCGCACTTCGGCGCGTCGGCGATCGGTCGATACGTGACATCCCTGCGGCGAAACAACCGCGCCAGCGACTGCGGAACGACCAGTACACCCAGCCCGGCCGCAACGAGTTCGATTGCAGCCTCGGTGGTTTCGGGCCGGTGCTCAATCAGGATGCCGGGCCTGGCAGCCCAGCCGACGACGTCGTCGAGCGGCAGCAGAACCGGCTCACCCTCAAGGTCCGCGGCGGTGATCTCATCAGCTGCCGTCAACAGGTGGCCGACCGCTACCACCGCTACCGTCACCTCTTCGTAGAGAGGGATGACCGCCAACCCGGATGTGTCCGCCGGCAACCGAAGCAATGCCACGTCGACTCTTCCGTCCCGAACTTTCTGGGCCGCGTCTGCCGCTGCCACCGAACACAGAATCAGCGGGATCTCACGGTGGCGCTCCGCCCAGATCCCCGCCCACTTCGCCGGTGTCCCTCCGGGGACGTAGGCGACGGTGAGTGAGGTGGGGCCCACCCGATCAGGCTACCGATAGGCTCGCGCCATGAGCAGGCCGAACGCACAGTCCATGAAGCCCGCAACAGCGGCGAGGAAGCTCGACGTGTACCTGCCCGCCACCCCGGCCGAATTCCGCGAGAACGCGATCACCCGTGACGAGCTGGTAGCCCTTCAATCCGATCCGCCGCCGTGGCTCAGGGACCTCCGCGCGAACGGACCGCACCCGAAGAACCTGGTGGCGGCCAGGCTCGGCGTATCCATCTCCGGCCTGGCCCGCGGCGGTATCACCGAAGCGCTCACCACCGAGCAGATCGACGCGCTCCTCGCGGAGAAACCCGAGTGGCTTCTCGCCGAGCGGGCGAGCTACCAGAACGTGCTGACCGAGCAACGCCGCTTGAAGGCGTTGCGCGTGCAGAATGGCTGAAGCGCGCCACAAAGTCGGAGCTACTGACGTTTCCGTGGGTCGGATTTCATGCGACGCAGCCGGGTAGTTGTAGCAGAGTCCGCCGCGGGTGAGCATGGCCATGTCCCCCATCAACGAAGACGACGTTCAGGCCGGACTGCAGACTGCCCGCCGGGAGGTCGATGACGGCCTCTACCGGTCGCGGTGGGAGCGCGCCCGAACGGGGCGTGCTGGCATTCACGGTGCCCGGATGCACGATTTCGTCCGTCAACTCGGCAAGGTGGACGTGACAATGCGAGGTCGTGGTCGGTGCCGCCCGTCTACGCCGACATCCGGCATCGTGCAGCCCGTGCCCGACGCCGCGTCCGAGCTTGCGGGGACGTTTCCCCTGGCCTGCGACGTACCCGAACCAGCCCTACAACATGCAGGACACGCAGCCCTCGACCTCAGTGCCCTCCAGTGCCATCTGGCGCAGGCGGATGTAATACAGCGTCTTGATTCCCTTGCGCCACGCGTAGATCTGCGCCTTGTTGACGTCCCGGGTGGTGGCGGTGTCCTTGAAGAACAGCGTCAGACTCAGCCCCTGGTCCACATGCTGGGTGGCCGCGGCGTAGGTGTCGATGATCTTCTCGTAGCCGATCTCATAGGCGTCCTGGTAATACTCCAGGTTGTCATTGGTCATGTACGGCGCCGGGTAGTAGACCCGGCCGATCTTGCCTTCCTTGCGGATCTCGACCTTCGACGCGATCGGATGGATCGAACTGGTCGAGTGATTGATGTAGGAGATCGACCCGGTGGGCGGAACCGCCTGCAGATTCTGGTTGTAGATGCCGTGGGCCATCACCGACTCCTTGAGCCGCTGCCAATCGTCGCTGTTGGGGATCCGAATCCCGGCATCGGCGAACAGCTTTCGGACCCGGTCGGTCTTGGGCTCCCAGATCTGCTCGGTGTACTTGTCGAAGAACTCGCCGCTGGCGTACTTCGACTTCTTGAAGCCGGCGAATGCCGCACCCCGTTCGATGGCGATCTTGTTCGAGGCGCGCAATGCGTGGTAGAGCACCGTGTAGAAGTAGATGTTCGTGAAATCCACGCCCTCGTCGGACCCGTAGAAAATCCGCTCGCGGGCCAGATATCCGTGCAGGTTCATCTGCCCCAGGCCGATGGCATGGGCTTCACCGTTGCCCTTCTCGATCGACGGCACCGAGGTGATGTGCGTCTGGTCGCTGACCGCGGTCAAGGCCCGGATGGCGACCTCGATGGTCTGGGCGAAGTCCGGCGAATCCATCGCCTTGGCGATGTTCAGCGAACCGAGGTTGCACGAGATGTCCTTACCCACATGGGAGTAGGAGAGATCCTCGTTGAACGTCGAAGGCGTCGAGACCTGCAGGATCTCCGAGCACAGGTTGGAGTGGGTGATCTTGCCGTCGATGGGATTGGCGCGGTTGACCGTGTCTTCGAACATGATGTACGGATAACCGGACTCGAACTGCAATTCGGCCAGCGTCTGGAAGAACTCGCGGGCCTTGATCTTGTGCTTGCGGATCCGCGCGTCGTCGACCATCTCGTAGTACTTCTCGGTGACCGAGATGTCGGCGAACGGCACGCCGTAGACCCGCTCGACGTCGTAGGGCGAGAACAGGTACATGTCCTCGTTGTGCTTGGCCAGTTCGAAGGTGATGTCGGGAATCACCACGCCGAGGCTGAGCGTCTTGATCCGGATCTTCTCGTCGGCATTCTCCCGCTTGGTGTCCAGGAAGCGGTAGATGTCGGGATGGTGGGCATGCAGGTACACCGCGCCGGCGCCCTGACGGGCACCCAACTGGTTGGCGTAGGAGAACGAGTCCTCCAGCAGCTTCATGATCGGGATAACCCCGGAGCTCTGATTCTCGATGTTCTTGATCGGCGCGCCGTGCTCACGAATGTTGCTCAGCAGCAGGGCAACTCCGCCCCCGCGCTTGGACAACTGCAACGCGGAGTTGATCGAGCGGCCGATGGACTCCATGTTGTCCTCGATCCGCAGCAGGAAGCAGCTGACGGGCTCACCGCGCTGCTTCTTGCCGGAGTTCAGGAAGGTCGGGGTGGCCGGCTGGAATCGGCCGTCCATGATCTCGTCGACGAGATGCTCGGCCAGCGCGGTGTCACCGGCGGCCAGGGTCAGCGACACCATCACCACGCGGTCTTCGAAGCGCTCCAAAAAGCGCTTCCCGTCGAAGGTCTTCAAGGTGTAGGAGGTGTAGTACTTGAACGCGCCGAGGAAGGTCGGGAACCGGAACTTCTTGGCGTAGGCGCGATCCAGCAACGTCTTGACGAAGTTGCGTGAGTACTGGTCGAGAACCTCACGCTCGTAGTAGTTCTCCCGGATCAGGTAGTCGAGCTTCTCGTCTTGATTGTGGAAGAACACGGTGTTCTGGTTGACATGCTCGAGGAAGTACTGCCGCGCGGCCAGCACATCCATCTCGAACTGAATCTTGCCGTCGGCGTCATACAGATTCAGCATCGCGTTGAGCGCGTGATAGTCGGTCTCCCCCGGCAGCGGATGCGGGGTCGTCGTTACAGGCTCTGCAGCTGCGACCGTGGGTGCCACGTGTTTTTGTCCTTCCAGAACTCAGCCAGACCCGCACGGACGGCCTCGACGTCCTCGGCGGTTCCCATTAACTCGAATCGGTAGAGAAACGGCACTCCGCACTTACGGGAAACCACATTTCCCGCGTAACAGAACTCGGCGCCGAAGTTGGTGTTGCCGGCCGCGATGACCCCTCGGATCAGGGACCGGTTGTGCTCGTTGTTGAGGAAGGCGATGACCTGCTTGGGCACGTAACCCCCGGCATTGGAGCCCGGATCGGCGTCCGGGCCGTTGACCTTTCCGCCGCCGTAGGTGGGCAGGATGAGCACGTACGGCTCGTCCACCTCGATCCGGCCGTGCAGCGGTATCCGGACGGCCGGCAGCCCGAGCTTCTGCACGAACCGGTGGGTGTTCTCCGAGACGCTGGAGAAGTACACCACCTGCACCGAGCCGTTCTCGGGTTCCACCGCTGCCACCGGGTTTCCGCGCGTCAGGCCGACAGTGCCGCGGCGCTGAGCGCCCTGATCCGGTCCGGGCGGAAGCCCGACCAGTGCTCGCCACCGGCCACCACCACCGGGGCCTGCAGGTAGCCGAGGGCCATCACGTAGTCGCGCGCCTCCGGCACCTCGGTGATGTCGACGATCTCGTAGGACAAGCCCTGCTTGTCCAACGCCTTGTAGGTGGCGTTGCACTGCACGCAGGCGGGCTTGGTGTAGACGGTGATGGTCATCTGCGGTTCAGCTCCTCGGGCTGGACGAGGCGTCGATCATGGCGATGGACACCCTGGCGAACAGTGCGAAATCGGTGTTCCGGCTACCGGTGAATCCCCGGTCCGCCGGCTTGCCAAACACTACACCTAGTGGGTGAGCAACAGAATACCTACAACATATTCCGAATGACATTTGTGAAATTCCCAGGTCGTAAGTGTTTGGCTGATGTCCGCCCCGGCGTGTCGCATGTCACAACACGCCGGAGTGACCATCACATAACCGCTGTCTACCAGTCGCCACCGACAGAAATCAGCCGACGGCCGCGGCGAGATCCGCGACCACCCGGCGCACCGCGGCGGACACCTCCGAATGGTCCGCCGGATCCACGCCGCCGAGGTCGGCGATGGGCAGCGAGAACCGGCCGCCCTCCAGCACCTGCGCACCGGCGATCCCGAACGACTTGCGCGTCTCGTCGTGCGCCCAGGTACCGCCGAAACGGCCCTGTGCCGCACCGATGACAGCCAGCGGCGTACCGGTGACCGCACTGCTGCCGTAGGGCCGGGACAACCAGTCGATGGCGTTCTTGAGTACCGCCGGGATCGTGCCGTTGTATTCCGGCGTCACCACCAGCACCGCGTCCGCCCGCCCCGCCGCGGCGCGCAGCGCGGACACCGGGCCGGGCGGGGTGTCGGTGTCGAGATCCTCGTTGTAGAACGGCAGTTCTTCAAGCCCGGGGTGCACCTCGAGCCGAATCCCGTCGGGGGCCGTGCCGACGGCCAGTTCGGCCAGCTTCCGGTTCACCGAGGCCGACCGCAGACTGCCCACCAACACCAGCACGTTGACTTCCGCCACTTCCACACTCGCCACTTCCTTAATCGCCACTTCCTTAATCGCCATCGCCGTCTGGCCCCTTTCCCGAACCCTCGCCGGCACACGTCTTGCGCCGACTCCCCCACTATAAGCGGACCGTAGTCCGCTTCATTCCGGTCTGGGCTATCGTGAACGGGTGCCGGCTCCAGCCCCCAACGCCGACGCGATCGCCGAGCTACCACTACTGGCACCCCGGCAACGCGGCGACGCCACCCGTAATCGCGGCCGAGTCCTCGACGCCGCCCGCCGACTGGTCGGCGAACGGGGCGCCGCTGCGGTCACCATGGATGACGTCGCCGCCGCGGCCGGCGTGGGTAAGGGGACGTTGTTCCGGCGGTTCGGCAGCCGCGCCGGCCTGATGCGCGCATTGCTCGACGCCGATGAGCAGGACATGCAACAGGCACTGATGTTCGGGCCGCCGCCGCTGGGTCCGCGGGCCGCGCCGTTGCAGCGGCTGTTGGCGTTCGGCCGGCAGCGCCTGGAGTTC
Organism: Actinomycetota bacterium; assembly: GCA_030836785.1. Classification (GTDB taxonomy): domain Bacteria; phylum Actinomycetota; class Actinomycetes; order Mycobacteriales; family Mycobacteriaceae; genus Mycobacterium. The sequence continues at coordinate 11,024 of JAUPLT010000221.1, forward strand.
GTCCGCCGGCACGCCGATGTGCTCTGCGAGGCCGAGCGAGACACTCACGGCCTGGCCAGCCCCGCCGGGGCGGTATTGCACACCCATGTGCGGATGCTGCTCGCCGGTGCTGGTGCCGACGGGGATCTCGACACCCAGACCGACGCGCTGCTGGGCCTGTTGGCGGCCGGGTACGTCCGGCATCAGGTCGACGACCGTGGCCGCACCCTTGAGGAACTGGCCGACGGCTGGGCTGATGTCGCCGTGAAACTCTGCGGCCGGTGAGTCCCGGCCGGCGGGTCGTCAGTCCGGCGGGAGGGTGCGCGCGCCGCGCGGTCGCAGTGCCCGGGTGAACAGGACGTTCACCCGGGTCATCGCGATACTGTAGGGCCACCAGGCGAACCGCTTGAAGGCGTACAGGGCGCGGATGTCGGCGGAGGTGTAGATCAGAAAACGATTGCGGGCCAACCCCTTCAGGATCTGATCGGCCACCTTCTCCGGCGCCACGGCGTGCCCGCTGAACAGCCGGACCCAACGCTGGACATGCGGGTGATCGCGATCCACGCCCGCGATCTCGACCGAGTTCACCAGCGGCGTGTTCACGGCACCGGGCACCACCACCGAAACGCCGATACGGTGTCGGGCGAGGTCGAAACGCAACACCTCCGACAGCCCCCGCAACCCATACTTACTGGCGCTGTACGCGGCGTGCCAGGGCAGCGCCAGCAGCCCCGCCGCCGAGGACACGTTCACCAGGTGTCCCCCGCGACCGGCCGCCACCATCGGCGGCACGAAAGTCTCGATGACGTGGATCGGCCCCATCAGGTTGACGTCCACCATCGCGCGCCACTGCCGGTGTGTCAGCTGGTCGACGGTCCCCCACACGGATACCCCGGCGACGTTCATCACCGCGTCCATGGCCAGATGGCGGGTGTGAATATCGGCGCCGAAGCCGGCCACCGCGTCGTAATCGGTGATGTCCAGCGCGCGATACTCGGCCACCTCAGCCCCGGCGGCCCGGGCCGCTTCGACGGTGGCGCCCAGCCCCTCCGGATTGACATCGGTGAGGAAGAGCACCGCCCCGTCGGCCGCCAACCGGAGGGCGACCGCCCGTCCGATCCCACTGGCCGCACCGGTCACCAGGACCCGCTTGCCGGCGAAGGTGTCCGTCATGGCGGGGACGATACCGGTGCGGCCGCCCCGACCGCCGCGCCGGATGCCACTCCGTGGCAGCGGCTACCTGCCAATACCACCCGGGCCGAATGGCCCGACCACCGGACCCGGCCCAACCCCGACCGGACCGACCGGACCCACCACCGGACCCGGCCCAACCCCGACCGGACCGACCGGACCCACCACCGGATTCGGCCCGACCCCGACCGGACCGGCCGGCCCGAGGATCGGGTCGACGTACGGGGTGGGATCGGTGAAGATGCACTGATTCGTGTCGGGGTTCCAGTACGCGATGACCGGATCGCAGTACTGACACTGGTTGGTGGCGGTGTTGAAGTAGAAGTTCGGTGCGCAGTTGCCCTCGGCGTTACCGACGGCGGAGGTGGCCAGCGCGGTCAACGGCAGCGCGGCCAGCGCCAGCGAATACGCGCCGAGCGCGGCGTAGAACTTGGGCCGGATCTTCATGGGGTCTCATCTCTGTGGTCGCGGTGGATCGGAAGCCGGTTTTGCGCAGCTACCCGACTTTCGCGCCGACACGACCCGGTGTTACGGCTACACCTCGGCGCGGCCGCCCCACAGCGCGTGCAGCCAGAGCTTCTCCAAGACGTCCACCGTGCGGTCGAGTTCGCGCTCCGGGCCGAGGAACAGCGACTCGCCGGACAGCGCCATCGCGGTCGCCGCCGAGAGCGTGCGCACCAAGAAGCGCACGTCGGCGGTGATCGGATCGGCGGTGCCCGCGGCGATCTCCGGTTCGACGATGGCTACCACCTGGTCGATGACGGCCTCGTTGTACCCGTCGAGGATGTCGCGGATCTCGGCGTCGGTGCTGCGGGCGCTGTTGCAGGCCGACATCACCGGGTCGTTGTGGGCGTACACCGCCGCGGCGCTGCGCACCATCCGCTTGGCGAACTGGGCGGGCGTCTCCCCGTCGCCACGGGGCGCGAAGTCTCCGGTGAGCTCCACGAGTTCCTCGGCGACCTCGCCGAGGATGTGCGCCAGCACGGCGTACTTGGAGTCGAAGTAGAAGTAGAAGCCCGAGCGCGCCACTCCGGCCCGGTCACTGATCGAGCTGACCGAAAGTTCTGCGAAGGGCTTCTCCTGCAGTAACTCGCGAACCGCTGCGACAATGGCGTGTCGCTGGCGATCGCCGCGCCGCCGCGGGATGTCGGCGGATTCACCCTCTGCGGTCACTTATTCACCTTGCACCACACCGGGACCAAAAGAAACTTGACATGCGTCAAACCACACCCTCAGGATTACGGTACCGCCGGTCCCGGCAACCTGCCCGAGGAACGCCAGAGGAGTCACATGACCACCGTCAGCACCCCGCACTACCTGCTGGATCAAGCCCGTCGCCGGCTCACCCCGACGCTGAACACCATGCCCGGCCTCGGCGTGGTCGACAAGCGACTGCGCGAGCACGAATGGCCGGAGTTCGTCTACTCCGAACCTCCCGCCGGCAGTGATCTGAAGCCGGTGATGGGTAACGCCGGCCTGCCGGTGCTGGGTCACCTGATCGAGATCTTCCGCGGCGGCCCCGAGTTCGTACTGGAGAGCTATCGGAAGTACGGACCCGTGTACTACACCAAGACCCCGGCCCTCAATGCGATCGCCGCGCTCGGGCCGGACGCCACCCAGGAAGTCTTCTCCAACCGGAAGAAGGACTTCACGACGGTCGCCTGGAACGACGTCATCGGCCCGTTCTTCAACCGCGGCCTGCTGTTGATGGACTTCGACGAGCACATGTACCACCGGCGGATCATGCAGGAGGCGTTCATCCGCACCCGGTTGTCCGGCTACGTCAAGCACATGGACACCGTGGCCACCACCGTGGTCGCCAACGACTGGCCGGTCGACGACAACCGGTTCCTGTTCATGCCGGCGATCAAGGAACTGACCCTCGATATCGGCGCCCTGGTATTCATGGGCCACGAACCGGGCAGCGACCACGACCTGGTGACCAAGATCAAGGCGGCCTACGAGACCACCACCCGCGCCGGCGGCGCGATCATCCGCACCCCCGTGCCGCCGTTCAAGTGGTGGCGCGGACTGCAGGCCCGCAAGGTGCTTGAGGATTACTTCGCCGAGCGGGTGGCCGAGAAGCGCGGCACCGACGGCACCGACATGCTGACGGTGCTCTGCCACATCGCCGACGAGGACGGCAACGCCTTCACCGACGCCGACATCGTCAACCACATGATCTTCCTGATGATGGCCGCGCACGACACCTCGTCGTCGACGATGACCACCATGGCCTACCACCTGGCGGCCAACCCGGAGTGGCAGGAACGCCTGCGCGACGAGGGCGACCGGTTGATCGGCGACGGCCCGCTGGACATCGACACCCTGGACAAGATGGTGAATTTCGATCTGGTGATCAACGAGTGTCTGCGGATGGTCACCCCGCTGCCGTTCAACGTCCGCCGGGCAGTCCGCGACACCTCGATCCAGGGCTACTTCGTTCCGGCGGGAACCAACATCAACCTGTGGCCGGGGATGAATCATATGTTGCCCGAGCTGTGGGACGACCCGGAGAAGTTCGATCCGGATCGCTTCGCCGAGCCGCGTAGCGAACACAAGCGCCACCGTTACGCATTCGCCCCGTTCGGCGGCGGCGCACATAAGTGCATCGGGCTGGTGTTCGGACAGTTGGAGATCAAGTCGGTGATGCACCGGGTGCTGCGCAACTACCGGCTCGAGCTAAGCCACCCCGGCTACGTGCCGAAGTACGACTTCGCCGGAATGCCCATCCCGATCGACGGTATGCCGATCGTGCTGAAACCGATTCGCTGATCCCCGATTGGCTTGCCGCGCCAGCGATTCAGGCCAACTACTCAGACAAGCGTCTCAGGCCAGCGACAGGAAGAGCTTCTCCAACTCGGCCTCGGTCATCGGCGCCTTGCCATCGGCCCCGGCTCCCAGCACGCACTCCCGCAGTCCGGTGGCCACGATCTTGAAGCCGGCGCGGTCCAGTGCGCGGGAGACGGCCGCAAGCTGGGTGACCACGTCCTTGCACTCGCGGCCCTGCTCGATCATCGAGATGACCCCGGCCAGCTGACCCTGCGCACGACGCAGCCGGTTGAGTACATCGGTGATGGCGGTGTCGTCGCCGACCATGGTGGTTCCTTCCCTTATCGCTGAGCCAATGGTACCCGTGGGGGTATCACACCCGGATCCACCAGAACCCTGCGCAGCGGGCAGCGGGCGTAGCGGGCGCATGCGAAGGCCATCGAGCCGGCCAGGACCGCCACGATCGCCACCGCCAGGCCGATCCAGATACTGGCCTCCTCGGCGAGGACCACCGCCGCCATCACCAGCACGAACCAGCCGAACGCCTTGCGCAGCGTGTCGGCGTTGACCCGGGACACCAGCAACCCGCCGGCCACGCTTCCGACCACCGCCGCGGCGGTGACCATTCCGGCCAGCTTCCAGTCGATCGACTCGGTCGCCAGATGGCCCGCCAGTCCGGCGAACGACTGCATCGAGATCACCACCAGCGACGTTCCCACCGCCACCGGCATCGGCAGCCCACCGAGCAGCGCCAGCGCGGGCACCAGCAGAAAGCCGCCGCCGGCACCGACCAGGCCGCTGATCACGCCCACCCCCACGCCCTGCAGGAGGATCTTCACCACCGGCAACCGTCCGACCGACTCGTCAGTGACGTCACGGCGACCACGCAGCATGGCCACCGCGGCCACGATCATGATCACGGCGAATCCGATGAGCAGGATATTGCCGGGAACGAAGTGGGCCAGGCGTCCGCCGGTGTAGGCGCCGACCATTGCCGCCACTCCGAACAAGGCCGCCAACTTCCAGCGCACCCGCCCGGCGCGGGCGTGCGTCACCGCAGCCACCGCGCTGGTCACGCCGACCACCAGAAGGGAGGTCGCGATGGCACGCTGGGCGTCCACGCCGGCAACGTAGGTGAGCAATGGGACGGTGAGAATGGAGCCACCGCCGCCAAGCAGACCCAGCGACACCCCGACCAGCACGGCAAGGGCAACAGCGAGTGCGATCATCGGCAAGTCCGTTCCACGGGATACCTCAGGGGGTATATTTACCGCTATCATAGCCATACCCAAGGGGGTATATGCAACCCCCGTCCGTCAACCAAGGAGTCACATCATGTGTTACCCCGTCGAGTGCCCCCGCTGCCACAAGACCACCTGGGCCGGATGCGGCGAACACGTCGAAGACGTCATGCGGTCGGTGCCGAAGGTGCAGCAGTGCACCTGCCAGTCCGCGCCGAAGCACTGACCTTCGCCGCGCGCTCGCCTGCTACCGGAAGGGATTCTCACCGGATGCGACGGCGGCACCCAGGCCCATCAGGGTGACCGCTGATGCGTGCAGTCGCTCGCCGGCCTCGCGGGTGGCTAGACCGGCCAAATAGCGCGCCCAGGTGCCCTCGATCACCACGCCGAGCTTGACGCAGGCCAGCACCAGGTACCACTCCAGGTCCGGTGTCCGCTGCCCGCCGGCCGCGACGTACGCCTCGAAAAGCTCGCCGCGCGAGGCCAATCCGCCCAACTCCGCCAGATGTCCGGCCGACCCCAGCGGATTGGGGTCCAGCGGCCAGCACACCAGCATCCAGCCGAGATCGAGCAGTGGATCGCCGATCGTGCACATCTCCCAGTCGACGAAGGCCGCCACGTCAGGCACGTCACGGCACAGCATGGTGTTGTTCAGGTGGATGTCCCCGTGGACGATGCCGGGCTCGTAGCCGTCGGGCTGATGCGCCTCCAGCCAGTCGCACAGGTCGTCGACGCCGGGCAGCGAGTCATGGTGGTAACCCTCCTGCTGCCGGTACGCGGCGACGGCCGAACGCCACTGGGGCACCTGTCGCTCCAGGAACGAACCGGGCCGCCGCCACGACTCCAGCGCGCTGCCCTGCCACCGCGCCTGCCCCAGTCTTGCCACGGCCGCGGCGTAGTTGAGACCGACCTGATAGCGCATGGCCGGGTCGGAGACGTAGGCCGGCGCGATCTCGTTGCCGGGGTTGAACCCGTCGACCTCCTCCATCAGGTAGAACACCACACCGAGCACGTCGAGGTCCTCGCAGGCCGCAACGAGTGGCGGGTGTGGCACATCGCTTCCCGCCAGCGTGCGCAGCACGGCGATTTCGCGTTGCATGGTGCGGTTGCTGTTGTGCCTCGGGTGCGGGGGCGGACGGCGCACCACCATGCGGCGGCCGTCGATGGTCAACCGAACCACGATGTTCTGGCTGCCGCCCGCCAAGGGAACGACGTCGCCGACGGTGTCCCCGAGTCCCTCAGCGCGCAACCAGCAGGTCAACGCGGCGATGGCGGCGTCGTCGAGGGTGCCGGTGATCCCCGGCACCATCGGTTCAGGCATGAGCGTCGGACATGGTCTCAGTCGCATTCTGGACCATGTCAGCAGATCCTCGGAAGTTGTTCGCCCAGTTCGCGTTCCACGATGCGGGTGGTGCCGAAGGCGGTGCGCGCCACCACCATCCCCGGGTGATCGGCCACCGCACGTCCGATCAGCGCCGCGTCGGCGCCTTCCGGGCGGGACCGGATGGCCGCCAGCACCGCTTCGCTGTACGACGGGTCCACGAACACCACCAACTTCCCCTCGTTGGCGACCTGAAGCGGGTCGAGACCGAGGAATCCGCACGCCGACGCCACCGTCTCGGGCACCGGGATGCGTTGTTCGTCGAGTTCCACACCGACACCGGCGGTGCGCGCGATCTCGACCACCGCCGCCACCAGTCCGCCACGGGTCGGATCCCGAAGCGCGTGAACCGCATTGGGGTCACCAACCGACTCGAGGATCGCCGCGACCATCCGGTGCAGTGGGGCGCTGTCGGTGGTGACGGTGGTTCCGAAGTCGATCCCCTCGCGCACGCTCATGATCGCCACCCCGTGCTCGCCGACATTCCCCGAGACGATGATGTGGTCTCCGGGTCTGGCCCGCTGCGGGCCGATATCGACACCGTCGGGGATCACCCCGACGCCGGCGGTGTTGACGAAAAGCCCGTCCGCGCCGCCCCTTCCGACCACCTTGGTGTCCCCCGTGACGATCCCGACCCCGGCCGCCGCGGCAGCGCGGCCCATCGCCTCAGCGACGGCGCCGAGCACCTCGAGTTCGAGCCCCTCCTCCAGGATGAAACCGGCGGTGAGGCCGATCGGCTGGGCTCCGCTGCAGGCCAGGTCGTTGATCGTTCCGTTGACGGCGAGGTCCCCGATGTTCCCACCCGGAAAGAACAGCGGATTGACGACGTAGGAGTCCGTCGTCAGCGCGATCCGCCCGCCGGGTACGGCCAGCACGGCCGAGTCCCGCGACGGCCCGCCCGCCGAACCGAAGGCCGGCAGGAACAGGTTTTCGATCAACTCCTCGGAGAGGATTCCGCCGCCACCGTGGCCCAGCACGATCCGACTGGTGTCGCGCAGCGGAAGCGGGCAGACCCAGTTGGTGGGATCCGGGCGCTCAGACACCGGCAGCAGCCGATGTCGGCGCCGACGCGCCTCCGGTAGCCGATGTCGGCGCCGACGCGCCTCCGGCGGATTCCAGCCGCCGGAACTGGTAGTACGCCGCGCAGGCGCCTTCGCTGGACACCATCGTGGCGCCCAGTGGAGTGCGCGGGGTGCAGGCAGTGCCGAAGGCCGGACACTGGTTGGGTTTGAGCAGGCCCTGCAGCACCTCCCCGGCGTGGCACTGGTCGGACTCGGCGACCTGCAACTCCCGCACGCCGAACCGCCGTTCCGCGTCGAACTCCGCATAGCGTTCCGACAGCGTCCAGCCGGATTCGGGGATCATGCCGATACCCCGCCACTGCCGGTCGGTAACCGTGAACACATCGGCCAGTGCCTGTTGGGCGACGGCGTTGCCGGCGGCGGTGACCGCGCGCGGATAGGCATTACGCAGTTCGGGGGTGCCCGCCTCGAGCAGTTCCACCACCTGGCGGACACCCTCCAGCAGGTCCAGCGGCTCGAAACCGGTGACCACGATGGGCACACCGAACCTCTCGACCAGCGGGCCGTATTCGCCGGTTCCCATCACGGTGCAGACATGGCCGGCGGCCAGGAAACCCTGCACCCGGTTGGTCGGGGAGCTCAGGATGGCCGTCATCGCCGGCGGCACCAGGACGTGGGACACCAGCACTGAGAAGTTGGTCAGCCCGAGACGCCGGGCGTGCAGCACCGACATGGCGTTGGCCGGCGCCGTGGTCTCGAAGCCGACGCCGAAGAACACCACCTGCCGGTCGGGGTTGTCGGCGGCGATCCGGGTGGCGTCCAGCGGGGAGTAGACGACCCGGACGTCGCCCCCGCGGGCCCGCACACTGAACAGGTCATGCTTGCTGCCCGGCACCCGCAGCATGTCGCCGAACGAGCAGAAGATGACGTCATCGCGGGCGGCGATCTCCAGCGCCCGGTCGATCATCTCCAACGGCGTGACGCATACCGGGCAGCCGGGGCCGTGGATGAACTCCACCGCACCCTCGAGTAACTGGTCGATGCCGTTCCTGATGATGGAGTGGGTCTGCCCGCCGCAGACCTCCATCACGGTCCAGGTCCGGGTCGCGGTGCTGCGAATCCGTTCGACCAGCGCCCGCGCGGCCGCCGGATCACGGAACTCGTCGAGGTACTTCATGCCCCCAGTTCCTCCTCCAGGATGCCCAGTTCGGCGAACATCCGCAGGGTCTCGTTGGCCGACGCCTCATCGAGACGGGTGATGGCGAAGCCGGCGTGCACGATGGTGTACTCACCGATCACGATGTCGGGAAGGTAGGCCAGGCACACCGTCTTCGTGGTGCCACCGAAGTCGACGGTCGACATCCGGGTGCCGGCTTCCTCCCAGATGTCGGTCACCTTGCCCGGGATTCCTAGGCACATGAGCCCGTCCTTTCCTGTGCCAGCAGTGCGGCCGCGACGGCAGCCTGGCCGAGGGCCAGACCACCATCGTTACAAGGAACGATACGGTGAGTGAGCACCTCGAAGCCGCTGTTGACCAGACTCCGGCGCAGGCCGTTCAGCAGTAGCCGATTGGCGAACACCCCGCCGGTCAGACCGATCACGTCGATCCCGGCCGCCCGGGCTGCGTGACCGGCCGCGGCGACGGTGGCCCTCACCACCGCCTGATGGAACCCGGCGGCGAGATCCGCCGGATCGGCACCGGTCCGCAACCCCTCGACGATGCCCGCAATCACCGGAATCGGGTCCATCACCGTGGCCGAGACCGCGAAGTCCAGCTCGGCCGGGCTGCCACGGCGGGCGAGATGCTCGAGTTCGACGGCAGCCTGGCCCTCGTAGCTGACCTGCTGGCACACGCCGAGCAGGCTGGCGACCGCGTCGAACAGCCGGCCCATGCTGGTGGTCGGCACGCACCCGAGGCCGCGCGGTATCTGCTGCGCCAGCACGTGAAGTCCGGGCGGCCCGACCGCCCCGACGGGCGGCAGGTCCGGCTCCCAGGCGATCCCGGCGCGACGCAACAGGTCCAGCGCGATCCGGGCGGGCTGCCGGACGGCACCGTCGCCGCCCGGGAGAGTGAACGGGGCGAGGTGCCCGGCCCGGGTGAAGGTGGCCGGATCGTCCACCGCGAGCAGTTCCCCGCCCCAGATGGAGCCGTCGGTGCCGTATCCGGTGCCGTCATAAGCCACCGCCAGCATCGGGGTGCCCAGCCGGCCGCGCTCGGCGAGCAGCGACACCGCGTGGGCGTGATGGTGCTGGACGGCGACGACGGGCCGGCCGTCGGCGTACCGCTCAGCCCATCGGGTGGTGGCGTAGCCGGGGTGCCGGTCACAGGCGATGACGGCAGGGCGCCGATCTGTCATGAAGGCCAGGTGATCCAGCGCGCCGGTGAAACACGCCTGGGTGCGCGGGTCGGACATATCACCGAGGTGCGATGACAGGTGCGCCTGACCGGTCCCGTCGACGGCGCGACCCATCAGGCAGAAGGTGGTCTTGAGGTCACCGCCGGTGGCCAGGATGACCGGGGTCGTCCGTCCGGCAACCGACACCCGCACCGGCAGCGGCGCGTAACCGCGGGACCGCCGCACCGGCATCTGCTCCCCGCGGTCGTCCAGGACGATCACGGAGTCCTCGCAGGGCACATGAATCGGACGGTCATGGCCGAGCACCGCATCGGCCAACCCGTCGATCCAGCTCAGATCCGCGTCCCGGAACACGATCGGAGATCCACCCTGGTTCGCCGAGGTCATCACCAGCGGCAGCGCCCCGAGCGCATCGAAGAGAAGGTGATGCACCGGCGAGTAGGCCAGCATCACCCCGAGGTCGGCCAGTCCGGGGGCCACCGCGCCGCTGACGGCGCCCGGCCGGGCGGCCACCAGGACGATGGGTGCCGCCGGACCCGTGAGGGCAGTAGCCGCCGCGTCGTCGACCACGGCGATGCGGCGGGCGGCGGCGAGGTCGGCGACCATCACGGCGAACGGCTTGGCGGGGCGGGTCTTTCGGGCACGCAGTCGGGACACCACGGTGTCGTCGTCGGCGCGGCAGGCGAGGTGGTAGCCGCCGACACCCTTGACCGCGACGATCTGTCCGTCGCGGATACCGGCGGCCGCCGCTGAGATAGGCCCTGCGGCGGCCGCCGAAACCGGGTCCATCGGGATCGGATTCCGAGCGCCGCGAGGGGACCAGGAGAGCCGCGGTCCACAGTCGGGGCAAGCGATGGTTTGCGCGTGGAAGCGGCGGTCCGTGGGGTCGTGGTACTCCACCGCGCAGGCGTCGCACATCGGAAACGCGGTCATGGTGGTGGCCGGGCGGTCATAGGGCAGGTCGGTGATGACGGTGTAGCGGGGCCCGCAGTTTGTGCACGTGATGAAGGGGTGGCCGTACCGGCGGTCTGCAGGGTCCCGCATTTCGCTGAGGCACTCGGCACATACCGCGATATCCGGCGGCACCAGAGTCCGTTCGGTGTCCTGCGACCGGCTTGCGATGATCGCGAAGCCCCGCTCCCCCACCGGGGTGACGACTGTCCGGTCAAGGGTGTCGATCCGCGCGATCGGCGGCGGACGATCCCACAACGCGGCCACCGCCGCGTCGATGGCGGCGGGCGCGCCTTCCCACTCACAGTGCACCGCGCCGGCATCGTTGCACACCCATCCGGAAAGCCCGTACTCAGCGGCGATCCGGGCTACGGCCGGCCGGAAACCCACCCCCTGCACCACACCGGTGATGGCAAGGCGAACCCGGACGGTCACCCCAGTCACGGTAGTCGCCGCTGCGGGGCACTTGAGAAGAAGTAGGGTGCGGGGACGATGCACGAGTTGTCGCTGTGCCGGGCGATCGCCGGGGTGGTCAAGTCGCACGCCGCGGGACGGCGCGTCGTGGTCGTGCGGGTGCGCGTCGGCGCGCTTCGGCAGGTGGTGCCGGACTCACTGACGTTCTGCTGGACTCTGGTCCGCGATCACGAGGACATGCCGGCAGCCGAACTGGAATTGGAACTGGTCGCCGCCGAGGTCCGGTGTCATAGTTGCGGGCAGCTGTCCGAGGTCGTCTCCCGCTGGTCGGTGGCGTGTCCGAGATGTGCCAGCGCCGACGTATCGGTGGTCAGCGGCGAGGAGTTTCTGGTCACTTCCGTCGATGTGGTCTAGCAGGTCGATGTGGTCTAGCAGAAGGGCAGAGCAGTGGGTCGATTCCACCGTCATGAAGACGGCACCGAGCACAGCCATGACCACACGCATGACCACGACCACCCGCACGAGCACGGGGATCACAGCGGCTACGCCACCGGCGGCGAGCGCATCGAGATCCTCGAGGCCATCTTCTCCGAGAATGACAGCCGTGCGGCGGTGAACCGAAAAGCATTCGAGGACAACGGAGTCCGGGTGCTGAATCTGATGAGCTCGCCGGGATCGGGCAAGACCACCGTTTTGGCCGCCACCCTCGACGCCCTGGCCGGCGAGGTCTCGATCGGCATCATCGAGGGCGATATCGCCACCGACATCGATGCCGCCCGCCTGGGCGGCCGGGGGGCCCAGATCTCGCTGCTGAACACCAGCAACGGATTCGGCGGCGAATGCCACCTCGACGCTCCGATGGTCGGCCGGGCCCTGGCCGCCCTGGACCTCGCCCCGCTCGACCTGGTGGTCGTCGAGAACGTCGGAAACCTGGTGTGCCCGGCCGAGTTCGACGTCGGAGAGCACGCCAAGGCCATGGTCTACTCGGTCACCGAAGGCGAGGACAAACCCCTGAAGTACCCGGTGATGTTCCGTGCGGTGGATGTGGTCCTGCTCAACAAGATCGACCTGATCCCGCATCTCGACGCCGACGTGGACACGTACCTGACAAACATCCGGGAGGTCAACCCGGCTGCGACCGTGCTTCCGGTCAGCGCCCGTACCGGTGCCGGTATGGGCGCGTGGTTCGACTGGCTGCGCCGGTTCACCGGCCCGATTGAGAGGACGTCGCTGACATGACTGGTGCAACACCGGGCGAGATCGGCTACCTCGTCGTCGGTTTCTCGGACCCGACGCAGGTTCGGGCCGGCTTCGACCGCCTGGCGGACCTGTCCGGCTTCGACCGACCGGCGGACCTCTCCGCGGGAGGCCCGATGAAGGTGCTCGACGTCGAGTTCATCCACTCCATCCACGGGGTCGCCAGCACCGTGCCGGCCGGCAGGGTCGACCACGCGCTGCGCACGCTGGAGACCCTGGACTCACGACTGCTCGGTCAGGCCGACCTCGACATCGTCGCCGCGACCATCCCGGTGGGATCCACCGCGGCGGTCGTCGTCTACACCGGCGCGCCGGTGCTCGCGGTGCTGGCGGAGTGGTCTCGGGCCGGTGCGGCGATCCTGCGTGAGGGACGGGTCGACCCCGCCGCTCTCGAGGCGGCACGGACGAGCCAGCCGCGGGCTGCCCTGCTCGGCGGTTAGCGGAACCGCACCGCCAGCAGGCAGACGTCGTCGGCACGCGGCCGGGGGGCGAGAATCTCCGGAAGTTGCCCGCACACGTCGTTCAGCGAGGCATCCGGGCCCCAGTCCGCGACCATCTGCGCGGCGCGGGCGATCCCCTCGTCGATGTCGAGGCCGCGCCGTTCGACCAGTCCATCGGTGTACATCACGAGGATGTCGCCCCGTTCGACCGTCACCGCCGCGTCGGGAAACGTCGCGCCCGGCACCGGGCCGAGAACCGGTCCCGACGTCGCGTCGAGCCGCACCACCTCGCCGGTACGAGCCCGGCGCAACAGCGACGGCGGATGCCCGGCCGACGCATACGCCAGCGTTTCGCCATCCGGCTCGACCATCGCCACCGCCATGGTCGCGAACCTGCCCTGGCTGGCCTTCCGGGTGAAGCCGTTCAGTTCGGCAAGTACCAGGCCCGGCGAGAACCCCTGGTGCGCCAGAGCCCTTCCGGCCGAACGCAACTGCGCCATGTCTTCCACCGCCGGCAGACCGTGCCCGACGACGTCGCCGACCGCCAGGTACGTTCGCCCGTCGGGCAGCAGCAACGTGTCATACCAGTCCCCGCCAAGACCTCGGAACACGTCGGCCGGTTGGTAGACGACGGACAGTTCCAGCCCGGGCACCTCGGCGGGACTGTCCGGCAGCACCGCCGCCTGCAGCACGGTGGCACGGGCGTCCTCGTCGGCGTACACCTGTGCACGGACCAGTGCCTGACTGACCATGGCCGCGACCGCCGATCCGTATGCCAACTGCGCGGCGTCCAACGACTGCGGCTCCCGCCACACCAGCAGCAGTGCGCCGATCGCCGTGCCGCCGTCGGTAAGCGGCCAGCCGACCACCGACTCGGCCCCGCTGATCCGGACCCAGTGCGCCTTCTCGGGATAGCGGCGCCCGTACTCCACGGCGCTGCGAATGACGACCGACCGACCGGTCCGCGCGGTGTCGGTGGCGACCGTCCGCTCAGCGACCGCGACCCCGCCGGCATACTCGGCCGAGACGGCCGGTGGGTAGCCCTCCATGACCACCCACTCCAACGTCCGCCCATCGGTACTGAGCAGCCCGAGATTCACCGCCGCGGCACCCGCCTCGGTCAGCACCTGATCGACGACCGCCCTGCCGATGTCATCGGGGGTCAGTGCCGCCGAAAGTCGCTGGGCCAGTCCGGCAATCCCCTCCAGCCGCAGGCGTTCGCGCCGCTCGGACTCCCGGGCCTGCACCGCCGCGGTGCGACCGGCGACCTCCTGCGCGATCAGCAGAGCGACCACCAGGATCACGGCGAGGAACAACTGGGTGAGTGCCAGTCGGGTCGGCACCGCGAGGTCGACGTCGACGAAGATGCCGAATCCGTAGCGGGTCATGAGGTTGACCAGAGTGGCGATGACCACCCCGGCCAGCGCTGCGCCGATCATGTTCAGCCGAAACGCCGCCCAGGCCAGCACCGGCAGGATCAGCATCGCCGGCGGAGCCCCGAGGGAGAAGGCGGTGGCCGACAGCGCAGCGGTGGCGACCAGAACGCCGGCGGTCTCCGCCCGTCGGGCCGCGAGGATGTGGAACTGGCCGCGCCACAACAGGATCGGGGTGGCGACCACCAGGACGCCCAGAGCGTCTCCGAAGGCCCAGTACAGCGCATTGACCAACCAGGTCGCTTCACCGTCCCATGAGGTGGCCCAGCCGCCGAGCATCCCGCCCGCCAGTGGCCCGATGAGGCAGGCCCCGACGAGGAATGCGGTGAGGTCTCGGCGCCGAGGCAGATCCGGCCGGCCCTTGCACCACCGCAGCACCACGGTGGCACCGACCACGGGTACCAGCCAGTCGGCCAGCACGTAGCCGAGAATCTGCGGAAAAGGCTCCCCGAAGTACAGGTCGATCAGACACTCGGCCAGCGCGATCGCGGCGAGCACCACCGGCCACTGGGCGCGCCGGACCAGGAGCATCGCGGCGACCGTGACCCCCGTCGCCGGAAAGAAGGCCGGACCGATGGTGGCACCGAAGGAATGCCAGGTGAGCAGCAATCCGGCACCGTACGCCGCGAAGACCAGAGCGAACAGTCCGGCCGCGCGGACCGGTCGTTCGGCACGCCAGTCCGCCCCGGGAATCGGACCGGTGGGAGTTCGGCCGCGGCGCAGACCTCCTCCGGTCGGGTCCATGTCGGCCACCCTATGACACCGGCGTCAGTTCTGGGAGCTAGTCCCGAACCGCACGATGACCAGGCAGATGTCGTCGGTGCGCGGGGTCGGCACAACGGCCTCGGCCAGGGCCTCGCAGTCCAGCAGGGCCTCCGGGGGCCAGTGGGCCAGCACCCGTTCGAGATGCTCGATCCCCGCTTGAATCTCGCACCCTTCATGCTCCACCAGGCCGTCGCTGTACATCACCAGCACGTCGCCGTCCTCGACCGGAACGCTGCTCTCCGTGTAGCCGGCATCGTCCAGCAACCCCAATACCGGGCCACGGGATTCATCCAGTCGCATCACCTCCGCGCTGGCCGCCCGGCGTAGCAGCGGGGGCGGATGGCCGGCGGCACTGTAGAACAGCAGCCCGGTGGTGGAGTCGTACACGCCGACCGCCGCCGTGGCGAACTCGGCCCCGCTGACCCGGCCGGCATACCGACCGAGGTCGGTGAGCACCCGGGCAGGCCCGAGGCCCAGGTTCGCGTAGGCGTTACCGGCGATCCGCAACTGGGCCATATCCTCCACCGCCGGCAGCCCGTGGCCGAGAACATCGCCGACCGCCAGATAGGTGCGGCCGCCGGCGAGCTTCACCACGCTGTACCAGTCCCCGCCCAGCCCGTTCGAAGCATCCGCCGACCGGTACAGGGCGCGGTACTCCAACCCGGCCACGTCCACCTCGTCAATCGGCTGCACCACGCTGTGCAGCACCGCCGCCCGCGCGTGGTCATCGACGTAGACCTGCGCGCGGACCAGCGCCTGGCTCACCATGGTGGCGACCGCGGAGATGTAGGCCTGCTGCGCGGCGTCCAGCGGCTGCGGGTCCGCCCAGAGCAGCACCATGGCGCCGCAAACCTCGCCGCCGCATTCCAGCGGCCGGCCCACCACCGTCTGGACTCCCGCGTTGACCGGCCAGTCCGCCAGTTCGGGATACGCCGCGGCGTACTCGTCGGCGGTGCGGAGGTCGATCGACGCGCCGGTCCGAGCGACGTCGCCGGCCACCGAATGCTCGCTCAACGGGATGCCCCGGCCGTACCGGTCGATGAGCGACGGCGGGTGACCGCTCGTCGAAACCAAGTCCAGCGTGTCGCCGGCAGCGCTGACCAGGTAGAGGTTCACCGCGCGGGCGCCGGCCTCGTCGAGCACATGCGCACGCAGTGCGCGCCCGATATCCTCCGGGGTCAGCGCGGCGGAGAGCCGATGCGCCAACCTCGAAAGCGTCTCCAACTGCGTCCGTTCCAGGCGCTCGGTTTCCCGCTCCTGGACGGCTCGCACCCGGGCACCGGCCTCCTGGGCGACCAGCATGGCGACCACCACGATCACGGCGACATAGACCTGGGTGACGACCAACTGGGCTTCCGGAGAGTTGGCCGGCCGGCTGAACAGACCGGTCCCGGGCCTGACCATGGTGTCCGCCAGAAAGGCAGCCAGCGCACCCGCGGTGGCAGCCCCCACCATGTCCAATCGGAAGGCCGCCCACACCAGGACCGGAAGGATCACCACCGACGGTGGGATGCCGGTCTTGAGAGCCGTCACCGACAACGCCGCGGTCGCGGTCAGTACGCCCGCCGTCTCCCAGGGCCGCCCCCGCAGCACCCCCGACTGCAGCGGCCAGAGCAGGATCGGCGACGCGATCACCAATACGCTGAGCGCGTCACCGGCCCACCAGGTCAGCACCGCGCCCGGCCAGCCCTGCCCGTACACCAGCGTGCTCGTGGTTCCGCCGATCAGCGCACCGAAAACCGGGCCGATGGCACAGGAGCCCGCCACGAAGGCCGCGAAGTCGCGGCGCCTTCGCAGGTCAGGGCGGCCGGCGCAGCACGTCCTGACCACGGCTGCGCCGATGGCAGACTGCACGATATTTGCGATGGCGAACGCGATCGATACCTGTGTCTGAGCGCCGTAGTGGATGTCGGCAAGAAGTTCGGCCGCGACAACCGAGACGGCGATCCACGGCCAGACGGTGCGCCGACTGAGGATCATCGCCGCCGCCGTGACACCGGCCGCGGGGTAAAAGAAGGACACCCCCCCGATGGCCCGGGCCTCCCACGACAACGCCACGAACGCCACGAACGCCACGAACGCGGCGAGAACCAGGCCGACGAGGCGAAGGGACGCCGCCCGGGACCGGGTCCGTCGGGCGCCGCTCACCGGTGTGCGTGGATTCGCAGGACGCGACGCCCGCTCACGTGATCAGCGGGTCGCGAGGCATGCCGAGGATACGTTCGGCGATCTGATTGCGGGCAATCTCCGAGGTTCCGCCGGCGATAGCCATCCCGCGGGCCCCCATCGCGGCCCGCGCGGCGAGCGCGCCCTCACCGCTGTCCAGGACCATCTCGGGTCCCAGCAGGGACACCGCGATCGCGCCCTGCTCCTGAAAGTGTTCGGCCAGTTTGAGTTTGGTGATGTTGCCTTCTGGACCGGGACCGGAGCCTTCGATGCTGCGCACGGCGCGGCGCAGGTTGAGCAACCGGAGCGCATGGTCCTCGGCCAGGAATCGGCCCAGCCGCTGAGGTGTTCCCACCACCCGGTCACCATGTCGTTTGGCCAGGTCCACCAACCAGGCGGTGGCGGGTGCGATACCGCCGGCGCCGCCACCGATGCTGACCCGCTCGTTGCCCAGGGTGGCGCGGGCCACCGTCCAGCCCGCGTTGACCTCGCCCACCACGTCCTCGTGGGGGACGAACACGTCGTTGAAGAACACCTCGTTGAACTCCGAGCCGCCGGTGATCTGCCGCAGCGGGCGGACTTCCACCCCGGGGCCCTTCATGTCCAGGATCACCATGGTGATGCCCGAATGCTTGGGCCCGTCGAAATCCGTTCGGACGGTGGCCAGTCCGCGCTTGCAGTAGTGCGCCCCGCTGGTCCACACCTTCTGCCCGTTAACGATCCAGCCGCCGTCAGTGCGGGTGGCACGGGTTTTGACCGCGGCGGCATCCGAGCCCGCCGCGGGTTCGGAGAACAGCTGGCACCAGATTTCCTCTTTGCGCAGTGCCTTCTCCACGAATCGCTCGATCTGCGAGTCGGTTCCGTGCTGAATGAGGGTGAGGATCACCCAACTGGTGATCCCGTAGTCGGGACGTTTGATCCCGGCGGCGGCGAACTCCTCCTCGGTCAGCAACTGTTCCACCGCTCCGGCGGCACGACCCCACGGCTTGGGCCAGTGCGGCATCAGGTAACCGGTGGCGATCAGTTCGTCGAGTTGACCCTGCTCATCGAGTTCAGCGATGCGCTGGGCCTCGGCCCGGATCGCGGACCGTAACTCCTCGGCCCCCTCGGGCAGATCGACGCTGTTGGCCCGGGATCCCCCGGCGACGGTCAGGGTGAATGTGTCGGTGGCCGGGCCGTCGCCGCCGAGCAGGGCCGCCAGGGTCAGTGCCCGGCGCAGGTGCAGATGGGCATCGTGCTCCCAGGTGAAACCGATACCGCCGTGAACTTGAATGTTCAATTCCGCGTTGCGGAGGTAGGCCGGGAAGGCCAGTGTGGCCGCGGCGGCGGCGATCAGTCGGAACTGCTGCTCGTCCTCGCCGGCCGCCCGGGCGGCGTCCCAGTCACAGGCGACGGCGGATTCCGCGGCCACCAGCATGTTGGCGCAGTGGTGCTTGACGGCCTGGAAGGTGGCGA
>JAUPLT010000222.1 GCA_030836785.1 Actinomycetota bacterium
CTCGGTCGTCGATGCGGTGGGCGGCGCGATCGGCAAGGCGATCGGCCCGGGCGCGGTGACCGAGAAGACCGATCCCGCCACGAAGGCGGACAAGAGCTCGGACGACACGTCCACCGGCAGCGACGGGAACTGATTCGACGTTCGGTTCGGGCAGCTCAGAGCTGACCCGGCGGCCGTCCGGCCATTCGTTCCAACCGTGCGATCCGATCCTCGATCGGCGGGTGCGTGGCGAACAGCTTCCCGATCCGCTCCCGCGCACTGAACGGGCTGGCGATCATCAGATGCGCCTGGTCGGCGAACTGGGGGGCGGGCGGCAGCGGGGTCCGCTCCACTCCGCCGCTGATCTTGCGCAACGCGGACGCCAACGCCAATGGGTCACCGGACAACTCCGCGCCGGAAGCGTCGGCCTGATACTCCCGGGTACGGGACACCGCCATCCGGATGACGCTCGCCGCGATCGGGCCGAGCAGCGACACCAGCAGCATCGCCAGCGGATTCACCCCGTTGCCGCCCTGCCGGTTCCCACCGAACGCCCCGGCGAACATCGCCATGTTGGCCAGGCCGGTCACCACCGAAGCCAGGGCGCCGGCCACACAGGAGATGAGGATGTCCCGGTTATAGACGTGGGACAGCTCATGGCCCAGCACCGCCCTGAGCTCGCGCTCGTTCAGCAGGTTGAGGATGCCGGTGGTGCAGCACACCGCGGCGTTGCGCGGGTTGCGTCCGGTGGCAAAGGCGTTCGGGTTGGTGGTGTCGCTGATGTACAGCCGCGGCATCGGCTGGTGCGCGGCAGTCGCGAGTTCCCGAACCATGGCATAGATCTGCGGGGCCTGCACCTCGGTGATCGGCTGCGCCCGCATGGCCCGCAAGGCCAGTTTGTCGCTGTTGAAGTAGACGTAGATGTTCATCCCCACGGCCATCAGCACCGAAAGCCACAGCACGGACCGGTTTCCGAACAGTGATCCGAGGAAGACGATGAGCGCCGACATCCCGACGAGCAGCAGGAATGTCTTCATCCGGTTGGCGGTCGGATGCCAGGTCATCGCATGCCTCCTAGGGGCGGGTCTTCGGCAGGTTAACGCCTGGGCAGGGGGCCGGGGTTCCGGATCAGCTAACCGTGCCGGTTGACCGTGTATTCGACCAGCGAAGCCAGTGCGCGACGTCCGGGCACGTCCGGCAGGCCGTCGAGTTCGGCGCGGGCCCGCTCGGCATACTGCTGGACGGTCGCCTTGGCGGCCGCGATCCCACCCGACGACCGCAGCAGCACCAATGCCTCGGCCAGGTCCTCGTCGTTCTCCACCGGGCCCCGCAGCAGTTCCCGCAACCGGTCGGCCTCCGGGCCGGTCTCCGCCAGCGCGTAGAGCACCGGCAGGGTGTGCACACCCTCGCGGAGATCGGTACCGGGGAGCTTGCCCGACTCGTCGGGGTCGCTGTCGATGTCGATGATGTCGTCGGAGATCTGGAACGCGGTGCCCACGATCCCGCCCAGCCGCGCCAGCCGATCGACGTGGTCGTCGGTGGCGCCGGCGAAGGTCGCGCCCAACCGGCCGGAGGCGGCGATCAGGCATGCGGTCTTCTCCGACACCACCCGCAGGTAGTGGTCGATCGGGTCGGTGCCGGGGCCGGAACCTTTGGTCTCGCGCATCTGGCCGGTGACGAGTTCGGCGAACGTCTCGGCGATGATCCGCACGGCGTCCGGTCCCAGCGACGCGACCAACCGGGAGGCCGTCGCGAACAGGTAGTCCCCCGCCAGGATCGCGATGTTGTTACCCCACCGGGCGTTCGCCGAGGTCGCGCCGCGACGCACCTGCGCCTCGTCCATGACGTCGTCGTGATACAGCGTGGCGAGGTGGACCAGTTCGATCACCGCGCCGGCGACCGTCACCTGCCAGGCGTCGGGCTCCGGACCGACACTGGCGCTGAGCACCGTGAACAGCGGCCGGAAACGCTTGCCGCCCGCCTCGAAGAGGTGCAGCACCGCCTCGGTCATCAGCTCGTCGCCGGCCCGTAGTTCGGTGGATATCAGGTCTTCCGTCCGCGCTACCGCGGCGCGGACATTCTCGGCGAACACCGGGTCCCCCAGGTCGACCCCCGCTACCACGCTCGCCGGTGTTCGCACACTGCCAACATACTGGTAACCATGCACAGTGACGCCGCCGAGGTCATCCGGCAGCGACCCGGGACACACCATGACGTCATCGTCGTCGGGGCCGGGCCGTCGGGTTCGGCCGCCGCCGCCTGGGCCGCCCGGGCGGGCCGTTCGGTACTGGTGATCGACACCGCGGAATTCCCCCGCGACAAGGCCTGCGGAGACGGGCTGACCCCGCGCGCGATCGCCGAACTCCGACTGCTGGGTCTGGGCGACTGGCTGGACGGCAAGATCCGCCACCACGGCCTGCGACTGGCCGGCTTCGGCGCGTCGGTGGAGGTGCCCTGGCCCGGCCCGTCGTTTCCCCCGGTGAGCAGCGCCGTCCCGCGGACCGAACTCGACGACCGTATCCGCAAGGCCGCCGAGGAAGCCGGCGCGGCCATGCTCCTGGGCCGTAAATGCGTTGACGTTGTGCAGGATTCGGCGGGACGGGTGACCGAAGTGATTCTGGCCGACGGCCACCGGGTGGGCTGCCGAACCCTGATCGTCGCCGATGGCGCCCGATCACCGCTCGGTCGGGTGCTGGGCCGGACATGGCATCAGGACACCGTCTACGGCGTGGCGGCCCGGGGCTACCTGGCCTCGCCGCGCGCCGACGAGCCGTGGATCTCCTCGGACCTGGAACTGCGCGACACCGGCGGCCAGGTGCTGCCGGGGTACGGCTGGATCTTCCCGCTGGGCAACGGTGAGGTGAACATCGGCGTGGGAGCCCTGGCGACCGCGAAGCGGCCCGCCGATATCGCGCTGCGGCCGCTGATCAAGCACTACACCGACCTCAAGCGGGAGTCGTGGGGGTTCTCCGGGCCGCCGCGGGCCGTCGCCTCGGCGCTGCTGCCGATGGGCGGGGCGGTGTCGGGGGTCGCCGGACCCAACTGGATGCTGGTCGGCGATGCCGCCTGCTGCGTCAACCCGCTCAACGGCGAGGGCATCGACTACGGCCTGGAAACCGGACGGTTGGCGGCCGAATCTCTGGACGAGGTCGATCTGCAGCGGGCCTGGCCGGCGCTGCTGCAGGCGCACTACGCGCGCGGGTTCTCGGTGGCCCGGCGGTTGGGGCTGCTGCTGACCCTGCCCCGGTTCCTGCCGCTGACCGGGCCCGCGGCGATGCGGTCGGCGACGCTGATGGGGATCGCCGTGCGGGTGATGGGCAACCTGGTGACCAGCGACGACACCGACCTGGTGGCGCGGGCGTGGCGACGGGCCGGCGGGCTGTCCCGGCTGGCCGATCGCCGCAAGCCGTTCAGCTGACGCTTGCCCAGACTTCGGCGCGATGTCGTGCGGTCAGCGCACGTTTGCGCGCCGAAGTTACCGAGTGGCCGAGTGCAGCGCGACGATGCCGCCGGTGAGGTTGCGCCAGCGCACCCGCTGCCAACCCGCCTCGACGATACGCGCGGCCAGGGCCGCCTGGTCGGGCCAGGCCCGGATGGATTCGGCGAGGTAGACGTAGGCCTCCGGATTGCTCGACACCGCGGTGGCCACCCGGGGCAGCGCCCGCATCAGGTATTCCTTGTAGACCGTCGCGAAGACCGGGACGGTGGGTGTGGAGAACTCGCACACCACCAGCCGTCCACCAGGCCGGGTGACCCGGGCCATCTCGCGCAATCCGGCGATGTGGTCAACGACGTTACGCAAGCCGAAACTGATGGTCACCGCGTCGAACACGCCGTCGGCGAACGGCAACCGGGTGGCATCGGCGGCGACCTTGGGCACCGGTCGCTCCGCGCCTGCCTGCAGCATGCCCACCGAGAAGTCCGCCGCCAGGCACCATGCCCCGGAACGTGCCAGTTCCACCGTGGACACCGAGGTACCGGCCGCCAGGTCCAGTACACGGTCCGTCGGACTCAAGTTCAGTGCAGCCCGGGTGGCGCGGCGCCAGTAGCGGTCACGACCGCCGGAGAGCACCGTGTTGGTGATGTCGTACCGGCGGGCGACGCCATCGAACATCGACGCGACATCGCGGGGGTCCTTGTCCAGGGACGCGCGGCTCACCCGACCGACGCTACCGGGGACGTCAGGCTCCGCGCGCCTCGGCATCCAACTGGATCGCCCGGCGAGCCATCCGCTCGCTGAGGTGAATCAGCCGATCCTCATGACCCGCGGGCATCGTGTAGGCCAGTTGACGAAGTTCGATGGCGAACCCCTGCAACTCCTGCCTCGAGAAATTATCCTTCATAGCGTCACCTCGGTCCTCGGTAACATGTCGTTAATGCAAACGAAACACGTTGCGCGCCTTTGCATTCTGCGCTTCGCTATGGAACCTATTGTGCACGAGCGAACCACCGGACGAAAGCCCCATTAGCAACATCACAGGGATGTTCAGCTGACGTTCAGCACATCGCTGCGTTCCAGTCGCACCAACGCCGCCAGGATCAGTCCGCCCACCAGCACACCCACCACTGCCACCGAACCGGCCGGAACGATCGCCAGCGCCGCGTTGCGGCCCTGCACCCGCACCAGGTTCGGGTCGGAACGGTCGTACTCGACGTAGATCCGCATCCCCTCGGCGAGTTCCGACGGGTAGAGCACCCCGAGTTCGGGCCGGTACGTCACCCGGTCCGGGGTGACGAACTCGATGGTCGACCGGCGCGCCCCGGCGGAGAGCACTTCGGCCTCGGCCACCCCGAGGCTGTTCTCGATCTGCCGGTCGTTGCGCCAGGCACCCGCCACCAGGAGTACCGACTGCAGCACCATGACGCCCATGACGATCCAGACCGCGGTCTTCGCCCAGCGCACACCGCGCCGGCGCGGTGTGTCCGGTACACCGGCGAGCCGGCGTGGCAGCGCCGCCGACACGGCGTCGCGCAGCCGCCCGACCGCTGAGCGGATCGGCGTGCCGACCACGTCGCCGATCACAGGGCCGCGCGCATCGCCGCGTGCAACCGCCGCAGCGTGGATCGGTCGGCCTTGACCTCGAGCACCCGGATTCCCTCATTCGGCTCGGCGAGCGCCGCGCCCACCTCGGCGGCCTCGATCTGGCGGGATTCGA
>JAUPLT010000223.1 GCA_030836785.1 Actinomycetota bacterium
CTACACCTGGGAATAGAAAAGTACGCTAGCGCATTGCTCCCCGGCGGGCGTCCCGATGCGCGTAACGCTGTCGCAGCGATTCGTGGGCCGATAGGATCGCAGCACCCGCTGAGACGCTATGCGGCACTTGCGGCAATCAATCGGGGACTCGTGGCGACGGGGAGGGCTGCAGATGGCGAGAACTGCCCGCGCCCTGATTGTTGCTGCCGTCGTTTTCGCGTCATTCATCGTCTGGACCCTCGGTGGCTGGACAGAGGGCGAGGCGCACGCGGCGGTGAACCACGTGATTCTTCTCGCCCTGCTTCTGCCTGCGTTGGTGCTGACGGTCCTGGCCGCCCTTCCGGCACGGGGCGGGCCACGGGCCGGGTGGATCTGCCTGGCGACCGGGCTCGCCGGTTGGGGAGTCGCACTGGCTGTCTGGACGTATCACGAGTTGACGCGGGGCGGGGCGTCGTCCCCGTCTATCGCGGATGCCGCCTATCTGGTGTTGCCGATTTCGGGCTCGGTGGCTCTGGTGTTGTTCACCGGCGAACGCAACGATAAGTCCCGATTCCGGACCCTGCTGGACGGCCTGATTGTGGGCGGCTCGCTGCTGATCGTCAGTTGGGTGACCCTCGTCGGCCCGATCTACGGCGCCGGGGCGGGAAGCCGGCTGGAACTGCTGGTGGCCCTGGCTTACCCGATCTCCGATGTGGTCCTGCTGACCGTCGCGGCGATGGTCCTGGTCCGGGCGCTCAGCGATCAACGACTGGCACTGATGCTGCTGGCCACGGGCATGGCCTCCGTCGCATTGGCCGACAGTGCATCGGTGTTCCTCTCCCGGCAGAGCGAAGACGCCAGCAGCCACGCGATCGAGATCGGCTGGGTGGCCGGACTGCTGCTCATCTCGGTGGCCGCGGTGGCGGCCCGGGAGGCCGCGCATCAGGTGTACGGCGTGGATCAGGTGCCGAGTTGGACGTCGATCTGGCTGCCTTATAGCGTGCTCTTGGTGGCCGCCGTCGTCGCGGTAGCCCAACCGCTCCGAGTCGTCGACTCCGAACCCGTTGTGATGATTGCCGCCTTGCTTTTGGCGGCAGTGGTGGTGCGCCAATTCGTGGCGGTCAGCGAGAATCGCCGACTGCGGGCGGTACTGGCCGAACAGGCCCTACACGATCCGCTAACCGGTCTTGGTAATCGGGCTTTGTTCAATGAGCGTCTCTGGCACGCCATGCAACTGCGTGAGCGCGGCGATCTCTCGGTCGCGGTGATCCTGCTGGATCTTGATGACTTCAAACTCGTCAACGACACCCTCGGGCATCCGGCCGGCGACGCTGTACTGCGCGACACCGCGGAACGGATTTCCGGATCGGTGCGTGGCGGTGACACCGTGTTCCGCCTGGGGGGCAACGAATTCGCGGTTCTGGTGCAGGATCCCGCCGATTACTCGGCCACCGTGGCCCATCGTGTGACGGTGGCGTTCGACAAGCCATTCGTGGTCGCCGGCCAGGAACTGATGATCCACCCCAGTGTCAGCCTGGCCGTCGCGGAAGCGGATGAACCGGCGGTGACGGCTGAGGAACTGCTCCGTCGGGCAGATCTGGCCATGGACTCGGCAAAGAGGTTGCGGGTCGGCGGTGTGTACGCCTTCACCGCGGATATGCAGGTGGATGGCGTCGAGAACGAGAAGCGGGCGTCGCGGACGTTGTCCGCCGCCGCGGGGAAGAAGTCGGCGGTCCGCCTGCTCGGCGAGTTGCGCAGCGCCATCGACAAGTTCGAACTCGTCCTGTACTACCAACCGAAGGTCGACCTGCGAACCTTGGAGATTGTCGGAGTCGAGGCATTGGTGCGCTGGCCCCATCCGGAACGCGGAGTGCTGGGTCCACAGGACTTCCTGCATCTCGTCCGCCGGCACGGCATGATGTGGCCGATCACCGACCTGGTGGTCCGGAGGGCACTCGATGATGCGGCGCTGTGGCATGCCGAGGCCGTAGACGTGCCCGTCGCGGTCAACCTTTTCGCGCCGCTACTGGCCGACCTCAGCCTGCCGGCCCGGATCTCGAAGGGGCTCTCCGACCGGGGCCTCAGCCCCAGAGCCCTCACCGTGGAACTGACCGAAGACCTGCTGCTCGGCAATTTGGAGCGGACGCGCGAGGTGATGAAACAACTGCGCCAGAACGGTATTCGGATAGCCATCGATGATTTCGGCCAGGCTTACTCGGCCTTCAGCTACCTCCGGGATCTGCCGGTCGACGAAGTCAAACTCGATCACAGCTTCGTTGCTGCGATTACCAGTGACCCGCGCGCCGCCATCGTGGCGCAATCGGTCCTGGATATGGCGCGTGCGCTGGGCTTGACCACGGTCGCCGAGGGTGTGGAGGACGCCGAAACGGCAGCGAGCCTCAGAGCATTCGGCTGCGATTACGGGCAGGGCTTCTTCTACAGCCCAGCGCTGTCCGCTGAGGACATGCTTGCCCTGCTGAAATCGTCCCGGTCCGGACTGCCCAACTCCACGACGCCGTTCTGACGCGGGCCGGGATTTAACCGGCGCACCGGCCGCAACGACCGTAGCTGACTGCTAATGTCCGCGATGCGGTTGGTTTCCTCCGGTCGATGTCAGCTTTGGTCGGGGGATCGAGCGGTGCAGGCGGTTGATGCGCCGCGAGAGGGAACCCGGTGCGAGTCCGGGACTGTCCCGCAGCGGTATGCAGGAACGACAGCTGCCAGTAGCACTTGCCCCCATGGGCTGGGAAGCGGCGGCCATTAGGTACACCCGACAGCGGGTGTGGGCCTGCGAGTCCGAATACCTGCCAACCGTGCCGGGTGCGCCGCATCCGGCGGTTCATCGCCTCGCGGAATGGGCGCGCAGCCGGCAGGGTGCGAGCCGTCGGGCGATGGCCATCGGTTTCGTCCGAAGGGAACGACTGTGCATATCGAGCCGGGGATCGTCGAAGGTTCCAAGATCGCCCTGAGTTACGCCACCGCCGGCGGCGTCGGCCTGTACGGGCTGCGTGCGACGTGGCGGGCTTTGCAGGATCGGGGGGTTTCGTCTCTGCTACTCCGGGCGCTGGCCACAACTGCCCTGGCCCTGACGTTCTTCCAGGTCTTCCCTCATGTCCCGGTAGGGGTTTCGGAGGTCCACCTGATTCTGGGCTCGACGTTGTTCCTGGTGTTCGGGGCGGCGCCGGCAGCGGTGGGGCTGGCTTCCGGACTGCTGCTGCAGGGCATGTTCTTCGCGCCGTTCGACCTGCCGCAGTACGGGATGAACGTCACCACCTTGCTGGTGCCGCTCTTCGGACTGCACTACGTGGCGAACCGGGTCATCGCGCCGAACACCCCGTACGTGAATCTCCGCTACCGGCAGGTGCTGGCGCTCTCAACGGCGTACCAGGCCGGAATCGTCAGCTGGGTTGCGTTCTGGGCGCTCTATGGTCAGGGCCTTACGGTTCAGTCGATCCAGAGCATCGCCGCTTTCGGCGCCGCCTACCTGGCAGTCATCGTGATCGAACCGCTGGCCGATCTCGCCATCCTGGCGGCGGCCAAGGGTCTGCGCCAGTTCAACGACAGCTCGCTTGTCGAGCGGCGTCTGTTCAACCCGGCCTGATCGCCGTCCGGTCGCGCCCGGGGAACGGGCGCGACTTGACGGTCAGGAACCGCAGGTGCAGTCGGGTCCGCAGCCACACGGTGCGCAGGTGCACGCGGAGTTCGTGCACTCGCTGCTGGACTCGCCGCACGAGCAGTCGGACCCACAGGTGCAGGTCGAGCAGGTGCAGTTCGGGTTGCCGCACTCAGCGGGCTTCTCAGTTGTTGCGTTGCTCATAGGGACAATTGTCCCACAGCAGGCGGTCGCCGTGGCTTACCGGAAAATGTCAGCCGGTGAGGTCGTCGCGCCGGGCGGCGGTGATCAGATCGTCGCGCGCCCGGGCGACCCGGGAGCGGATCGTGCCCAGCGGGCAGCCGCAGATCTCGGCGGCCTCGTCGTAGGACAACCCCAGGACCTGCGTCAGAACCAGGGCGTCGCGCCGATCGGGGGCCAGGCCGTCGAGCAGCATCCTGATCTCGACGACCTCTTCGAACCGCACGGCGTTCCGCGGATTGCCCAGCAGACCGTCCAGATCGACCTGCGAGGTGGTCCGGGGGCGAGCCTGGTTGCGCCGGACTTGGTCGACGACGACCCGGCGGGCGATCGACAACAGCCAGGTGCGTGCCGAGGAACGGCCGGCGAAACGCGGCAGTGCCCCGAGCACCCGAAGGTAGGTCTCCTGGGTCAGGTCGTCCGCGCTGCCCGGGTCGGCCAGGAAGGCGACCGTGCGCCACACGTCGCGCTCGGTGGCGCGGATGAACTGGTCGAGGGCCGCACGGTCACCACGCCCGGCGGCCAGGGCCAAGCCGGTGAGCGGATCCTCGTCAGTCACGGACGTCACCTTAGGCGATCGCCGTTCCCTGCCGCGGGAGTCCCCGGGCCGGTCGGTATTTTGGGCGCTGATCGCGGGGAACTTTCGGCCGTGACGAGCCGACAGTTATGACGGGATTCGCTGACGGCGCACACTGTTTGTTGGGAACTCCAGTGGAGTGACAGACACTGTGTGCAGCGGACACTGTGTGCAGCGGACACTGCGAGACCGGCATGAGTGCCTCGAGGAGGGCGATGACCACCACCGTCGTCGGCGGGGCTGAAGCCCCGGCGGTCCGGCGTGTCGAACTCGACGTGTCGGGGATGACGTGTGCGGCATGTGCCGCCCGGGTGGAGACACGGCTGAACAAACTGGACGGGGTACGCGCGTCGGTCAACTACGCGACCAGGGTTGCCACCGTCGATGCGCCGGACGGCCTGACCTCCGACGCGTTATGCGATGTCGTGCATCGGGCCGGCTACCAGGCCGCGGTGCGTTCGGCCGGATCCGATGAGCGCGCCGACCCCGACGATGCGACCGCCCGATCCCTGCTGCTCCGACTGGCGGTGGCGGCCGTCCTGTTCGTACCGCTGTCGCACCTGTCGGTGATGTTCGCGGTCCTGCCCGGAACCCGCTTCTCCGGATGGCAGTGGGTGCTCACCGCGCTCGCACTGCCGATCGTCACATGGGCGGCCTGGCCGTTCCACCGCGTCGCTGTACGCAACGCCCGCCATGGCGTTGCCTCCATGGAGACCTTGATCTCGGTGGGGATCACCGCGGCGACCTTGTGGTCGCTGTCGACCGTCTTCGTCACCCAGCCGCAACGCCAGACCCACGGCGTCTGGCAGGCCTTGATGAGCAGCGATGCCATCTATCTCGAGGTTGCGGCCGGGGTCACCGTGTTCGTGCTCGCGGGCCGCTATTTCGAGGCCCGGGCCAAGTCGAAGGCCGGTAGTGCGTTGCGTGCGCTGGCGGCGCTGAGCGCCAAGAGTGTGTCGGTGCTGTTGGCCGACGGCACCGAAATGGTTCTTCCGGCCGGGGAACTCAAGGAGCAGCAGCGCTTCGTTGTCCGGCCCGGTGAGACCATCGCCGCCGACGGACTGGTGATGGAGGGCAGCGCCGCGGTCGATATGAGCGCGATGACCGGTGAGTCGAAGCCGGCGCGGGTCGCTCCGGGGGGCGGGGTGATCGGCGGGACCGTGGTGCTCGACGGCCGCCTCGTCGTGGAGGCGGCGGCTGTCGGTGCCGATACGCACTTCGCCGGCATGGTGCGTCTCGTCGAGGAAGCGCAGGCGCAGAAGGCCGACGCTCAGCGACTTGCCGACCGCATCTCCGGTGTTTTCGTCCCGGCCGTGTTCGCGATCGCTGCGCTGACCGCCGGCGGTTGGCTGTTGGCCGGCGCCGGTGCGGAGACGGCGTTCTCTGCCGCACTTGCGGTTCTGGTCATCGCCTGCCCCTGCGCGCTGGGCCTGGCGACGCCGACCGCCATGATGGTCGCATCGGGCCGTGGCGCCCAGTTGGGGATTTTCCTCAAGGGCTACCGGGCACTGGAAGCCATCCGGGCGGTCGACACCGTGGTGTTCGACAAGACCGGCACGCTGACGACCGGTCACCTGGGAGTTATCGCCGTGACCCCCGCCGACGGATGGCGTACGGACGAGGTTCTCGCACTGGCGGCCGCGGTGGAGTCCGGTTCCGAACACGCCATCGCCGCGGCGATCCTCGCCGCCACCGACGAGCGCGGCACCGTCGAGGATTTCCGGGCGTTACCAGGGCGGGGTGTCGCCGGAACGGTGGGACCGCGCCGGGTCGAGGTCGGCCGCCCGTCCTGGGCGGCGCGCGACCGGCCCGTGCCTGAGGCGGTCGCGGCCGCACGCCGGGCTGGCGAGGCCGAAGGGCAGACCGTCGTTCTCGTCGCCGTCGACGGGGCGGTGTGCGGCGCGGTCGCGGTTGCGGACGCGGTGAAGGACAGTGCCGCCGAGGCCGTCGCCGCACTGCACCAAAGGGGCCTACGCACCGTTCTTCTCACCGGCGACAACCCGACCGCCGCCGCCGAAGTGGCTGCCCAGGTGGGCATCGAGGATGTGATCGCCGAGGTGCTCCCCGAGGGCAAGGTCGATGTCATCGAGCAATTGCGGGAACGCGGCCGGGTGGTGGCCATGGTCGGTGACGGCATCAACGACGGTCCCGCCCTGGTAACGGCCGACCTGGGGTTGGCGATCGGGCGGGGCACCGACGTCGCGATCGCCGCCGCCGACATCATCCTGGTGCGCGACGACCTGCGTTCGGTGCCGCAGGCGCTCGACTTGGCGCGGGCCACCATGCGCACGGTCCGGATGAACCTGGTGTGGGCGTTCGGCTACAACGTGGCTGCCATCCCGATCGCGGCGGCCGGCATGCTCAACCCGCTCATCGCCGGCGCGGCGATGGCGTTCTCGTCCTTCTTTGTCGTCTCCAACAGCTTGCGGTTGCGGAACTTCGGCAGCCCCAGCCACCCGACGAAAGGGTCACACCCGCGATGAGTCAAACGTTCTCCGTCACCGGGCTGAACTGCCAGAGTTGCGTCCACCATGTGACGGGCGCACTGAGCGCACTCGATGGCGTGCACACCGTGTCGGTGGATCTCGATCCGAAGGGAGCCTCGACGATCCACGTGGAGGCATCCCGGGCACTGTCCGGCGACGAGGTTCAGGCCGCGCTCGCCGAGGAGGGCGACTACTCGTTGCTGCGTTGACGGGCCAACTCGCGAAGCATGTTGTTGTAGGCCTCCAGGTCATCGTCATACCCGGCGTCCGCGTGCCGGTCCGAGCGGGCCGCGGCGCGCCGGTCCTGGCGTGCCCACTGCGCGACCAATGCGGTCACCACCATGACGAGTGGCACTTCGCTGGCACCCCAGGCGATCGCTCCGCCGAGGTGCTGATCGGCATTGATGTCGGGAACCCAGGGCAGTGCGAGTCCACGGTAGAAGTTCCCGCCGACGCTGGACTCCATCGTCATCATCGCGATACCGAAGAACGCGTGGAACGGCATGACGGCGAACAACAACGCCAGACGGCCCAGGAAGGGCAGTCGGCGCGGTCCGGGATCGACGCCGATGATGCCCCAGTAGAACAGGTATCCGGTGATCAGGAAGTGCACCGCCATGAACTCGTGGCCCCAGTGGTACCGAACCAGCGTGTCGAACAGCGGGGTGAAATAGACGGCGTACAGCGAGCCGACGAACAGCACGAACGCGGTGATCGGATTCGACAGAAACGCGGTGAACTGCGAGTGCACCGCCCGTACGATCCATTCGCGCGGACCCGGCGGTGCACCTTGGGCGGCGCTCGGCAGCACTCGCAGTGCCAACGTCACCGGCGCACCCAGCACCAGCAGGACCGGCACGAACATGTTCAGCGTCATGTGCTCGACCATGTGCATGCTGAACATCGCCGACCCGTAGGAACGCACCCCCGACCCGGTCGCGGCCAGCAATGCCGCGCATCCGGCCACCCAGGACACCGTGCGGCCGACCGGCCAGTCGTCACCACGGCGACGTAACCGGACTGCGCCGAATACGTACACGCCCGCCAGGACGACGGCGGCGACCCCGAGGAAGGTGTCGAAGCGCCAGAAGGTGAGCAGCCTCAGCGCGGTTGGCGATCCGGGCAGTTCGTACCCCAGCAGAACGTCCCAGACTGTCGGCTGCACCGACAGCAGCAGAGGAGAGGTCTGAACCGCCGTCAGGGTGAGCGCCGACAGCGTCGCGACCGCGAGGGCGGCACCGGCCAGGGCGCTGCTCATCCGCCCGGTTCGCAGCGAACGGGCGTCGCCGATCACCCCGCCCAGCACCGCTACGGCCGCCCCGACACCAAGCCAGCCGTAGGCGGACGTCAGATTCTGCAGTCCCACCCGCAACATCAGCAGGGCGATCCCGTAGAGCAGAGCCACCACTGCCGCAGCCAACCCCGTGATCACGACCCGGCGACGCAGCGCGGCGTCGGGAGGGCAGAGCGCACCGGTGATCCGCAATCCCGCCCAGATCGAGACGGCCAACGCGAACACGATCACCGAACTCGTGGTGTAGTCGTGGTTCGGGCCCTGACCCGCGTTACCGGTGACCGGCACGGCGACAGTGGCCACGATGGCCGGAATCAGCAGCGGCACATGCCATTCCCAGCGCACGGTCAGACGCGAGAAGCCGGCCAGGATGGCCGCGAACAGTGCGACGGCGACCCACGCCCGCCCGGTCTCCGAGGCACCCAGAGCGGCTGGCAGCCTGCCACTGCCCAGCAACCGCATCGCCGGGACGCCCGCGTCAGCGGCGGCCTGCACCACGACCATCGCCGCGGCCGCAACGAACCACAGCACGGACAGCCGTTCCACCACGAGGTGCGCCCGGAATGTGGCCGGGTCGAGAACCCCGCGGTCATCCGGCTGTGCGGTGATCAGGATCAGCACCAATCCGCCCAGGCAGGCCGCCCCGGAGATGGCCGCGGTCACGTGCCCCACCGCGACGGCCACCGCTATGGCGCCGGTGCCGGTGCCGGTGAAGTTGGGGGACAGAACCCCCAGCGTGTAGGCCGCCACGGCCGCCGCCGCCGCCCCGTAACCGGTCAGCAGCAGCCAGCCGGTCCGCCGCGGACGGACAGGGTCGGGGTGCGCTGCGGTCATGGGCGGTGAGTTTAGAGAGCCGTCTATGCTGCTCGGCGGCGCGGTGGGAACTTTCGCCGCACCGGGCCCGACCAATCGAGCGTGTCAGCACGTCCCCCAGTACAGCGGAGCCCGTCAAATGTTCCATGAGCAATGATCCACGACGTTGCCCTGCGGTGGTTTGTCACGCTGCTGTTCGTCTTCAGCGCCGGCGTCTGCCTGTCCGCGATCCTCGGCAACCGCCACTCCCTGCCCAGTCTGATCAGTCATTCCTTGCACGCCGTCATGGCGATCGCGATGGCGGTGATGGCCTGGCCCCGCGGCGCCGAGATTCCCGCCCGGGCGCCGATGATCTTCTTTGCGGCCGCGGCCGTCTGGTTCGTCGTCGTCACGGTGCGGACGGCCGGCCACCGGCGCGCGAACGTCTACCACACGCTGATGATGCTGGCGATGGCGTGGATGTACGCCGCAATGGGCGGCCTGCCGCTGAGCAAGTCGGATTCCGGCACGGAGATGGCGGGGATGCCGGGCATGTCGGGACCGGACGGCATGGCGCCGTCGGCCGGCCATGGCGGGCACGGCTCCCACACCCCTGCCGGAGATGCGGCCGGTCACGCCGGGCACGCCGGTCACTCCGGTGCTGACACCGCGGCCTGGGTCGGGGCCGTGAACTGGGTGTGTGCGATCGGGTTCGCCGCGGCCGCGGTGTTCTGGCTCTACCGCTACATCACGACGCGTCTGCAACCCACCGAGGAGTCTGCGGGCCAGGGACTCGGAGTGCTCTGCCAGGTGGCGATGGCGACCGGCATGGCCATCATGTTCGGCGTGATGCTCTGACGGCAGCCGTCAGGCGGCCGATCCGTCGCTCGGCCGGAGGTGACTCCTCCGGCGGCCCGGCGAAGCGTTCTGGGGCAACACGATCTCCCCGGAGATCTCATCGGACAACCCATCGGACTGCGCCGCCTCGCTCCGATCCGGGGAACGCCCGCCCCGGCCGAACTGCCGACACACCAGCCATGCCAGGGCAACCCCGGCCAGGACGGGCAGATGGGTGAGTACCCGGTCCAGGGTGACCCGGCCGGCCACGGCATCGGCGGCGACGTAGACCGACAGCACCGCGGTGAATGCGGCGAGGACCAAGGTCAGGCCACCGGCAACTGAGGGCCGGAACGCCGCGGCCACCATGGCCACACCCAGTGCGGCCGACCAGGCGGTGGACTCGTTGAGGACATGCCCGCCCATCGCCGCGTGCGGGACACCCAGGTGCACTCCGAGACCCTGGGCGATCGCCAACATGACCTGGATGACGCCCACCACCCCCAGCGCCAACCGTGCCCATGAGGCAGGCCGGGAGACCTCGTCCGACCGCTGCGGCGGTTCGGGGCTCAGCGGCCGGACGGCGGAGACCTGAGCGCGGCCTGCGAGCCTGCGGATCAGGTGCGTCTGCTCCACGGCCGCCGCGTACCAGTCGCGGCACGACTCGCATCCGGTGAGGTGCTCGTCGACCCGCGCCGCGGGGATGGGCTCACGCTCCCCGTCGATCCGAGCCGACAGCGCTTCCCTGGCGATGTCGCAATCCATGCATCAATAGTCGCGCACCGAGGCGGTTCGGTTCCAGCGATCTAGCGGTAACTCACGGCGCGGGAACTCCGGTCGCGGGAACTAACGGGCCCACCGGCGCGACTACCTGAGCGGGTAACTACACACCGACGGAGGAATCCCATGTCTCCCGCAATCAGCACAAGTACCACCACCACCGCACCCGCCGAGGTTGATGCGCGCGGGACGCGCTTCACGGCGTCGGTCACCGCGGCCGTCCTCGGCTGCGTCCTCGTACTTTCAGGTTTTCGTGTTCCCGCCGCCATGACACTGCTGCTCGCTCAGGCGGTCGTGTTCGGTATCGGCGCGATCTGGGGACCCAGCAGACACCCGTACGGGCTGATGTTCCGGAAGCTGATCGCGCCGCGACTCGGGGCGGTGACCAAGCGCGATCCGGTGGAGCAACTGCGGTTCGCCCAGTTGATGGGATTCATCTTCTGCAGCGTCGGGGTGGCCGGGTTCGCCCTGGGCGTCCCGGGCATCGGCGTCGCAGCGGCCGGCTTCGCACTCTTCGCGGCGCTCATGCGCGCGGTATTCGGAATCTGTCTCAGCCGCCGGCCGTACATGCTGGTCTCCAAGATGCGTGGCAATGTCCCGGCCTGCTGTCAGAACAAGAACAACTGAGGGAACTTCTCCGGCCATCGTGACGACTAATCGCCGAACATCTGACACGCATCTGAGGCGGAGGAAAAGGTCGTGACTGCAACAGTTTTCATCGGCAGGGTCGGCGTACTGGCACTTGCGCTGGGCGTCGGACTGGCGGTCGCCGCCCCGCCGACCGGATGGGCTGATCCGAACGCTGAGCCGTCGGCGGCGGCGGGGGAGTCCGCCGCCGACACCGGCAGTGTTACCCGGGCGGCGTCGGGTAAGTCGCGGTCGATTCGAGACAACACCGGACGGGTCGCCGGTGATGGCGGTCCCATATCGGCCGGTCGGTCCGTGCGGGACTCGACCGAACCCGCGGGGTCGGATTCCGGCCCACGTGCGACACCGCCCCGCCGAGCGTCGATAGTCCCGGTCGTTGCGGAGCGCGTCGGACCCGCTCCGTCGGCGGCAGCGCCCGCAGCAACGGCTTTCGTTTCCGGCGCGGCCGCGGCTGCGCACCATGAGGGGGCCGATCCGGTGAGCGGTTTCATCCGCGCGTTCATCGGGGATGGCACCGCCGACAGCCCTCACGCAGGAATCCTGTTCGGCAACGGCTACAGCTACACCAGCTACGAAGGCGCATGTACCAGCGGCGCCTGCAATGGCGGCAACGGTGGTCTGATCGGCAACGGCGGCAACGGTTTCAATGGCGGCAATGGCGGTGCGGCGGGCTGGTTCGGCAACGGCGGCAACGGTGGCAACGCACTGACCGCGGGCGCTGCCGGAGGCAGCGGCGGCCGCGGCGGGCTGCTTTTCGGTAACGGTGGTGACGGCGGTAACGGCGCCGCCGCGACCGGGATGGGCAACGGCGGTGCCGGCGGCAGAGGCGGGATGGCCGGCTCCATGGTCATGCTGGGCGACCTGCTCGGGTTACCCACGAGCGTGTACGGCAATGGCGGGAACGGCGGTGCGGGCGGTGATGCGGTCATGGGCACCGCCGGCGCCGGCGGCGGGGGCGGGATGGCCGCCGTCATCGGCAACGGCGGCAACGGCGGGTCCGGCGGCGCCATCATCGGTATGGGCGGTGGCACCGCCGGTCTGGGCGGCAACGGCGGGATGGCCGGGTGGCTGACCGGACCGGGCGGTGACGGCGGTAACGGCGGCGACGTCACCGGGGTCAACGGTGGGAGGGCCGGCAACGGCGGCAACGGCGCCATGGGCATGATGTTCTTCAGTCCCGGCGGCAACGGCGGCAACGGCGGAACCTTCGGCGGGAACGTCACCGGAGACGTGACCGGCGGTGCCGGCGGCAATGGCGGCTCGGGGGCGTGGTTCGTCATCGGCTCGGCAGGCAACGGCGGCAACGGTGGTGCCGGGTTGGGCATGGGCAACGGCGGGGCCGGTGGGAACGGGGGCAACGGCGTTGGCTTGAGTGACGGCGGTCGCGCCGGAGACGGCGGCACCGCCACCACGGGCAACGGGGGTGTCGGCGGCCGTGGCGGCGCCTCCGGAATCATCGGAAGCGCCGGCGCCGGCGGCGACGGCGGATCATCCGCAACGGGTTCCGGCGGCAACGGCGGCCGCGGCGGCGACTCCGTCTTCATCGGCAATGCCGGCGCCGGCGGTATCGGCGGTGCCTCCCAGATGGGAGCCGGAGGCAACGGGGGTGACGGCGGAAAAGCCACTCCGATCACCGGCAACGGCGGCAATGGTGGCAATGGCGGTGCCGGGATGATGAACGGCTGCGGTGGTGCCGGCGGGATGGGCGGCA
Organism: Actinomycetota bacterium; assembly: GCA_030836785.1. Lineage (GTDB taxonomy): Bacteria > Actinomycetota > Actinomycetes > Mycobacteriales > Mycobacteriaceae > Mycobacterium. The sequence goes on from JAUPLT010000223.1 coordinate 12,958, forward strand.
TGCTCGCGAGCACGATGGGGATGAGCGGGTCGCCGAGTTGCGGCGGCGGTATGGGCGGCGGAATGCACGCCATGGCTGCGGTCGAGGGGAGCGGGACGTGAACCTGGCGGCAATGGTCGGCATGCCGGGTGAAGCCCTGCGGGTGCCGCGCTCGGAGTGGCGGGATGCGCTCACCGACGCACTGCGGGCGGCGTTCGCTTACCACCACGAGAAGAACGCCTTCTACCGTGCCCAGTGCGGAGAACTGACACCGGCCGATGTCGTCAACTACGAAGACC
>JAUPLT010000224.1 GCA_030836785.1 Actinomycetota bacterium
GGACGAACTGGCCGCCGATGTCGTCTACCAGATCGGCGCACTGCAGGCGCTCGCCCGGACCGCGGGGTCGTCCCTGAGCCACGTCAAGCCCCACGGCGCGCTGTACAACACGATCGCCGTGGACCGCGATCAGGCCAGGGCGGTCGCCGAGGCCGTGTATGCCGTCGACCCCGGGCTCCCGGTGCTGGGACAGGCCGGTTCGGTGTTCTTCGCCGAGGCCCGGCGGTTGGGACTGCGGACGGTGGCCGAAGCGTTCGCCGACCGTGCTTATCTGCCCGACGGGCGGCTGGCACCGCGCGGCGCGGCCGGTGCGGTGTTACACGATCCAGCCGAGATCGCCCACCGAGTGGCCATGATGGTGTCGACCGGGACCGTGCTGGCGGTGGACGGCTCAGCAGTCGAGATAGAGGTGGAATCGGTGTGCGTACACGGTGATTCCCCCGGAGCGGTCGGCATCGCCGCCGCCGTTCGGGGACGTTTGCTGGACGACGGGGTCGACGTGGCGGCGTTCGCCTGATGCGCCTGCGACTGGGCCGACCCGACATCGGGCGCTACGCAGACCGGTTCACTCTGCCGGCCGCGGACCGCTCCGCGCCGCTGTCGGTCACCTGGCTGGGTGTGTCGACGCTGCTCGTCGACGACGGCACGTCCGCGCTGTTGACCGACGGGTTCTTCTCCAGACCCGGCATGCTGAGCACCGGACTGCTACCACTGCGTTCCGCACCGTCGCGGATCGATGACGCGCTGGCCAATGCCGGCATCGGCCGGGTCGACGCGGTGCTGCCGGTGCACACCCACTACGACCACGCGTTGGACTCCGCCGCCGTCGCGCTTCGGACCGACGCCGTCCTCGTCGGCGGGGAGTCGGCGGCCAATATCGCGCGGGGACACGGACTTCCGGAGGACCGCATCGTGGTGGCCGGGTCCGGGTCCGAACTGGAGTTCGGATCCTTCATCGTGACGCTGATCGAGTCCGAGCACTGCCCCCCGGACAGGTTCCCGGGTCCGATCCTCGAACCGGTGGCACCGACGGCACGGGCGTCGGCCTACCGCTGCGGGGAGGCCTGGTCGACGTTGGTTCGACATCGGCCGAGTGGGCGGCGTCTGCTGATCCAGGGCAGCGCGGGCTTCGTGCCGGGCGCGCTGGCCGGCCAGGTGGCCGAAACCGCGTATCTCGGCGTCGGGCAACTCGGCCTGCAACCGGTGAGCTACATCGAGCGGTACTGGGATGAGACCGTCCGCACGGTCGGGGCGCGGCAGGTCGTGTTGATCCATTGGGACGACTTCTTCCGTCCGCTCACCGCGCCGGTGCGGGCGCTGCCCTACGCCGCGGACGATCTCGACGCGACGATGGCGGTGTTCGACCGGCTGGCCGCGCTCGATGGTGTGGCCGTTCACTTCCCGACGCTGTGGCAGCACGCAGACCCCTGGGCGTGAGCCGGTGATCGGGATCCTGACCCGTCCGGTCAGGACCGCCGCTGGCGGGCGACCTCGGCCAGCACCACACCGGCGGCAACGGCGGCGTTGAGCGATTCGGTCGGCCCGGCCATCGGTATGGAGACGACGGCATCGCAATTCTCCCGGACCAGCCGCGACAGGCCCTTGCCCTCCGAACCCACCACCACGACGATCGGACCGGAAGCGTCCAACTCATCGAGGGTGGTGTCGCCGTCCGCATCGAGGCCGACGACCTGCAACCCGGCCGCAGCCCAATCCTTCAGCGTGCGGGTGAGGTTCGTGGCACGCGATACCGGCACCCGGGCCGCCGCACCGGCACTGGTGCGCCACGCCACCGCGGTCACCGACGCGGAACGGCGCTGCGGGATCAGGACGCCGTGGCCGGCGAAGGCCGCGACCGAACGGATGATCGCACCGAGGTTCCTCGGATCGGAGATATTGTCCAGGGCGACCAGCAGCGGCGGCCGCACATCGCCACGAGCCGACGCCAGCAGGTCGTCGGGATGGACGTAGGAATAGGGCGGAACCTGCAGGGCGATCCCTTGGTGCAGCCCGTTGGCGCTGAGTCGGTCGAGGTCGGTGCGCGGTACCTCAAGGATCGGGATGCCCCGGTCGGCCGCCCTGGTGACCGACTCGGTGAGTCGTTCATCGGCTTCGGCCCCGAGTGCGACGTAGAGCGCCGAAGCCGGTGCGTGGGCGCGCAGACATTCCAGCACGGGATTTCTGCCGAGAACGATCTCCGTCTCATCGACGGGCTTCGCCGCGACGGGGCGACTCTGTCTGGCGGCGCGCTTGGCGGCTGGATGCCCGGGCCGCATATGGGCAGGCGGGGTGGCGCCACGCCCTTCGAGACCGCGCCGACGCACCCCCCCGGAACCCACCGTCGGGCCCTTCTTGGTCCCGGCCTTTCGTATTGCGCCGCGACGTCGCGAGTTTCCTGCCATTTACCTACCCGCCCTGTTCAGCGTTGACCTGTCCAGCAGGGCCTTCTCGAGCAGCGACCACTGAGGCCCGTCACCGGTGTCAGTCACCTCGATACCCGCTTCCTTCAGTCGATCCCGGATCTCGTCGGCCTGCTCCCAGTCACGTTGCCGGCGCGCGTCTTCCCGACGCTGCACCTCGGCTCGGACGAGAACGTCGACCGCGGCCAGCGCGGCGGCGGTCTCGTCGCGCGTCTCCCATCGCTCATCGAGTGGGTCGCACCCGAGGATGCCCATCATCGAGCGGATCTCGCCGGATTTGGCCAGTGCGGTCTCATGATCGCCGGACTCCAGCGCCCGGTTCCCGTCGGCCCGGGCGGCGTGCACCTCGGCGAGCGCGGCCGGCACCGCGAGATCGTCATCGAGGGCGGCCGCGAACGTGTCCGTCCATCTGGTCGGTGTGACTGCGCCGACCCGGGTACGCACCCGGTGCAGGAACTCTTCGATCCCGCTGTAGGCCTTTGCGGCGTCGTGCAGGGCGGTCTCGGTGAACTCCAACATGGAGCGGTAGTGCGCGCTGCCCAGGTAGTAACGCAACTCCGCGGGCCGGACCCGTTGCAGGACAGCGGGAATCGACAGCACGTTGCCCAACGACTTGCTCATCTTCTCGCCACCCATGGTGACCCAGCCGTTGTGCAGCCAGAACCGAGCGAAACCGTCCCCGGCGGCCTGCGCCTGCGCGATCTCGTTCTCGTGGTGCGGGAACACCAGATCCATTCCGCCGCAATGGATGTCGAACTCCGAGCCGAGATACTCATGGGCCATCGCGACACATTCCGAGTGCCAGCCGGGGCGGCCTCGGCCCCATGGGGTGGGCCAGGACGGCTCGCCGGGTTTCGCGGCCTTCCAGAGCGTGAAGTCCCGTGCATCGCGCTTCCCGGCGCCGACGCCCTCACCCTGATGGACGTCGTCGATCCGGTGGCCGGAGAGCTTGCCGTAGTCCGGGAAGCTCAGGACGTCGAAGTAGACGTCGCCGGCACCCGCGTATGCGTGACCGGCATTGATGAGGCGTTCGATGAGTTCGACGATCTGGGTGATGTGGCCGGTGGCCCGCGGTTCGGCGGACGGCGGTAGCACACCGAGCGCGTCATACGCCGCCGCGAAAGCGCGTTCGTGAGTGGCGGCCCACTCCCACCAGGGCCGGCCGGCTTCGGCGGCTTTGGCCAGGATCTTGTCGTCAATGTCGGTCACGTTTCGGATGAAAGCGACGTCGTAGCCCTTGGCGAGCAGCCAACGGCGCAGAACGTCGAAGGCGACCCCACTGCGCACATGCCCGATGTGCGCAGTGGGGTCGCCTTCGACGTTCTGCGCCGTTGGCTGCTCGCCAAGGGCTACGACGTCGCTTTCATCCGAAACGTGACCGACATTGACGACAA
>JAUPLT010000225.1 GCA_030836785.1 Actinomycetota bacterium
CGTGTAGGACCGCGGGTCGAACCGTCGTCGGCTGCCACTGCGGCGGGCGGGGTCCAGCAGAACGACCGCGTCGCGGCTGACAGGCCGCAGTGCGTCGGCGCGGCACAGGGCCACCTCCGGGCCGAGGTTGTGCCGGGCCATGGCCAGTCGCACCTCATCGAGGTCGCTGCCCATCACGAACCGGGCGGTCTCGCGCAGGGCCGCCAGTTCGGAGCCGATCGAGCAGGTGGCGTCATGCACCACCAGCCCGCTGAGTCGCCGGGCACGGTGCCGGGCCACCGCTGCGGCGGTGGCCTGCTGCAGGGCATCGTCGGTGAACAGCCAGTCCGAGGTGTCGATGCCGGGGATCACATCCGGTCCGGGAGAGTCGGAAAACTTGGCCTGCGCGCGGCGCCGCAACCGGACGGTGTCGATCAGGACGGCCGCGCGGTCACCGAATCGCGCTCGCACCGCGGCCACATCAGCCAGCAACCGGTCCTCGGTGAGCGGGTAGCCCGCAATCTCGGCAAGCGCCGCCGCACCGGTGCCGCTGGTCAGGTAGTCGACATCGGCGCGGGTGAAGGCTACGACGGTTTGACCCCGGTGATCATGACGTTGTAGTACCACCCCTTGGGCACCACCCGCCGCAGCATGTTGTCGTCCACCCAGCTCAATGTGGTCCACCCGGTGAAGGCGAACTTCGCCCAGCCCCAGCCGAGTTTGCCGGGCGGCACCATCGCCTCCAGGGTGCGCAGCGGCCACCCCAGCATCGCGGCGGTGAATTCGGTTGTCTGCGTTGTCACCTCGGCGGCACCGGCGTTTCGCGCCATCCGCTCGAGGTCGGCGGGGTCGAAGGTGTGCAGATCGACGACCGCCTCCAGCGCAGCGGCGCGGGAGGACTCGTCGAGTTCGGCCTGCGGCCGGCGCCAGCCACCCAGACCGGGCAGCCGGGTGGCGGTGGTACCCGCCTTCCAGGTCAGGGTGGACAGCGTGCGGGCGTAGCCGTTGCCGACGGTGGTGGGCTCCCCGGCGAAGACGAACCGGCCGCCCGGTTTGAGCACCCGCACCACCTCGCGCAGGGACTTCTCGACGTCGGGAATGTGGTGCAGCACCGCGTGCCCGACGACCAGGTCGAAGGTGTCGTCGTCGTAGGGAATGCCCTCGGCGTCGGCCACCCGGCCGTCGACGTCCAGACCGAGGGACTCCCCGTTCCGGATCGCCACCTTGACCATCCCGGGCGAGAGGTCGGTGACCGACCCGCGGCGGGCGACGCCGGCCTGGATCAGGTTGAGCAGGAAGAACCCGCTGCCGCAGCCGAGTTCCAGCGCGCGTTCGTAGGGCAGCCGGCGCAGTTCGTCGGCGGGAACGGTGGCGTCGAAGAGGTTGCGGGCGTAGTCCACGCAGCGCTTGTCGTAGGAGATCGACCACTTGTCGTCGTAGCTCTCGGCCTCCCAGTCGTGGTACAGCACCTGGGCCAGTTTGGAGTCCTTCAGCGCGGCCTCGACCTGCTCGGCGGTGGCGTGCGGGTTGGGCTGCGGGGCGGCGGCGTCCGTAGTAGACATGCAGGGCAGCCTAACCGCACTCGCCCGCGGCGAATACCTCGCCGTAGCACCGCACCTGGCCATCCTCGTCGAGCTCACCGGCCACGGCACCGTCGATCAGCGCCTTGGCACCGGCCAGTGCCTTCGCCGGCGCCTCGGTGAATCCGGCCGCCCACTTCAGCGCGACGTCGAAGACGTGGTCGGGCGCCACGAGTTCGTCGACCAAGCCCAGCGTCAGCGCCTCCTCGGCGCCGACGAACCGGCCGCTGAACGCCATCTCCTTGGCCCGGGACGCGCCAACGACACGGGCCAGGCGCCCGCCGCCACCGCCGCCGGGAACGAGACCGGCAAGGATCTCGGTGACCCCGAGTTTCGCGTTGTCGCCACAGACCCGCCAATCGGCGGCCAGGGCCAGGGTCAACCCGGCACCCAGTGCATAGCCGGTGACCGCCGCGACGGTGGGTTTGTCGATTCCGGCGACGGCGTCCAGGGCCGTCCGGCGGGCCCGGTCGGTGGCCTCGGCCTCACCCCGGTCGAGGGTCCGCAACTCCGGGACGTCGTCGCCCGCCGAGAAGATCTGATGCCCCCCGAACAGGATGACCGCGCGGATATCGTCGCGCTGGGACACCTCGGCGGCGACATCCGCCAGTTCCCGGTACACCTGCCGGGTCAGCGCGTTGGTGGGCTCGCGGTTCAGCAGCACGGTCCCGATGCCGGGTTGTTGCTCGCTGACATGCACGGTGACGAATTCGCGCACGTCTTAGAAGATTCCCTTCAACCGGCCGCCACTGTTGCGCGCGGCGTTGTAGCGGTCGCTGTCGAAGAACTCGATCTCCCAATTGTCCTGCCGAACGGTCAGCTTCGGCTGCACCTTGGCGATCTGGCGTTCGAGGGCCAGCACCTCGGTGACCGTCCGGCCCGCCAGCGAGTCCAGTTGGCTCCAGGTCGGCGGCAGCAGCAGCGCACGGCCCCGGGCGAAGTCCTCGATGGCAGCCTCCGGGCTGGACCAGTCGGCCTGGTCGGACTCGGTGTTCTCGCCGTCGGCCCGCTGTCCTTCGGGCAGTGCGCCGACGAAGAAGTAGGTGTCGTAACGGCGGGTGCGCTCCTCTTCCGGGGTCACCCAATTCGACCACGGCCGCAGCAGATCGGCGCGCAGCACCAGCTTTTCCACACGCAGGAAGTCGGCGAACGACAGACTGCGGTCCTCCAGTGCTGCGCGCTCCTGGCGATAGACCGAGGCGTCGGCGACGATACCGTCCGGGTCGTCGGCAGGACCGGCGAAGAGCACTCCGGACTCCTCGAAGGTCTCCCGCGCCGCGGCACACACCAGGGCCTCGGCGAGATCCTCTTCGATCCCGAATCGCGCTGCCCACCAATGAGGTTCGGGCCCGAACCAGGCGCGGGCGCCGACCAGGCCCGCATCCCGGTCGCGGTCGTCGACCCCGCCCCCGGGGAACACCGTCATCCCGGCGGCGAACTGCATGGCCGCGTGGCGGCGCATCAGGAACACCTCGAGCCCGGTCGACCGATCAATCCAGGTGTCACGCACCAGCATCACCGTCGCGGCCGGGCGCACCGGCAGCGGCTCGGGCTTGTCACTCATGAACGCCTCCTGTGTGCCGCCCGACTGCGTATCCGTCGGGCGAAGTAACGCCCGTCGAGAATGTCCAGGGCGATGGACTGACCGAACGCCAGGCAGAGATTCTCGGCGGTCAGAGTGTCCTGCAGCAGCCCGGCAGCCACCACGGTGCCCTCGGACAGGATGAGGCAGTGGCTGAATCCCGGTGGAATCTCCTCAACATGGTGGGTGACCAGCACCAACGCCGGAGAATCCGGATCGGCGGCCAGGTCGGTCAGGCGAGCGACGAGTTCTTCCCGGCCGCCGAGATCCAGTCCGGCCGCGGGCTCGTCGAGCAGCAGCAGTTCGGGATCGGTCATCAGGGACCGGGCGATCAGCACCCGCTTGCGCTCCCCCTCGGACAACGTGCCGAAGACCCGGTCGGCCAAGTGCTCGGCGCCGACGCTTTCCAGCGTGTCGACGGCTCGGGCGTAGTCGACGTCGTCGTAGTTCTCCCGCCAGCGGCCGAGCACGGCGTAACCCGCCGAGACCACCAGATCTCGCACCACCTCACTGTCGGGGATGCGCTGCGAGAGAGCTGAGCTGCTCAGTCCGACCCGCTGGCGCAGTTCCGCCATGTCGACCCGGCCGAGCCGCTCCCCTAGCACGTAGGCGGTGCCCGAGGACGGATGTTCCATCGCGGCGGCCATCCGCAACAGGGAGGTCTTGCCGGCCCCGTTCGGCCCGATCACCACCCAGCGCTCATCGAGTTCGACCTGCCAGGTGACGGGGCCGACCAGCACGCGGCCGCCGCGGCGCAGCGACACCTTCCGGAAGTCGATCAGGAGGTCGGGGTCGACCGCGTCGGCAGAGTCGGACACCGCTCCATCGTGCCGCACTCGGCTGCCGGGGCAGGTGCCGGGGCGGGGTGGATCCGCGCCCAGCCGCTTCGGGCCAGCACCCGTTCGGGTGTGGCCCGTAACACCAGCTGAACCAGCGGTCCGATACCGAGCGCATAAACCACGGTTCCGGCGCCGACACTGCCGCCGAGCAGCCAGCCCGCGGCCAGCACCGTGACTTCGATCCCGGTGCGGATTCGCCGCACCGACAATCCGGTGCGCGCAACCAGGCCCGTCATCAACCCGTCCCGCGGACCGGCACCCAGCCCGGCCCCCACGTAGAGCACGGTGGCCATTGCGTTGAGCAGGACCGCACCGAGCATCAGGGCCACTCGGGCGGGCATGGACTGCGGCGTGTCCAGGACGGCGAGACCGGCGTCGACGGTGACCGCAATCACCACGACATTGGCGAGGGTGCCGACACCCGGCTTGTTGCGCAACGGTATCCAGGCCAGCAGGACGGCGACCCCGACCACTGCCGAAGCCGCCCCGATGCTCATCGGCGTATGCCGGGACAGACCCTGGTGGAAGACGTCCCACGGATCCAGACCCAGCTCGGCCCGAACCATCATCGCCATCGAGACGCCGTAGCAGCACAGACCGATCAGCAGTGTTGCGGCGCGCATCGCGGCACTCACCGCGGCTCGGCGAACCGGACCCGGATGGCATCCAGGTCACGGCTCATCCGTCGAAGGTCGGCGTCAGCCCATTCCGGGTCCATCCCCTGCCCATTCGAGCACCCCCACGGGTCTGGGTTCCACGGGCCGTTATCGGGGTCCATCAACGCAACCAGCCTGCTGGCCAGCCGGGAGAGCCAGGTACTCATGGGCATCATGTTTCCCGGCAACTGGCTTTCCCATCAATAGCCAGTTGCCGCATACTGGCATTGAAATGACAACGGCCTTGACGCAACGCGCGCTCGAACCGAGCCTTCTGGCCCGGGAATTGGGGAACTGGCGGACATCGAGCCGCAGCGGGCCGACGTATCAGGCGCTGGCAGACTGCCTGCGCATGCTGATCATCGACGGCCGTCTGCCGGTCGGGTCGCGCCTGCCCAGCGAGCGGGCCCTGGCCGACGCGCTGCGGGTTTCGCGCACGACCGTCACCGCCGCGTACACCGCATTACGTCAGGACGGCTACCTGCAGGCGCGCCGCGGGGCGCGCAGCACCGTCGCGCTTCCCCACCCGCCGGCCTCGATGCCCGAACAGCCGGCCACCACCGTCAACCTCTCCGTCGCCGCGCCGGCCGCACCCGCCAGCGCGATGCAGGACGCCTTCACCGAGGCCGCCCGGCAATCCGCCGGCTACCTGCATCGCACCGCCCACGATATGACCGGCCTACCGGTCCTTCGCGCTGCGATCGCCGAAAGATACTGCGCCAGAGGCCTTCCCACAACCACCGACCAAATCATGGTCACCAGCGGGGCGCAGCATGCGATCGCGCTGATCGTGTCGACCTACACGCAACCCGGCGACCGGGTCCTGGTGGAACAGCCCACCTACCACGGGGCGCTGACGGCGATCGGCGTCGCGGATGCCCGCCCCGTTCCCGTCGCGCTGACCAGCGACGGCTGGGATCTCGACGCACTGCATGCAGCGGCGCGCCAACTCGCGCCCACGCTGGCCTATCTGGTGCCCGACAACCAGAACCCCACCGGCATGTCGATGTCAGCCGACGATCGTCAACGATTGTGCGACATCATCTCCGAGACACGAACGCGGACCATCGTCGATGAGACCCTGACCGATGTATGGCTCGACGAGCCGGTTCCAGCCCCGGTGGCCGCCGCGCTGAGCACGCGCAGCGACCTACTGATGACGGTGGGCTCGATGTCGAAGTCCTTCTGGGGCGGAATGCGCATCGGCTGGATCAGGGCCGAACCGGGCGTGCTGGCGACGCTTCGCGCCCTCCGCCCCTCCATCGACCTCGGTACGTCGGTGGTCGAGCAACTTGCCGCGGCGTGGTTACTCACCGAACGCGCCGACGATGTCCTGCCGGAACGCCGCGAGATGCTGCGCGAACGCCGGTCGCTGCTGGTGGATCTGCTGTCCACGCACGTGCCGGAGTGGCGGCCGCTGCCCGGATCCGGCGGAATGTCGCTGTGGGTCCAACTGCCCGCCCCGATCAGTTCGGCGCTGTGCGCCTCGGCGTCCCGGCTGGGCGTGGAACTGCCGCCGGGTCCACGTTTCGGGGTGGACGGCACCCTGGAGCGGTTCATTAGGATTCCCTATGTGCTGCCCCCGGCTCAGCTGGCCGAGGCCATCCCACTCCTCGCGCAGGCCTGGCGGAGCGTCACAGGATCGACCGCCCCGCAGACCGCCGCCGTGGTGATCTGAACCCCGCTGATCTAGTCAGCCGGATCGTCTCGCTCCTCCTCCGCCTCGTCCCTCGGCGGCATCGTCGACTCGACTAGTCAGCCGGGATCGCGACTCGGCGGACACCCCCGTCGACCGCGTCGGCGGCCTCGATCTCAGCCCGGGTGATACCGAGGATGAAAAGCACGGTATCCAGGTAGGGGTGGCTCAACGAGGCGTCGGCGACCTCGCGCAGCGCGGGCTTGGCATTGAACGCCACGCCCAGGCCCGCGGCGGTCAACATGTCGATATCGTTCGCACCGTCGCCCACGGCGACGGTCTGCTCCATCGGGACGCCGGCGGCCTGGGCGAAATCGCGCAGTGCCTTGGCCTTTCCGGCGCGATCGATCATCGGTCCGGTCACCCGGCCGGTCAGGCGGCCGTCAACGATCTCCAACTCGTTGGCGGCGACGAAGTCAAGCATCAATTCATGGGCAAGTGGTTCGATCACCTGGCGGAATCCCCCGGACACGACCCCGCAGTGGAATCCCAGCCGCCGCAGCGTCCTGATCGTCGTCCGGGCACCGGGCGTCAACTGAAGTTCCGCTGAGACCTCGTCGACCACGTCGGCCGACAGCCCGGCCAGGGTGGAGACCCGCCGGTGCAGCGACTCGGCGAAGTCCAACTCGCCGCGCATGGCGGCCTCGGTGATGGCGGCCACCGCCTCGCCTGCGCCGGCACGCTCGGCCAGCATCTCGATGACCTCGCCCTGGATCAGAGTGGAATCGACGTCGAACACGATCAACCGTTTGGCCCGGCGCTCCAGGCTGTAGCGCTCCACCGCGATATCGACACCCTGCTGCGCACCGACCCGGGCGAGCGCCGCCGGTAACCGGTCGTCCAGTCCCGACGGGACGGAAACCCGAAGCTCAAGTCCGGTGACCGGATAGTCGGACACCCCGCGGATGAAGTCGATGTTGACTCCCAGCGCAGCCGTCGCACGAGCCACGGCGCCGAATGCGGCCGCCGTGATGGGTCGGCCGAGCACCACGATCGTGTGGGTGGACGGCTCCCCTATCACCGGCACGTCGTCGCTGCGCTCGATGGTGACGTCCAGACCCATCCGCTGGATGGCGGTGGTGACGTCGCCGCGAAGGGTGTCCCCCGCGACCACCTCCGGCGCCCCGCACACCAAGACCCCTAGGGTCAGCCGGTCGCGGATGACCACCTGTTCGACGTTGAGCAACTCGACTTGGTGGGCCGACAGGGCCTCGAACAGTGCCGAGGTGACGCCGGGCCGATCGTTGCCGGTGACGGTGATCAGCACCGACACCTTCGCGGGTGTCATCGCAGCGCGATGGAACGGCGAACCGCTCTAGACGCCGGCCTTCTTCTCCGCGCTGTCATGCGACCGGCCCACGTGCGCCTCGCTGCGCATCCGCTCAACCATGTGCGGGTAGTGCAGCTCGAACGCGGGACGCTCCGAGCGGACGTTGGGCAGCTCGGTGAAGTTGTGCCGCGGCGGCGGGCAGCTGGTGGCCCACTCCAGGGAGTTACCGTGGCCCCACGGGTCGTCAACCGTGACGACCTCGCCGTAGCGCCAGCTCTTGAACACGTTCCAGAAGAACGGGAGGATCGAGGCGCCCACGATGAACGCGCCCACCGTGGAGATGATGTTCAAGGTGGTGAACCCGTCGCCCGGGAGGTAGTCGGCGTAGCGCCGCGGCATGCCCTCGTTGCCCAGCCAGTGCTGCACCAGGAAGGTGAGGTTGAAGCCGATGAACGTCATCCAGAAGTGCACCTTGCCCAGCCGCTCGTCCAGCATGCGGCCGGTCATCTTCGGGAACCAGAAGTAGGTACCCGCGTAGGTGGCGAACACGATCACGCCGAACAGCACGTAGTGGAAGTGCGCGATGACGAAGTAGGTGTCGCTGACGTGGAAGTCCAGCGGCGGGCTGGCCAGCAGGACGCCGGAGAGGCCGCCGCACAGGAAGGTGACCAAGAAGCCGAAGCTGAACAGCATCGGTGTCTCGAAGGTCAATTGCCCCTTCCACATGGTTCCGATCCAGTTGAAGAACTTGATACCGGTCGGAACGGCGATGAGGAAGGTCATGAAGGAGAAGAAGGGCAGCAGCACCGCGCCCGTCACATACATGTGGTGCGCCCACACCGCCATCGACAGCGCGGCGATCGCGATGGTGGCGTAGACCAGAGTCGAGTAGCCGAAGATCGGCTTGCGGGCGAACACCGGGAAGATCTCGGAGACGATGCCGAAGAACGGCAACGCCAGCACGTACACCTCGGGGTGCCCGAAGTACCAGAACAGATGCTGGAACAGCGTGATGCCACCGTTGGCCGGGTCGTAGATGTGCGCGCCCAGGCGACGGTCGGCAGCCAGGCCGAACGCGGCCGCGGTGAGCAGCGGGAAGATCAGGATTACCAGGATCGAGGTGACGAAGATGTTCCAGGTGAAGATGGGCATCCGGAACATGGTCATCCCCGGGCAGCGCATGCATACCACGGTGGTGATCATGTTGACCGCGCCCAGGATGGTGCCCAAGCCGCCGACAGCCACACCCAGAATCCAGAGGTCGGCACCGGCACCCGGAGAGTGCGCGGCGTCGGACAGCGGTACGTACACCGTCCAGCCGAAGTCAGCCGCTCCGCCGGGGGTGATGAAGCCGCCGAGGGCGATCAGCGCACCGAAGGTGAACAACCAGTAGGACAGCGCGTTCAGCCGCGGGAAGGCCACGTCGGGGGCACCGATCTGCAGCGGCAACACCAGGTTGGCGAAGCCGAACACGACCGGGGTGGCGTAGAAGAGCAGCATCGCCGTGCCGTGCATCGTGAACAGCTGGTTGTACTGCTCGTTGGACAGGAACTGCAGCCCGGGAACGGTCAGTTCGGCGCGGATGAACAGCGCCATCAAACCGGCCAGTGCGAAGAACACGAAGCAGGTGACCACGTACATGATGCCGATCAGCTTGTGATCGGTGGTCGTGATCAGCTTGTAGATCAGATTGCCCTTGGGTCCCGAACGCTCCGGGAAGGGGCGACCGGCCTCGATATCTCCACGCGAGGGCACAACGGCTGTCACGAGTTCCTCCCACCATCTGTACGAGAGCGCCGTTTTCTTAACGGCCCACTCGGAGAGCCCTGCCCTCCAAGGCGCATCCTATCCCCAAACCCCCCGCCGTGCGCCACGGGTCCTACATTCTGTCGTAATCAATTTCCGGGCCCCGTCGCGGACATTCCTCCGGCGGGACGGTATGCAGGTCAGCGGCCTGCGGACCGGCCGATGCTACGGTCGCGAGGTGGTGATCAGCGAGGTGTTGATCGGAGTGTCCCGCCAATCCTGCCGGACCGGCGTTCGACGCTTCGGCCGACAGGCTGCCGCCCTGGCTGCCGCCCTGGTTCTGACCGGCTGCTCGACCTCCCCGGACGGCACGCAGGCTGCCCCGACCGGTTCGAGCCCGGTGACGTCGGTCACCCAATCGACCCCGGTGACGTCGGTCACCCAATCGACCCCGGTGACGTCGGTCACCAAGATCGCCTCTGCGGGTGTCCTAGGCAATCAGCGCCGGCCGGACGAGTCCTGCGCCCCCGAGGCGGCCGCCCCAGACCCACCCCCACCGGGACCCCTGCGCCATGCGGCCGGTGAGACCACGACGGTTGCCGACCCGCTGCGGATCGTTGCGCTCGCCGGCGACGACCTCGACGCCCTGTGCGCCCTGGGCCTGCAGTCGAGGATCGTGGCGGCCGCGCTGCCGGACGGTTCCGAGACCCAACCTTCCTATCTGGGCACCGTCATTCACGACGTGCCGTCGGCGGGCACACGCAGCGCCCCCGACCTGGCCGCCGTCGCCGCGGCGAAGCCCGATCTGATCTTGGGATCGCAGTCACTGACTCCGACGGCCTACGCCGACCTGGCGAAGATCGCTTCTACTGTCTTCACCGGTTCGCCGGGTGCCGACTGGCGGGAGAACCTGCTCCTAGTGGGAGCCGCCACCCGCCGCGCCGACGCCGCCCGGCGGTTGGTCGCCGGATTCGATGAGCAGGCCCGCGCCGCCGGAGCCGCCAATGACGCCCCGCATTTCCAGGCCTCGGTGGTCCAACTCACCGAATCGACGCTGCGGGTCTGGGGAGCCGGCAACTTTCCGGGCAGCGTGCTCGCCGCGGTCGGCGTGGATCGTCCCGCCGCGCAACGCTTCACCGACAAGCCCTATATCGAGATCGGCACCAGCGACGCCGATCTCTCCGGGTCTCCGGACTTCGCCGCCGCCGAGGGTGACATCGTCTACATGTCGTTCGCCTCAGCGGCGGCCCGGGACCGGGCCACCGCGGTGCTGACCAGCGACGCCTGGCGCCGGCTGTCCGCCAACCGGGACAACCGGGTGTTCGTGGTCAACAACGAGGTGTGGCAGAGCGGACAGGGCATCGTCGCCGCCCGCGGGATCATCGACGACCTGCGCTGGCTCAACGCCCCGATCAACAGACACCCATCCCGGCACGGCGGTTGGCTCAGCGGATGTAGTCCTCCCCGCTGGCCCGCACGGTGATGTCGCTGATGCTGATCCCCCACGGCTGGTCGATGACGTGCACGACGGCGTCCGCCAGTTCGTCGGGGGTGATCACCCAGTAGGCGGGCGAGTCGACGTCGGTCTGTTCGGGCCGCAGGGCGCCGGTGAAGTAGTTGCCGAGATTCTCGGCGAACCGGGCCCCGTGCTGGCCGGCCAGGGCGACGACCGCGGTCTCGTTGACCACGCCCGAGGCCAGGTTGGTGCCCAGCACCCCGGTCGGTTTGACGGTGGTCACCTTGATCACACCCTGAGCCTCGACTCTCAGCGCGTCGGAGATCACGGCGACGGCGGCCTTGGTCGCGCTGTACACCCCCGCGCCGGCGATGCCCCCGTTGCCGTAGATCGAGGAGATGTTGACCACCTGCCCGCGGCCTTGGGCGAACATCTGGTCGTAGACGGCAGCGATGCCGTTGACCACGCCCTTGAGGTTGATGTCGATGGCCTGATGCCAACGGCGCCAGGCCCTTTCGTGGTCGGCGAAGAAGGACAGCGGCATCACGCCCGCGTTGTTGACCAGGACGTCGACGGCGCCGAACTCGGCGAGTGCGTGATCGGCCGCGGCGCGCATCTGCTCGATGTCGGTGACGTCTGCCCGTCGTGCGCTGGCCTGCCCACCCGCGGCCCGGATGGTCTCGACCACCCCGTCAACCGAGTCGGCGATGTCGACCGCGACCACCGTCGCCCCGCCTGCCGCGCACTTCTGCGCGATCAGCGCGCCGAAGCCACTGCCTGCGCCGGTGACGAGGATGACCTTGCCGGCCAGGTGTCGCGACATGAGTTCCTTCCGATGTGCGCGTGAACAGGCTTGGGGAACGGGCTTACAGAATCCGATCGGACTCCGGCACCTTCGGCATCGCCGAGGTGATGTTCTGCATCGTGCCCAGGAATCGGTAGATCTCGGGATAGACGATCGGCTTGCCGCTGTTGAGTACCGCCACCGAGATGGCCCGCTCCGGGTCCGCCCAGGCCAGCATGTTGGTGAAGCCGAGATGCCCGAAGGCGTGCTGGGTGTCCAGGCCGTAGAGGCTGAGTACGCGTGCGCCCAGCATCAGGCCGTAGGAGAACCGGGTGGGGTATCCCAGCGACAGGTCGACCTCCAGGTGCGAGCGCTCCTCGAGTGCGCGCCGGACGGTCTCTGTCTCGATGACCCGCACCCCGTCGAGTTCCCCTCCGCAGCGCATGACCTCGAAGAACCGGCTCAGTTCCCAGGCGGTGGTGGTCGTGTTGGCGGCCGGCACGATACCGGTGAGGAACCGCGGATCGTTGGTGAGTGCCACCAGGCTGTCCAGGCCCACCCCGAGCGCGCGGCTGAGCAGGTTCGACAGCGGCGGCGCGGTCGGTGGTCCGGTCACGTAGTTGACCGCGACCCGACCGGTGTCGGAAGGGTCGACGCCGTAGTTGGTCCAGCGGAAGCCCAGTGGGTCGAGGAACTCCTCGGCGAGAACCTCGCGGATGTCCTTGCCGGTGACGGCATGGACCACCTCGCCGAGGATGAAACCGCCGGAAACGGCGTGATAGGCCAGGTAGCGGCCGGGTTTCGCGAACGGCGCCGCGCTGCTGAGGATCTCGGTCATGTACGCCCGGTCCCCGAGGTTGTCGAGATCCAGCGCACTGCGCGGCAGGTTGGGCACGGCGGCGCGGTGGGCCAGCACGTGGCCCACCGTGATCCGGTGCTTGCGGTTCTTCTCGTAGCCGGGGATGTATTCGGCCACCGGGTCGTGCAGGTCCAGCAGGCCTCGTTCGACAAGTTTGTGGACGACGAAGGCGGTGATCGCCTTAGAGGTCGAGTAGACGCAGAACGGGGTGTCGACCGTCGCCGGCACTCTCGGGACGTCAGGTCCGTCGTGCGGGCCGTTGCCGCGGGCGTGGCCGATGGACCGGTTGAGGATCACCGCGCCGTGCCGCCGCACACATACCTGCAGCGCCGGGTGTACCCCGCTGCGGTACCAGTCGAGCACGGACTTCCAGATGGATTGCACCGCCGACGGTTCCACTCCCCCGTCGGCGGGGGTGTCCTCGTCGCCGACGTCGATGACCTCGTCGAGATCCTTCGGAATGCGGACTCGTCGCAGCGGGTCGGGCAGGCCCAACGGTGGTCGCGGCACCGAGGGCAGCCAGAACGTCATGGCCGCATGGTAATGCTCCGGCGATCCCCGCAGGCCCGTCCGGGGCAACGGCCTAGTGTCGGGGGTATGACAACCGTCGCCGCCACCGCTGCCACCGTCGCCGCCTATGCGGCTACCTCGGCCACCGAACCGCTCACTCCGACCACCATCACCCGCCGCGAGGTCGGACCACATGACGTCCGCTTCGACATTCACTTCGCCGGGATCTGTCACTCCGACATCCACACCGTCCGCGCGGAGTGGGGTCAGCCGAAGTACCCGGTGGTGCCCGGGCACGAGATCGCCGGTGTGGTGACCGAAATCGGTTCCGAGGTGACGCGGTTCAGCGTCGGGGACCGGGTGGGGGTGGGCTGTTTCGTCGATTCGTGCCGGACCTGCGACAACTGCCTGGCCGGCTTGGAGCAGTACTGCACCGGCGGTGGGATGACCGGCACCTACAACGCCGTCGGCCGGGACGGGATGCCGACCTACGGCGGCTACAGCGGCAGCATCGTGGTCGACGAGAACTACGTCCTGCGGGTCCCCGACGCCTTGGGACTGGACGTCGCCGCACCACTGCTGTGCGCCGGTATCACCACCTATTCGCCGCTGCGGCACTGGAAGGCCGGGCCCGGTACCAGGGTCGCGGTGATCGGCCTGGGCGGGCTGGGCCACATGGCGGTCAAACTGGGCGCGGCGATGGGCGCCGAGGTGACGGTCCTGTCGCAGTCACTCAAGAAGATGGAGGACGGCCTGCGCCTCGGGGCCACGCACTACTACGCCGCCAGTGATCGCGACACCTTCAAGAAGTTGCGGAGCTCGTTCGATCTGATCCTCAACACCGTGTCCGCCGACCTCGACCTCGGCAGGTTCCTGGGCATGCTGGACCTCGACGGCGTGTTCGTCGAACTCGGCCTCCCGGAGAACCCACTGGTGGTGCCGTCGTTCGCGCTGATGGGGATGCGCCGCAGTATCACCGGGTCGGCCATCGGCGGGATTCCGGAGACCCAGGAGATGCTCGACTTCTGCGCCGAACACGATGTTGCCCCCGAGATCGAGGTGATCCAGCCCGACTACATCAACGAGGCCTACGAGCGGGTGGTGGCCAGCGACGTGCGGTACCGGTTCGTCATCGACACCGAGTCGCTGCGCTAGCCCGGCGTCAGGCTTCGTCGTCCTGCTGGAGTCCGGCAACGTTGAAGCCCGCGGCGGCCAGCACGTCGGCGACCCGTTGGATGTTCTCCGGTCCGCCATCGTGGAGGGCGACACCCTCGATGAACGTCTCGATCTCGTCATAGTCGATCACACCGTCGTCGAGGACGCCGGAGTCGGCCGCGGTGATCCCCCGGACCACCGCCTTGACCTCGTCCTCGGTCAGCGGGGTGTTGCGCAGCAGCGCCAACAGCGGTACCCGGTCCGGACCGGGTACGCCGCCGGGGTAGCCGGCCCGCAGCCAGTCGATGGCAGCGCGTACACGTGACTTTGCGTTCATCAGAAGTTCCAGTCCTCATCCTCGGTGATCACGGCTTTGCCGATAACGTATGACGATCCCGAGCCGGAGAAGAAGTCGTGGTTCTCGTCGGCGTTCGGTGACAGCGCCGAGAGGATCGCCGGGTTGACGTCGGTCTCGTCGCGCGGGAACAGCGCCTCGTAGCCGAGATTCATCAGCGCCTTGTTGGCGTTGTAGCGCAGGAACTTCTTGACGTCCTCGGTCAACCCGACCTGGTCGTAGAGATCCTGGGTGTACTCGGTCTCGTTGTCATAGAGCTCGAAGAGCAACTCGTAGGTGTAGTCCTTGAGCTCCTGGCGACGGGCCTCGTCCTCGAGCGCCAGCGCCTTCTGGAACTTGTAGCCGATGTAGTAGCCGTGCACGGCCTCGTCGCGGATGATCAGCCGGATCATGTCGGCGGTGTTGGTCAGCTTGGCCCGGCTCGACCAGTACATCGGCAGGTAGAACCCGGAGTAGAACAGGAAGCTCTCCAGCAACGTGGAGGCCACCTTGCGCTTGAGCGGGTCGTCTCCGCGGTAGTAATCCATCACGATGTGCGCCTTGCGCTGCAGGTTCGGATTCTCCTCAGACCAGCGGAAGGCGTCGTCGATATCGGCGGTGGAGCACAGCGTGGAGAAGATCGAGCTGTAGCTCTTGGCGTGCACCGACTCCATGAACGCGATGTTGGTCAGCACCGCCTGTTCGTGCGGGGTCACGGCGTCGGGAATCAGGCTGACCGCCCCGACGGTGCCCTGGATCGTGTCCAGCAACGTCAGCCCGGTGAAAACCCGCATGGTGAGCTGCTTCTCGGAGCCGGTCAGGGTGTTCCAGGACGGGATGTCGTTGGACACCGGGACCTTCTCAGGCAACCAGAAATTGCCGGTCAGCCGGTCCCAGACCTCCGCGTCCTTCTCGTCTTGGACGCGGTTCCAGTTGATCGCCGACGCCCGGTCGATCAGCTTGATCCCTTCGCTCACCGCAAACCCCACTTCGCCCTGAAATCGCCCTTGCCAGCCGCCGATTCGACCGACTCCCAAACACTACCCCTGGTATCGGACAAGCTGCGCCAACACAACCGGTGGTGTCTGGGCGTGTCGCGGCGTGTCGCCGTCGAGGTACGGCATCAATCGGCCGCGACGCCTCGCGGCACGGCACGCCCGATCGGGAGGTCGGGGTCCAGATCGATTCCCAGAACGTCCGCCGTGCCGTTGATGGTGCCCAGCATGATGGTGGTCAGGTGCGTGACGAACACCGCGGCCGGCATCCGCCGCGGGCAGTCGGGATCGGGACCGAGCCACCAGTCGGTGGCCGAAGCGGCCGAACCAAACGTCGCCGCCGCCGCCAACTCCAGGGCCGCCGGGTCCAGGTGCATGTCCCGCAGTTCGTTGTTGATCATCTGGGCTATCGCCATGGTGATCTCCCGGCCCTCGTTGAGCGCCCGGTTGCTGGACTCGGAGGGTTCGGGGAATCGGCCGGCCAGGATGAGTCGCAATACGTTGGGGTGCTGCTCGACGAGCGCGACGTACTCGGCCACGGTGCGGCGCACCACCTCGCGGGTGGGATCGGCGGCGAAGTCGATGGTGGGGAAGATCGCGACCACGAGCATCTCGCGCAGCCGCTTGCCGATCGCCCCGAACAGGTCGGCCTTGTCACGGAAGTGTCGGTAGATCTTGGGTTTGGCGGTCCCGGCCTCGGCGGCGATCTCCTGCAGGCTCACACCCGGGCCGCAGCGATCGATCGCGCGGAATGCGGCGTCGACGATTTCGGCCCGGACCTTCTTGCGGTGCTCGCGCCAACGCGAACTGCGCGCGTCGACTTTGTTCCCCAGTCCGCGCACGAGCAGCACTGTACCGCCGTCGACTAGCATCGACCCGAACTGATCAGCAACAAGAGCGGGCCGAGGATTGTGACCGAGCATTTCGACCTGGTGATCGCCGGCGGTGGGCCGTCCGGCGCCGCCGCGGCCTGGCAGGCCGCCCAGACTGGCGCCAAGGTGGTGGTGCTCGACAAAGCCGTCTTCCCACGGGACAAACCCTGCGGCGACGGCCTGACCGCACGCGCGGTCAGCTATCTGCAGAAGATGGGCCTGGCCCACGAGGTGTCACAGTTCCACCGGATCAACGGGGTCACCGTGTACAGCCCGTCCGAGTGGGAGCTGTCCTTTCCCAAACGGCCCGGGATGCCCGACCACGGCCACACCGCCAGCCGCACGGAACTGGACACCATGCTGCTCAAGCATGCCGAGTCTGCGGGCGCGGTGGTGCGGCAGGGATGCGAGGTGGCCGGTCCGGACCTCGACGAGCGCGGCCGGGTGGTCGGCGTGGTGCTCAAGAACGGGGAAAAGGTCTCCGGTGACGCGGTGATCGCCGCCGACGGCGCCTACTCCCCTATCAAGCGGGCGCTCAAGATCGACTCGGACTACAACGGCTACTCCGCCATCGCGATCCGCTCGGAGATGTCGGCCAACCGGCCCGACTCCGATCGCTTCGAGATCTACCTCAAGCTGCTGTTCCAGGGCGATCAGCTGCCCGGGTACGGCTGGATCTTCCCGATGGGCGGCGGCCGGTTCAACATCGGGCTGGGCTATGTCAACAGCTACAAGAACTGGCAGTCCATCAACGCCACCCACTTCTTCGGCGAGTTCCTGAGCAGCCTGCCGCGGGATTGGGAGCTGCCGTCCGTCGAGGAATTGAAGAAGAACAAGACGGTGCGCGCCTGGCGGTTGCCGATGGGCTTCACCGCGTGGCCGCCGTGGCGTCCCGGGGTGCTGTTCGTCGGAGATTCGCTGGGCGCGGGCAAACCGGCGTCCGGGGCGGGTATCTCGAAGGCACTCGAATCCGGGCTTGCGGCCGGGGAGTGCGCTATGGCTGCGCTGGAGAACGGCGGCCCCGACGACTTCACCAACTATGAGCAGCGGATGCAGGCCGCGTGGGGGCACGAGTACCGCCGCGGGCGCCTATTCAACAAGCTGGCCGGCTACCCGAAGGTCGCCGGAACCGGCCTGAAACTGCTCGAGAACCGTACTTTCCGGGATCTGCTGCTGAAGTCGCTGTACAAGAAGGCGCAAAGCCCCCAGCACACCTAATAGAGACGGGCACGCCTAACACTGTCGTGGCGGTGCCCCGCCCTATAGATTTTGAGCGGTGCCCCGCACCGAAGCCTCACGGCTGACCAGCGTTCGCACAGCGCTCGGGATCCTCACCGGGTTGGCCGTCGGATACTTGGCGGTGGTGGCTGCTTGGCCCGGGGTCCAGAGGTCGCTTCCACCCGCCCTAGCGTGGTTCGGCCGCCCCAACTCCGCGGTGAGCATCGGGCTGGTCACCCTGCTGATCGTGCTGTTCGCGGCCATGCTCGCCCGCGGCGGCTCGGCCGCCGGCGCCCCGGTCGCGATCGTGGCGGGCCTCGCCTCGATCAGTGCGGTCCTCGGCGTCGCCTCCTACTGGCGCTGCCAGGACGACTCGCACCCGGATTTCTTCACCCCGCTGGTCTGGACCGCACAACTGGTCAAAGGCGGCAACCCGGTCGGGGATCTGGACGCGGGGGCCTGTCCATCACCGGTGCCGGTCGCGTTGAACATCGCCCAGTTGTCGGCGTTGGCCGCGGTATTCCTGTCCGTTGTCGGAGTGGCGGTCGCCCTGCTGCAGTCCAGGCTGGACCGGTTGCGGACATCCTTCGCTCACGCGGTGACCGCCGTCGTCGATCTCGATGACGACGGCCAGTCGATGCTGACCGCGATTGCGGGGACGCTGGACCGGCGCAACGTGCTCACGGTGATCACTCCCGACCCGGATCGGCCGTGCATCCGGGAGGCAAGGTCCAAGGGCGCCCGTGCCCTGACCGTGGACTTCGCCCGCCCGGAGACGCTGGCGGCGCTGCCGATCTGGTCCCGACTCGACAAGCTGTACCTGCTCTCCCCCGACGCCTCAGCGAATCTGTCGCGGCTGCACCTCATCAGCGAGCGGATGGCGGAGGTGGCCGGCACCAGGAAGCGGCTTCCCCTGATCGTGCGGATCGACGACCCCTGGCAGGCGGCCGCGTGGCGAGCGCAGCAGTTCGGCGGTACGAGGACGCGTTGGGCTGCCGACGCCGTGGGCAAATACGAGGTCACGGCCGGTCGCCTGCTCGATCGCATCACCGCCAACTCGACCGTCGAACGCATCCTCGTGGCCGGAGGGTCTCGGCTGACCCTGGCGTTGTGCACCGAGATGGAGCAGCGCAGGCGCGAACGCGAGTACTACGCCCCGCCGGGCGCGGACCCGCTGCCACGACTGAGCCTCATCACCGAGAGCGCCGAGGAATTCACCCAGGACTACCAACTCGCCTGCGAGCAAAGCGGTCAACCACCGGATGGTCGATCCGTGGAAGCGGCCAACACCGCACCGACGGTCAGTGCTCTGACGGCCTTGATCAACAAGTCTGGTGCGGCAGTCACCGCTGTTGTGGTGGTGGACTCCCACACCACCGGACCGGGCACCAGCCTCGGCACCCGACTGGCCGCGCGCTTTCCCTCGACACCCATCTATGCCTGGGATCCGAACGCCGAGGTGACCGATGATCGGCCTGCCGTGGTAGGCCAGTTGCGAACCTATCGGCTCACCATGGACGTGCCACGCGGACACGCTCAGGATCGTTGGGAGCGGGCAGCCCAGCTTATCCACGATCGCTACGCAGCACAGTCGGACCGCGCGACGCCGGCGACGCGGCCCTGGTCGGACCTCGACGAGTTCTATCGGGGTTCGAATCGCCGCCAGGTGCAGAACGCTCTGTGGATGGTCGAGGAGATCGGCGGTCACACCTGGAACACCTTCGGCATACCGCCCGATGGGCTCACTGCCGCCAGCCTGCGCGAACTCCCTGCGCTGGAACAGCTTCGGCGGCTCGGTTTCAGCACTGCAGTCGCGCTGGCGATGGCTCGCACCGAGCACGACGACTGGTGCCGTTATTACCGAAGATCCGGGTGGGAATACGGGGCTGTTCGCGATGACTCCCGCAGGGTCCACGACAAGCTGGTCGACTGGGCCGCCGTCGAGTCCGACCCGGCAATGCTTGCCAGCGCGCTGAACAGTCTGGCGACCACCCTCACCCAACTTCGTCAGCTGGGCTACCGGTCACGGCCGCTCGAACATTCGGTTGGGGGTTCGGTGGTGGGTTCGGGCGGCTGGCAGCAGTTTCGGCGCACCGGCACCGTCGTCGCCGAACAGCGGGACGCCGCCTGGACATGGACCACCCGATCCGGTGACACCATGGCGGCCGGGCCGGGTGACTGGGCGGTCCGCGAACCCGATGGCGACAGATGGTGGTCGGTGCGCGACGACGTGTTCCGCGCCGGCCATGAGCACGTCGAGGGATCGCTCTGGCGGCGAACGGGATTCGTGCGGGCCCGACAGACCCACGACAGGGTTGTCATCGACACCCTCGAAGGCCGCGCGCTGGCGGCCGCGGGCGATTGGGTGGTGCAGAGCGCCGACGGGCACTCCTGGCCGGTCGGTGCGGACGAGTTCGCCCGCCGGTATCAGGGCGCGTGATTTCGGCCGCCCGGGGACTGCCCTAGTCCGGGGAGACGGGTAGCCCCGGACAGGTCGTGATGTAGGGAATGTCCGGCGAAACCCATTCATCCCAATGATTTTCGCTCATGTTCTCCGTCAGCTTGGCGCAGATGACCGCCGGGTTGGGCACCACCGGCCACAGCCGCGCCATCCCGTCGGTACCCGCCGAGACGACCCGGGTGCCATCCGGGGTGAAGGCGACCGCGGTCACCCAGTCCTGGTGGCCGCGCAGTGCCTCACCGACGGGCACTCCGGTATCGGCGGTCCACACCCGGACGTCGCCGTCGGCGCCCCCGGAGGCCAACCTCTTCCCGTCCGGGCTGAATGCAACGGTGCGCACCGCATCACCATGCCCCTTGAAGGGTTCACCGACTGCGGCGCCGGTAGTGACATCCCAGAGCCGCAGTTCACCGTCGTTGCCGGCGCTGACCAGGCGGGATCCGTCCGGGCTGAACGACAACCCGTTGATCCAACCGGCATGGCCGGTCAGTGGGTCACCGATCTGCTTGCCGGACTTGACGTCCCACAACCGGATCGTCTTGTCCATACTCCCCGACGCGAACCGGGAGCCGTCGGGGCTGAACGCCACGCTGCGCACCTCGCCGATATCCCCACCCAGGGGCGGCCCGATCTGCTTGCCGG
Organism: Actinomycetota bacterium; assembly: GCA_030836785.1. Lineage (GTDB taxonomy): Bacteria > Actinomycetota > Actinomycetes > Mycobacteriales > Mycobacteriaceae > Mycobacterium. The sequence goes on from JAUPLT010000225.1 coordinate 20,635, forward strand.
ACTTGATGTCCCACAACCGGATCGTCCCGTCGGCGCTGCCCGACACGAGCCGGGTCCCGTCCGGACTGAAGGCGACACTCCACAGCACACCGGTGTGGCCCGTCAGCGGAGCGAATACCTGTCGACGGGCGGCGACGTCCCAGACCCGAACCGTGGAATCGTCGCCCCCCGCCGCCAGCAGTCGTCCGTCCGGGCTGAAAGCCACCGGACCGACGGCCATCTCGTGACCCGTCAGCGGCGGACCATCCGCCAGGCCGGTCTCGGAGTTCCACAGTCGGACCGTCCGGTCGCCGCCGCCGGTGGCGATCCGGTGACCGTCGGGGCTGACGGCCAGACCCCACAGCGCGCCCTGGCCCGACAAGATGGTGTCGCTGATATCCCACAACCGGACCGTCTGGTCATAGCTGCCGGATACCAGCCGTCGACCGTCCGGGCTGAAAGCGACACTGAACACCTCGAACTGGTGGCCGGTCAGTGGCCCACCCAGGGGGCGTCCGGTCGCGGCCTGCCACAGGCGCACCGCGTTGTCCCCACCGGCCGAGGCCAGTACGCGTCCATCCGGCCGGTAGGCCACGCTAAACACGGTGTCCTGGTGGTCGACCATCGGCGCCCCGATCGGCTGGCCGGTCGCGGCGTCCCATTGCCGCACGGTGCCCTCCAGACCTCCGGATGCAACCCTGCTGCCGTCCGGGCTGAAAGCCACCGTCAGAACCGGCCCGGTATGCCCGGCCATCGGCAGACCCACCGGACGTCCGCCGACGAGATCCCACACTCGGACGGTCGAATCCTTGCCCCCGGAGGCCAATCGGCGCCCGTCGGGGCTGAACGCAACCGAGTACACGGTGTCGGCGTGCCCGACCAGTGGGGGTCCGACTGCCGCACCGTTGCCGGTGTCGAACACGCGGATCACGCCGTCCCAACCGCCGATCGCCACACGTCGCGCGTCCGGGCTCAACGCCACGCTGCCCGCCTTGTCCCCGGCTGGACCCAGTGGTGTGCTGGTCCGTTCGCCGGCACCGATGTTCCAGCGCAGTACGGCCTCCGGGCTGGCCGTGATCAGATGCTCATCGTCGGGGCTGAACAGGGCACTGACAACGCCGGTCGACTGCCCCGTCAACTCAGGTCCGATGGGTTGGGCTGTCTCGGAATCCCAGACCTGAATCTTGCCGTGCGTGCCGACCGAGGCGATCCGCTTCCCGTCGGGACTGAACAGCGCGGCTTGCACCACTGTGCCGGTGCTGATGATCTTCGCCGTGGTGTCCCGTTCGACCTCCGCGGCGAAAATCGCGTTGTCTCCGGGATCCCCGTTGAGGAGGTTGCCGGCCAGCACCTGCTGTAACGCCCTGATGTCACCACCGGCCTGCGAGCCGGCCAGCATCGCCTGACCCTGGGACACCAGCTTCAGTCCGACGGCCACCCGAAACCGTTCCTGGGCTTGACTTCTCGCCATCATCGCCACGATCGAAGCAACCACCGCGACGACCGCGATCACGGCGGTGCCGGCAAGCACACCGTGCAGAACGCGGGAACGCTTGCGCAGGGTCGCCGCGTGCGCTTCGGCGGTGACCTGGCGGTCCCGGGCGTGTTGGGCGCGCTCCTCGGCGGCGCGAAGTTCAGCCTGGCGTTGCTGCTCCTCAGCGTTGCGGCGCTGGGTTTCCCGCTGCTGGGAAGCGTCGAGAAACGGGCGAGTCGGGTCGAGCCGCTGCCGAAAACTCGGGTCATCGGCGAGCTTTGCCGCCTCGGCGAGTCGGGTGCCCTCCAACAGCCAGGCCGGGTCGCCGCCATTGGCGGCCCAGGCCGCAGCCGCACGTTCCAGGTTGTCGGCGTCCTTCAGATCCTTGCGCTCCTCCCGCAGCCAACCGGCGAGCTCATCCCATTGCCGCAGCAGGCTTTCCAGCGCGACCTCGGTCACCGTCTGGCCATCACGGACGTCTTTGACCATCAAA
>JAUPLT010000226.1 GCA_030836785.1 Actinomycetota bacterium
CGGACGTCGCCGCGCCGGGGGCGGCCGCGGCCGTGGCCGCGACGTCCGCGCGGACCGCCCGGCCCGAAACCGGGGCCGGGCCCGAAACCGGGCCCGAAACCGAAGCCGGGACCGGAGCCGAAGCGCCCAGTCGGGCCGAAGCCGAACGGGGTGTCGCCGCTCATGGCGCGACCACGCAGATGTGCACGCATCTCGTCACGACGCTGTCGGTGGGTATGTGGGTATCCGTGCGGACCGGTGTGCGCGAAGCCAAACCCTGCGGTGCCGGCGGTATCGCTGCATGGTTCGAAGTGGTCATTCATCTATGTCTCGTTTCCGGTGGGGAGGCGCCGATTGCGCATCCGATACAGCGACGATATATCGCTAACTGTCGCGATGCAACGATTGATGCCGACCGCTCGGCTGATTCCGGTCGTTCAAATCATGAATCTGAATCGCCAGTCGCGGTCGGGATGCGCTAGGGTGGGGAGGTAGCGCCTTGACACGCCAGGGCGCACTCCCGCGCCGCAAGACGGTCGGCGCATTTTCCTCCTTGCGAGGTTCAGACGGCAGCCTTGCAGGCATTCTTCGCGCAAGCATGTGCGATCACCAGTGAGGCGAGATTGTGGAACGCTCAACCGCCGCGACGCCCAACGTCGCCACCACCTTGACCCACGGATGCGTCATCAACGAGGAATGGCACGGTCGGTCCGTGGTGCTCTCGGTGTCCGGGGTTCTCGACATGCTGACCGCCCCCCAGTTGGAGGCCAGCCTGACCGGATCGCTCACCAGGAATCCGGTCGCGATCATCGTCGACCTGACCGAGGTGGACTTCCTCGCATCGGCCGGGATGGGTGTTCTGGTCGCTGCCCGTGACCTGGCCGGGGACGACGTCCGTTTCGCTGTCGTCGCCAGTGGCCCGGCCACCAGCAGGCCGCTCACACTGGTCGGCCTGGCTGATTTGCTCGGTCTGCGCCCCAGCATGGAGGAAGCCCGCGCCGTCCTGGGTGTATAGACGGCGTTTGGTGGGTATACGCGCCACCGATGATCACCACACGACGACCCGCCGCCGGACCGGTCAGATTCCGCTGCCGGAAGGTGACGGCTGACGGGGCCGCCGTCGCGCGGGTTCGCGAGCAGTTCGCCCAGTGGTTGAGCCGGTGTACCGATCTGGGCGAGACCAGGCTGTGCGATGTGGTCCTTGCCGTCAATGAAGCGCTGGCCAACGCCGCGGAGTTCGCCTATCTCCAGGCTCGCCGGCCCGGTCGCCTCGATGTCGAGGCGGTGGTACGCGACGATGCGCTGACCGTCACCGTCGCTGACCACGGCCGCTGGCGGTCGACGGATTCGACGCAGCAGCAGCGGTGCCGTGGCCGCGGCATCCCGCTGATGTGCACCCTCGCAGACAGTGTCGCCATCGACGCCACGTCCTCGGGGACCAGCGTGCGCCTGCGCTTCGACCAGGTACACCCGGCGCGGTCGGCCGATGTGATGGCCTGAGGACGCTACTGTCGGGTTCATGCCGGGCGGCATCAAACACCACATCACGAACCGACGCGAACGGTTGCGCGCCCGGCCGGTCGCGGACTTCGCCTACCGGGTCGCCGTCGGCGTCGTCGGATTCGTCGTGCTGGCCGTCGGGATCGCGGCTATCCCGTACCCGGGCCCCGGGTGGGCGATCGTATTCCTCGGACTGGCGATCCTCGCCTCGGAGTTCTACTGGGCACACCGCACCCTCACCTACACCCGGCGGCACTACGACCGTGCGATGACCTGGGTGCGTGGACAGAGTTGGTGGGTCCAGGCGGTCGGTGCGCTGTTCACCGCGGCGGTGGTGGTGCTCACGCTGTGGCTGTTCGGGGCGCTGGCCTGGTCGGCGAAGCTGATAGGCCTCTACCATCCGGCGCTGGACAGTCCGCTCTGACCCGGCCGGTCGGGCAGGGGCGTAATAGGGATCTGATCAGGTCAGCCGTTAGCATTGGGGCGACCGATCGCGGGGTTGTGTGCTGCTCCGGGCCGGTCGGCACCCGACCGTCGTCCGGCCGAAAGAGACCATGATGAGCGCCCCCGCACGTCCCGAACCGGCCGTCCTCAAGGTCGCCGCCGGGATCACCGCCGGCGCGGCGGTCCGCGACGCGGGACTGCCCGGCCGCGGCGAACCGAACGCGGTCGTGGTGGTTCGCGACGCCGAGGGCAGGCTGCGCGATCTGAGCTGGACCCCCGACGCCGACGTCGAGGTCACCGCGGTGACCGCCGACACTGAGGATGGCCGCAGCGTCATCCGGCACTCCGCGGCCCACGTCCTGGCCCAGGCGGTGCAGGAGCTGTTCCCAGACGCCAAGCTGGGCATCGGCCCGCCTATCACCGACGGCTTCTACTACGACTTCGATGTGCCTGCCGCCTTCACCCCGGAAAACCTTCAGAAGCTCGAGAAGCGGATGCGGGCCATCATCAAGGAGGGCCAACTGTTCGCCCGCCGGGTGTACGAGTCCAAGGACGAGGCCCGCCGCGAATTGGCCGGCGAGCCCTACAAACTCGAACTCGTCGACGACAAGTCCGGTGACCCGGACGTCATGGAGGTCGGGGGTGACGAGCTCACCGCCTACGACAACCTCAATCCCCGCACCCGGGAACGGGTGTGGGGCGATCTGTGCCGCGGCCCGCACATCCCCACCACCCGCTACATCCCGGCGTTCACGCTGACCCGAAGCTCCGCGGCGTACTGGCGGGGCAACCAGGCCAACGCCAGCCTGCAGCGCATCTACGGCACCGCCTGGGAGTCCCAGGAGGCTCTCGACCGGCATCTGGAGCTGCTGGCCGAAGCCCAGCGCCGCGACCATCGCAAACTCGGCGTGGAGTTGGACCTGTTCAGCTTCCCCGACGAGATCGGGTCCGGCCTGCCGGTGTTCCACCCCAAGGGCGGCATCGTGCGCCGGGAACTGGAGGAGTACTCCCGGCGTAAGCACATCGAGGCGGGCTACGAGTTCGTCAATACCCCGCACGTCACCAAGGAACAGCTCTACATCACTTCCGGACATCTCGAGTGGTACGCCGACGGCATGTTCCCGCCCATGCACATCGACGCCGAGTACGCCGAGGACGGCACGCTGCGCAAACCGGGGCAGGACTACTACCTCAAACCGATGAACTGCCCGATGCACCACCTGATCTACCGCTCGCGGGGGCGTTCCTACCGGGAACTTCCATTGCGGCTCTTCGAATTCGGCACCGTCTACCGCTACGAGAAGTCCGGGGTGATCCACGGCCTGACCCGGGTGCGCGGGATGACCCAGGACGACTCGCACATCTACACCACCCGTGAGCAGATGCGCGACGAGTTGGCCTCGCTGCTCAACTTCGTCCTCGAACTGCTCGGTGACTACGGCCTCGACGACTTCTACTTGGAACTGTCCACCAAGGATCCGGAGAAGTACGTCGGCTCCGACGAGATGTGGGAAGAGGCCACCGAGACGCTGCGCGAGGTTGCGGAGTCCTCGGGCCTGCACCTGGTGCCCGACCCCGGCGGGGCGGCCTTCTACGGTCCGAAAATCTCCGTCCAGGTGCGCGACGCACTGGGCCGAAGCTGGCAGATGTCGACCATCCAACTGGACTTCAACATGCCCGAGCGGTTCGAACTGGAGTACACCGCGGCCGACGGCAGTCGGCAGCGTCCGGTGCTCATCCACCGTGCGCTATTCGGGTCAATCGAGCGGTTCTTCGGCATTCTCACCGAGCATTACGCCGGCGCGTTCCCGGCGTGGCTCGCGCCGGTTCAGGTGGTCGCCATCCCGGTGGCCGACGAGCACGTCGGCTACCTCGACGACGTGGTCGCCGAACTGAGGGCTCGCGGCCTGCGCGCCGAAGTGGACGCCTCCGACGACCGGATGGCCAAGAAGATCGTCAATCACACCAACCAGAAGGTGCCGTTCATGCTGCTCGCGGGGGACCGCGACGTCGAAGCCGGTGCGGTGAGCTTCCGTTTCGGCGACCGCACCCAGATCAACGGCGTGCCCCGGGCTCAGGCCGCCGAGGCCATCCTGGCCTGGGTGCGCGATCGCGAGAATGCTGTTCCCACAGCGGAATTGGTGAAGGTCAGCGGTGGCTGAGGAGGTGGTCCGGGGCGGAGTCGGTGACCCCGATCGACTGCAGCGGCTGTGGACCCCGCACCGGATGAGCTACATCGTCGGATCGCCGGAATTCGGCGGGCCGAAACGTTCGTCGGAACCGTTCACCGACATCCCGGGAATGCCCGATGAGGAGGGCCTGGTCGTCGCCCGCGGGGACCTGGTCTACGCGGTGCTCAACCTCTACCCCTACAACCCCGGCCACCTGATGGTCGTGCCCTACCGCCGGGTGTCGGAACTCGAGGATCTCACCGAGGCGGAGAGCGCCGAACTGATGGCGTTCACCCAGAAGGCCATCCGGGTGATCAAATCGGTGTCACGCCCGGACGGGTTCAACGTCGGGCTGAACCTGGGCCGCTCGGCGGGCGGATCACTGGCCGAGCACCTGCACATGCACGTGGTGCCGCGCTGGGCCGGCGACGCGAACTTCATCACCGTCGTCGGCGGGACCAAGGTGATCCCGCAACTGCTCCGCGACACCCGCACCCTGCTGGCCGACGCCTGGACCGGACTGTCGTGAGCGATTTCTACCTGATGACCCGGGCGGCCTACGCCAAGATCAGCACGCCATTGGCCAAGGCGGCGCTGCGGGCCGGTCTGACCCCCGACACGGTCACCATCATCGGGACGGCGGGGTCGGTGCTGGCGGCACTGATTCTGTTTCCGATCGGGCAACTGTGGTGGGGCGCGGTGGCCGTGTCGTTCTTCGTTCTGGCCGACATGCTCGACGGTGCGATGGCCCGCCAGCGCGGCGGCGGGACCCGGTTCGGTTCGGTACTGGACGCGACCTGTGACCGGATCAGCGACGGCGCGGTGTTCTGCGGCCTGCTGTGGTGGGCGGCGTTCGGGCTGGGCGACGCCGCGCTAATGGTGGCGACACTGATCTGCCTGGTCACCTCGCAGGTGATCTCCTACATCAAGGCGCGGGCGGAGGCCAGCGGGCTGAACGGTTCCGGGGGGCTCATCGAGCGCCCGGAGCGGCTCATCATCGTCCTGGCCGGCGCGGGGCTGTCGGATCTGCCGTTCTTCCCGATCCCGATGACGCTTCCGGTGGCGATGTGGCTCCTTGCGGTGGCCAGCCTGATCACCGTCGGGCAGCGACTGCACTCGGTGCGCACCTCCCCGGCGGCATTGGACAAGATCGACCCGCCCGCCGGAAGCGGCGCCCCGTGATCGGCATCCCGTCCGGTGAGAACCTCGCCGACTGGGGCTACGCGGCCGGCTGGCGGCTGGTGCGGGCCATGCCGGAAGTCTTGGCGCGCAACGCGTTCGGGGCGGGTGCCCGCTACGCCGCCCGCGGTGGCGGTCCGGATCAGCTGCGCTTGAACCTGGCCCGGGTGATCGGGGCGGAGCCCGCAGATGTGCCCGACTCCCTGATGCGGGCGGCGCTGGCGTCCTACGCCCGGTACTGGCGGGAGGCGTTCCGACTGCCGTCGATGGACCTGCCGGCGGTGGCAGCGCGACTGAACGAGGTCTTCGTCGGCGCGGAGCATTTCGCGGCTGCGCACGCCGCCGGGCGCGGTGCGGTGATGGCGCTGCCGCACAGCGGCAACTGGGACATGGCCGGTGTGTGGCTGGCCCAGAACTACGGCACCTTCACCACCGTGGCCGAACGGCTCAAACCGGAGTCTCTCTACGACCGGTTCATCGAGTTCCGGGAGAGTCTGGGCTTCGAGGTACTGCCCGCCTCAGGGGGCGAGCGCCCGCCGATGGAGGTGCTCGCCGAACGGTTGCGCGACAACCGGTTCGTATGTCTGATGGCCGACCGCGACCTGTCCCGGTCCGGGGTGCCGGTGCAGTTCTTCGGCGAGCCCACCCGCCTGCCCGCCGGCCCGGCCAAACTGGCCTTGGAGACCGGGTCGCCGCTGCACCCGGCGCACATCTACTACGACGGGGACGACTGCGTCGTCACGATCGGCGACGCCATCGACACCTCGTCCGGGGACGTCGGCGTCATCACCCAGGCGCTGGCCGACCGGTTCGCGGTCAACATCGCCGCCCACCCGGAGGACTGGCACATGCTGCAACCGCTGTGGCTGGCCGATCTGTCGGAGAAGCGACGGGCCCGGCTTGAGGGAGACCGCGGCTGATGCGCATCGGCATGGTGTGCCCGTACTCCTTCGACGTCCACGGCGGAGTGCAGGCGCACGTGCTGCAACTGGCCGAGGTGATGCGCGAGCGCGGACACCATGTCAGCGTGCTGGCCCCGTCCTCCCCGCACGTCGAACTGCCCGACTACGTCGTCTCCGGCGGCAAGGCGGTCCCGATTCCGTACAACGGTTCGGTGGCCCGGCTGCGGTTCGGGCCCTCTACGCACCGGCTGGTCAAGCGGTGGATCGCCGCCGGTGATTTCGACGTGCTGCACCTGCACGAACCCAACGCGCCGAGCCTGTCGCTGCTGGCGCTGATGGTCGCCGAGGGCCCGATCGTCGCGACCTTCCACACCTCGACCACCAAGTCGCTGGCGCTGGGGGTTTTCCAGGGCCTCCTGCGGCCATGGAACGAGAAGATCGTCGGGCGTATCGCGGTCTCCGATCTGGCCCGACGCTGGCAGATCGAGGCGCTGGGCTCCGACGCGGTGGAGATCCCCAACGGCGTGGACGTCGATGCGTTCGCTGCTGCCGAACCGCTGCCGGGCTACCCGCGACCCGGAAAGACGGTGCTGTTTCTTGGTCGTTTCGACGAGCCGCGCAAGGGGATGGAGGTGCTGCTGGCCGCCCTGCCCGCCGTGGCGGAGCGTTTCTCCGATGTACAGATCCTGGTGGTCGGTCGCGGTGACGAGGACGACCTGCGGGAGGAAGCCGGCGACCTCGGCTCACATCTGAGATTCCTCGGCGAGATCGACGATGCGGAGAAGGCTGCGGCGCTGCGCAGCGCGGATGTCTACTGCGCACCCAACACCGGCGGGGAGAGCTTCGGCATCGTGCTGTGCGAGGCGATGGCGGCCGGCACGCCGGTGGTCGCCAGTGACCTCGACGCCTTCCGCCGGGTGCTCGCCGACGGCGAGGCGGGCCGGCTGGTTCGGGTTGAGGACCCCGATGCGCTCGCGGAGGCGCTGATCGGCGTCCTGGCCGACGACCGGCAACGGGCGGGCTACGTCGCGGCTGCGTCGGAGGCGGTCCGGCGCTATGACTGGCAGGTGGTCGCCGACGAGATCACCCGGGTCTACGAGACGGTGGCGGGTTCCGGAACCAAGGTGACGGTCGCCGGCTCCGGCGTGCGCGAACGGGCCTGAGATGGGCTGGCTCGTCTTCGTGCTCGTCGTCGTTGTGGTGGCGGCACTGCTGATCATCGCGGTGTGGGCGTTCCGGACCGCCAACCGGCTGGACCGCCTGCACGTGCGCTACGACCTGTCCTGGCAGGCGCTGGATGCCGCTCTCGCCCGTCGCGCGGTGGTCGCCCGGGCGGTGGCCGTCGACGCCTACGGTGACGCCCTCGAAGGACGCCGGTTGACGGCGCTGGCGGACGCGGCCGAATCCGCTCCCCGGCAGGCCCGGGAGGCGGCGGAGAACGAACTGTCCACCGCCCTGGCCGCGGTCGAACCAGCCAGCGTTCCGCCGGCGCTGATCGCCGAACTCGCCGACGCCGAAGCCCGGGTTGTGCTGGCCCGGCGGTTCCACAACGACGCCGTGCGCGACACCGTGGCGCTGCGCGAACGGCGCCCGGTTCGGGTCTTGCGGCTCGGCGGCCATGCCGCGCGGCCGGCGTACTTCGAGATCGCCGAGCCCGGCCAGCGATGAACCGGGTATCCGCTGAAGAACCGGCACTTCGGGCTCCTCGGCGGGCCTCTAGACTTGGTCCAGACCAATTGAAGGAGCAGACAGTGGAGACCGCAGCAACGGGGACCGCGCGGGTCAAGCGCGGGATGGCCGAGATGCTCAAGGGCGGCGTGATCATGGACGTCGTCACCCCTGAGCAGGCGAGGATCGCCGAGGGTGCCGGAGCAGTCGCGGTGATGGCGCTCGAACGGGTCCCGGCTGATATCCGCGCTCAGGGCGGGGTGGCGCGGATGAGCGACCCCGACCTGATCGAGGGCATCATCGAGGCGGTCAGCATCCCGGTGATGGCCAAGGCCCGCATCGGCCATTTCGTCGAGGCCCAGATTCTGCAGAGCCTCGGGGTGGACTACATCGACGAGTCCGAGGTGCTCACCCCCGCCGACTACACCAACCACATCGACAAGTGGCGCTTCACGGTGCCGTTCGTCTGCGGAGCCACCAATCTCGGTGAGGCGCTGCGCCGGATCACCGAAGGGGCGGCGATGATCCGCTCCAAGGGCGAAGCCGGCACCGGCGACGTGTCCAACGCCACCATGCACATGCGCACCATCGCCGGGGAGATCCGGCGACTGACGTCGCTGTCGGAGGACGAGCTGTTCGTCGCGGCCAAGGAGCTTCAGGCCCCTTACGACCTCGTCGTCGAGGTGGCCCGGGCGGGCAAACTGCCGGTGACGATGTTCACCGCGGGCGGTATCGCCACCCCGGCCGACGCGGCGATGATGATGCAACTCGGCGCCGACGGCGTATTCGTGGGCTCCGGCATCTTCAAGTCCGGGGACCCCGCCCTGCGCGCCGCGGCGATCGTCAAGGCCACCACCTTCTTCGATGACCCCGACGTTCTGGCCAAGGTTTCTCGCGGGCTCGGCGAGGCGATGGTGGGCATCAACGTCGCCGACATCCCGGTGCCGCACCGGCTCGCCGAACGCGGCTGGTAGCAGAAGCGTGGCGATCGAGCAGATCCTCGACCTCGAGCAACTTGAGGTCAACATCTACCGAGGCGCCGTCTACAACCCCGAATCCGGTTATCTGTCAAGAACATTCGGCGGTCATATCGCCGGTCAGGCGCTGGTGTCAGCGGTGCGGACCGTAGATCCGCGGTATCACGTGCACTCGCTGCACGGCTACTTCCTTCGCCCCGGTGACGCCACCAAGCCGGCGGTCTACCTGGTCGACAGACCGCGTGACGGCGGCTCGTTCTGCACTCGGCGGGTTAACGCAGTGCAGAACGGCGAGACCATCTTCTCGATGGGCGCCTCCTTCCAGATTCCCCAGGAGGGCATCGAGCATCAGGACGAGATGCCACCGGCCGTCCCGCCGGACGATCTCGTCGATGCGGCGACGGCGGAGAGCCCGTTCGGCAACGGCGGCATCGCCCAGTTCGCCGAATGGGACATCCGCCGGGTGCCGCCCGAACTCGTGACGAAGCTGGCCGGGAAGGCGTCCCAGCAGCAGGTGTGGTTCCGGCACCGGGACCCGCTGCCCGATGACCCCCTGCTGCACATCTGCGCGCTGGCCTACATGAGCGATCTGACCCTGCTGGGCTCGGCGCAGGTCTCCCACCCCGAGGAACGCCCGCATCTGATGGTGGCATCTTTGGACCACGCGATGTGGTTCATGCGCCCGTTCCGCGCCGACGAATGGCTGCTCTACGACCAGTCCTCGCCCTCGGCGGGTGGTGGGCGCTCGCTGACCCAGGGCAAGATCTTCAGCCGCCGCGGCGACATGGTGGCCGCGGTGATGCAGGAAGGCCTGACCCGCTACCCGCGCGGTTACACCCCGTCCGTCGCCGAATCCCGGTGAGCGACCCCGCCATCGGGGTGCTCGCCCTGCAGGGTGACACCCGCGAACACCTCGCCGCGCTGAGGGAGGCGGGCGCGACCGTCTCGACCGTCCGCCGCCGGGCCGAACTCGAGGCCGTCGACGCGCTGGTCATCCCCGGCGGGGAGTCCACCACCATCAGCCTGCTGCTGCGCGAGTTCGAACTGCTCGAGCCGCTTCGTCGACGCCTCGCCGACGGGATGCCGGCCTACGGGTCGTGTGCGGGCATGATTCTGCTGGCCAGTGAGATCCTCGACGCGGGGGAGCCGGGACGGGAGGCCGAACCGCTCGGCGCGATCGACATGACGGTGCGGCGCAACGCCTTCGGTCGCCAGGTCAACTCCTTCGAGGAGGACATCGAGTTCCGCGGCCTCGACGGCCCGGCGCACGCGGTGTTCATCCGCGCGCCCTGGGTCGAACGGGTCGGGCCGCAGGTCGAAGTGCTGGCCCAAGCCCCGGCGAAGAATGGCGCGCATGCCGTCGCGGTCCGGCAGGGCCGGATGCTGGCCACCGCATTCCATCCCGAGGTCACCGGCGACCGCCGGGTGCATCGGCTGTTCGTGGAGATGGTCTGCGGCCGGGCTTGAGTCATCAGCATCGAGTGAGGAGCCTCGCAGCCCGCCACTCGCACAACGCCTGCGAGGTTCCTCAGTCGACGCGCGGTGGGCACACCGGGATCGCACAGTAGACTCAGGCCCGCACAAATCGGCAGGGACCAGGGAGTTGAGGGACCATGAGCGGCCATTCCAAGTGGGCCACCACCAAGCACAAGAAGGCCGTCGTCGACGCCAAGCGCGGCAAGCTGTTCGCCAAGCTGATCAAGAACATCGAGGTCGCGGCCCGCACCGGCGGCGGTGATCCGGACGGTAACCCCACCCTCTGGGACGCCATCGCCAAGGCCAAGAAGTCCTCGGTGCCCAACGACAACATCGAACGGGCCCGCAAGCGTGGCGCCGGTGAAGAGGCCGGCGGCGCGGACTGGCAGAACATCACCTACGAGGGCTACGGGCCTAATGGGGTGGCGGTGCTCGTCGAATGCCTCACCGACAACCGCAACCGCGCCGCCGGGGAGGTCCGGGTCGCGATGACCCGCAACGGCGGCAACATGGCCGACCCGGGGTCGGTGGCGTACCTGTTCGCCCGCAAGGGTGTGGTGATCCTGGAGAAGAACGGACTGTCCGAGGACGACGTGCTGATGGCGGTCCTCGACGCCGGCGCCGAGGAGGTCAACGACCTCGGCGACAGCTTCGAGGTGATCTGCGAGCCGACGGATCTGGTGGCGGTGCGCACCGCACTGCAGGACGCCGGGATCGACTACGACTCGGCCGACGCCAGTTTCCAGCCTTCGGTCACCGTGCCGGTGGACCTCGACGGGGCGCGCAAGGTGCTGAAGTTGGTCGACGCACTCGAGGACAGCGACGACGTCCAGGACGTGTACACCAATATCGACATTCCCGACGACGTCGCGGCCCAACTCGACGAGGACTGATCACCGGGCTGGCCTGCGGTTTTCGGCGGGCCCATTCATAATGCGGGGATGACAGCCGCCGAAAGCAGCCACGACAGCGCGAAACTGCGCCCGCGTCACGTCACCATGATCACCCTCGGTGGGATCATCGGCGCCAGCCTTTTCGTGGGGTCCGGCAACGTCGTACGAACGGTCGGGCCGGCCGCGGTGCTCAGCTACCTCATCGGCGGTCTACTGGTGTTCCTGGCCATGCGGATGCTTGGCGAGATGGCGGCCGCGCGGCCGGTTGTCGGCTCCTTCATGGAGTACGCACGCGAAGGCCTGGGGGACTGGGCGGCCTACCTCGTCGGCTGGCTGTACTGGTACTTCTGGGTCGGCGTCATCGCGTTCGAGGCCGTCGTGGGCGGGGCGATCCTCAACGGCTGGTTCCCGGCGCTGCCGACCTGGATGTTCTCGGTGCTGTTACTGCTGATGTTCACCGCGACCAACCTGGTGTCGCTGCGGTCGTTCGGTGAGGTGGAGTTCTGGCTGGCCAGTGTGAAGGTGCTCGCCATCGTGGTGTTCCTGGGCATCGGCACGCTGTATGCCTTCGGGCTGTGGCCCAAGTCGCAGTTCTCGATCCCGAACCTCTGGCAGCACGGCGGATTCGCGCCGCATGGCGTCTGGCCCATCATCACCGGCGTCGCGCTGGTGATCTTCTCCTACTTCGGCACCGAGATCGCTGTCATGGCCGCCGCGGAATCCGTCGACCCGGCCAAGGGGGTGCGGCAGGCCACCAGCACGGTGATCTGGCGGATCCTGCTGTTCTTCGTCGGTGGGGTGCTGATCATCGCGACGGTGGTGCCCTGGAACGCGTTGCCCGACCCGAAGGAGAGCGCGCCGTTCGCCTACATCTTCGGACTCTTCGGGCTGCCCGGTGCCCAGGCGTTCATGACGGCGGTCATCCTCACCGCCGTGTGCTCGGTGCTCAACTCCGGGTTGTACTCCGCGGCGCGCATGTTCGCCGCACTGGCCGACGACGGATTCGCGCCGGGCGTGGTCGCCAAGCGCGCCCGGGGTGTGCCGTATGTCGCCGTACTGGCGTCCACGCTGGGCGGCTACGCGGCCGTCGCCGTCAACTACGTGGCGCCCGAGACCGGCATCTTCGACTTCATCATGAACTCCGCGGGCCTGGTCGCGCTGTTCGTCTACGCCTTCATCGCGCTGACGCAGATGCGTTTGCGCAACGCGATGACCGCCGAGCAGCAGGATGCGCTGAAGCTGAAGATGTGGCTGCACCCGTGGCCGGCGATCCTGGTGATCGTTGCGGTCATCGGCGTCGTGGTGGTGATGCTCTTCAGCGAGGCCGGCCGGGTACAGGTGTGGACCAGCGTGATCTCGCTGGCGGTGCTGATCGTCTTCTGGCCGCTGGCCAAGCGATCGGTGGCCAAGCGCACCGGACACTTCGAGGACATCGTCGAGGACCTCGACTACAGCGGACACTGAGGCCCCTGCCGGGAAGTCGGCCGGCAGTCCCCGCGGTTAGATTCATTGAATGCAGGTGAGGGATCGCGACAACGTGAGGTGGACCGTGCGTCGGGTGTGGTGGCCGTTCGGCACCGCGCTGCTGGATCTGCCGGAATGGGGCGGACTGTTCGTCATCGGCATGGTGCTGATGGCCCCGCTGGCGGTGATCTGGCCGTTCTGGCTACTGGCCCACGCGTTCGGCCTGCCCTGGACCCTGATCGTCCGCCGGGAACGCAAGGAAGTCCGCCGCGAGAAGGTCACCGGCTGGACGGCGTCGAAAGATCGGATGGTCGAACTGCTCGAGGAACTCCGTCATGAGGGCGGCCCGGAACTCCCGGGCGGAGCGACCCTCACCTGACCCTTGTGGGTGGGCGTGTCACTGGCGGGTTGTGTCGGGGCCGGCCGCTACGCTATCGAACAGCTGTTCGTAGGCGGAAGGTGTGCGGGTGCGGGTGATGGGTGTGGACCCCGGGTTGACCCGTTGCGGCCTGTCGGTGATCGAGAGTCGCGGCGGACGGCAGGTCATCGCCCTGGACGTCGACGTGGTGCGAACCCCGGCCGAGGAACCACTGGCCAAACGGCTGCTGGCGATCAGCCAGGCGGTCGAGCACTGGATGGACACCCACCTCCCCGACGTCATCGCCATCGAGCGGGTGTTCTCCAACGCCAACGCCAACACCGCGATGGGGACTGCGCAGGCCGGCGGGGTGATCGCGCTGGCCGCCGCCCACCGCGACATCGACGTGCACTTCCACACCCCCAGTGAGGTGAAGGCCGCCGTCACCGGTAACGGCCGCGCCGATAAGGCGCAGGTGACCGCGATGGTTACCCGGATTCTGCAACTGCAGGCCAAACCCACCCCAGCCGATGCCGCCGACGCCCTGGCGCTGGCCATCTGCCACTGCTGGCGCGCCCCGATGATCGCCCGGATGGCCAAAGCCGAGAAGATGGCGGCCGAGCAGAAGCGCGCCTACCAGGCGAGGCTGAAGTCCGTGCGTGCCGCCGGAGGCGTCCGATGATCGCCGCGGTGCGCGGGGAGGTGCTCGACATCGCCCTCGACCATGTCGTGATCGAGGCGGCCGGTGTCGGTTACAAGGTGATGGCCACCCCGGCCACGCTCGCGACACTGCGCCGCGGCACCGAGGCCAGGCTGATCACCGCGATGATCGTGCGCGAGGACTCGATGACGCTCTACGGCTTCGCTGACGGCGAGGCCCGCGATCTGTTCTCGACGCTGCTCGGGGTGTCCGGAGTCGGCCCCAAGATCGCCCTGGCCACCTTGGCCGTCTACGACGCCCAGGCGCTGCGCCAGGCACTGGCCGACGGCGACGTCGCCGCGCTGACCCGGGTGCCCGGAATCGGCAAACGCGGCGCCGAGCGCATGGTGCTGGAACTGCGAGACAAGATCGGCGCACTGCCGGGCGGGTCCGGCACCGGCCCGGGCGTAGGCCATGCGGTGCGCGCTCCCGTCGTGGAAGCCCTTGTCGGCCTTGGATTTCCGCTTAAACAAGCCGAGGATGCCTGTGACAAGGTGCTCGCCGGCGACCCGGAGGCCACCACCTCGGGTGCGTTGCGCGCGGCGCTGTCCATGCTGGGCAAGAAATGAGCCGGTTCGACGACCCCGCCGGTGAGGAGGTCGAGCAGCGTGAGGTCTCGGCGGCACTGACCGTTGGTGAGGGTGATATCGACGCCAGCCTGCGGCCACGGTCGCTGGGGGAGTTCATCGGCCAGCCCCGGGTCCGCGAGCAGTTGCAGTTGGTGATCGAGGGCGCCAAGAACCGCGGCGGAACGCCCGACCACATCCTGCTGTCCGGCCCGCCCGGGCTGGGTAAGACGTCGTTGGCGATGATCATCTCCGCCGAACTGGGATCCGCGCTGCGAATCACCTCCGGTCCCGCGCTGGAGCGGGCCGGGGACCTGGCCGCGATGCTGTCCAACCTGGTCGAGGGCGACGTGCTGTTCATCGACGAGATCCATCGCATCGCCCGTCCGGCCGAGGAGATGCTGTACCTGGCGATGGAGGACTTCCGGGTCGATGTCGTGGTCGGCAAGGGGCCGGGCGCGACCTCGATCCCGCTGGATGTGGCGCCGTTCACCCTGGTCGGTGCGACCACCCGGTCGGGGGCGTTGACCGGGCCACTGCGCGACCGGTTCGGGTTCACCGCGCACATGGACTTCTACGACCCGGCGGAGCTGGAAAGGGTGTTGACCCGCTCGGCCGGGATTCTGGGCATCGACCTCGGCCACGAGGCGGCCGCGGAGATCGCCCGGCGCTCCCGCGGCACCCCGCGGATTGCCAACCGGTTGCTGCGCAGGGTCCGCGACTACGCCGAGGTACGTGCCGACGGTGTGATCACCCGGGATGTCGCCAATGCGGCTCTGGTGGTCTACGACGTCGACGAACTCGGTCTCGACCGGCTTGACCGTGCGGTGCTGTCCGTGCTGATCCGCAGCTTCGGGGGCGGGCCGGTGGGGGTGTCGACGTTGGCGGTCGCGGTGGGGGAGGAGGCGACCACTGTCGAGGAGGTGTGTGAGCCGTTCCTGGTGCGCGCCGGAATGCTGGCGCGCACCCCGCGCGGGCGGGTCGCGACACCGTTGGCCTGGACGCATCTGGGTATGACCCCGCCGCCCTCGGCGACCGCCTTAGGCCAGGCTGGACTCTTCGAGTGAAAGGCAGGCATCACCGATGCTCACCGTCGCACTGATCAGCACGGCTCTCGCCGCGGTTCTGCACGTCTACATCTTCGTGCTGGAGTCGCTGACCTGGACTTCGGCGCGCACCCGTGCGGTATTCGGCACCACCGCCGAGGAAGCCGAAACCACCAAACTGCTGGCCTTCAACCAGGGTTTCTACAACCTGTTCCTCGCGGTCGTCACCGCCGCGGGAGTAGCCGCGATCATCATGGGGCACAAGGGCGTTGGTGCCGCGCTGGTGTTCGCCGGGGCGGGGTCGATGGCGGCCGCCGCGGCGGTCCTGCTGGCGTCCGCCCCGGGCAAGGCGCGTGCCGCGCTGACCCAAGGCATCCTGCCGACGGTCGGCGTGGTGCTGCTCGGGATCGCCCTCGCCGGCAGCTGAGGGTCGGGGGCCGGCCAGCCAGCCGGGCCCCCGTCAGGTCAGAGCCCGGCGAGTACCTCGGCGAGGACGTCGAGGCCCTCGTGCAGAAGTTCGTCGCTGATCGCCAGCGGGGGCAGGAACCGCAGGATGTTGCCGAAGGTGCCGCAACTGAGCACCAGCACCCCCTGGGCGTGTGCCCCGGCACACAGCGCCTTGGTCAGCTCCGGATCCGGTTCGGCGGTG
This sequence comes from Actinomycetota bacterium, assembly GCA_030836785.1. Lineage (GTDB taxonomy): Bacteria > Actinomycetota > Actinomycetes > Mycobacteriales > Mycobacteriaceae > Mycobacterium. The sequence goes on from JAUPLT010000226.1 coordinate 15,973, forward strand.
CCCGATTTCACCAGTTCCACCGCGATCATCGCGCCGCGACCGCGAACGTCGCCGATCCGGTCGTCGTCGGCCTGCAGCCGTCCCAGCCGGTCCTTCATCAACCGCTCGATGTCCTTGGCGCGGTCGAGCATGCCGTCCATCTCGAGGGTTTGGATGGTCCCCAGCGCAGCCGCGCAGGCCACCGGATTGCCGCCGTAAGTGCCGCCAAGTCCGCTGACGTGGGGGGAGTCCATGATCTCGGCGCGACCGGTGACCGCCGACAGCGGCAGGCCGTCGGCGATGCCCTTGGCGGTGACGATCAGATCCGGGTCGATGCCCTCGTCCTCACAGGCGAACATGTGCCCGGTGCGACCGAACCCGCTCTGCACCTCGTCGGCGATGAACACCACACCGTTGTCGGCGCACCAGGAGCGCAGCGTGGGCAGGAAGCCCGGCGCGGGCACGATGAACCCGCCCTCGCCCAGGATCGGTTCGATGATGACCGCGGCCAGGTTCGCCGCTCCGATCTGCTTGTCGATCACCGTGAGCGCCCGTTCGGCGGCCAGTTCCCCGTTGGTGGCCCACTCCTTGTCGATCAGGCCGTCACGGTATGGGTAGGACAGCGGGGCGCGGTAAATCTCGGGCGCGAACGGCCCGAACCCGCTCTTGTAGGGCATCGACTTTGCCGTCAGCGCCATGGTGAGGTTGGTGCGGCCGTGGTAGGCGTGGTCGAAGGCGACCACCGCGGGACGCTTCGTGTAGGCCCGGGCGATCTTGATGGCGTTCTCCACCGCCTCGGCGCCGGAGTTGAACAGCGCGCTGCGCTTCTCGTAGGAGCCCGGGGTCAACCGGTTCAGGTGTTCGGCGACCTCGATGTAGCCCTCGTAGGGGGTCACCATGAAACAGGTGTGGGTGAACTCGCCGACCTGCTCGCGCACCG
>JAUPLT010000013.1 GCA_030836785.1 Actinomycetota bacterium
GCGCGGTGGGGCGCACCGCGGCGGTAACGGCCCTGACCTGGCTTGTGGTGAATCTGCCTGTGCTGCTGCTGTATCCGCGCGGCTGGTCGGAGTTCTTCCGGCTGAACACCCGCCGGGCCGCCGACATGGACTCGCTCTACAACGTGGTCACGTCGTTCACCGGCTGGCGGGGCTTCGACCCGGGACTGGGATTCTGGCAGCCCCCGCTGCTGCTCAACGCCGTTGTGGCGGTGCTCTTCCTGTCTGCCTGCGCCGGCGTCGCCTACATCGCGTTCACCGCGCCGCGTCGGCCGCGGGTCGCCCAGTTGGCCTTCCTGGTCGTCGCCGCATTCCTGCTGACCAACAAGGTGTGGAGTCCGCAGTTCTCGCTGTGGCTGGTGCCCCTGGCGGTGCTGGCGTTGCCGCATCGCCGGATCCTGCTGGCCTGGATGACGATTGATGCGCTGGTGTGGGTTCCGCGGATGCTGTATCTGTTCGGCGAGCAGAAGATGGGCCTGCCCGAGCAGTGGTTCACCGCGACGGTGCTGGTGCGCGACGTCGCCGTGCTGGTCCTGGTTGGGCTGGTGATTCGCCAGATCTACCGACCCGATTTGGATCTGGTCCGCTGCCGCGGTGTGGACGACCCAGCCGGCGGAGTGTTCGACCGGGCCCCGGATGCGTTCCCTGACCACTGGCCGCAGCGACTGCGGCCGGCCCGTACCTTCGACCCCGAGGAGACCGACGATGCTCGTCGCGATAGCCCTGTTCCCGCGTAACACCGCGCTTGACTCCGTCGGACCCTACGAGGTGCTGCAACGGGTTCCGTCAATCGACGTCGTTTTCGTCGGGCACCGCCGCGGCGAAGTCCGCACCGACAACGGCATGCTCGGACTGACCTGCGATGCCACCTTCGACGAAGTGCCCAGTCCCGACGTCGTACTGATGCCCGGCGGAGTGGGGACCCGGGCGTTGGTGACCGATGAAACGGTGCTGGAGTGGGTTCGGCAGGCGCATCGCAACACGCTGTTCACCACGTCGGTGTGCACCGGAAGTCTGGTGCTGGCCGCAGCCGGACTGCTTGATGATCTGCCGGCCACCACACACTGGGCGGCGACGGATCTGCTCGAGATCTTCGGGGCCCGCTACAGCCCGGAACGAGTCGTGGAGAACCTGCCGGAACGCATCATCACCGCCGCCGGGGTGTCCGCCGGAATCGATATGGCGCTTCGGCTGGTGGAATTGCTGGTCGACCGTCAAGCCGCGGAGGCCAGCCAGCTGATGATCGAGTACGACCCCGCGCCGCCGTTCGACTCCGGGAATGTGGCCAAGGCCTCGGAGGAGACCCGCCTGCTGGCGGCGGAGTACTTCGCTCAACGGGACTGATTGCTCAACGGGACTGATTTCGTCGCGGACCGGTCGCTGGAGTAGCCTTGCCAGGTTGCCGACGCAGGCGACCCTCCTGTCACGCCAATCGGGCGTGGCCGTAGACGACCATAGGAGGTGATGAGGTTTCCATGCGTCCATACGAAATCATGGTCATTCTTGACCCCACTCTCGACGAGCGCACTGTCGCCCCGTCCTTGGACACGTTTCTCAACGTCGTCCGTAAAGACGGTGGCAGTGTTGACAAGGTCGACATCTGGGGCCGGCGGCGGCTGGCCTACGAGATCGCCAAGCACGCCGAGGGCATTTATGCCGTCGTCGATGTGAAGGCCACCCCGGCCACCGTGTCCGAGCTCGACCGTCAGCTGAACCTGAACGAGTCGGTGCTGCGGACGAAGGTGATGCGGACCGACAAGCACTAGCGCCAGGCCGCCTGATTCGTCGCCGTCCGATTCGTCAGAGGCCTTGCCTAGGCTCGTTGCCAGGCTCGCTCAACATCCATTCGCCGATCCCAGGAGGACACCGTGGCCGGTGACACGATCATCACCGTCGTCGGAAACCTGACCGCCGACCCTGAACTCCGTTTCACCCCGTCCGGGGCCGCCGTGGCCAACTTCACGGTGGCGTCGACTCCGCGGAACTTTGACCGCCAGAGCGGGGAGTGGAAAGACGGCGAGGCTCTGTTCCTGCGGTGCAACATCTGGCGGGAGGCGGCCGAGAACGTCGCCGAGAGCCTCACCCGGGGTTCTCGGGTGGTCGTCACCGGTCGGCTCAAGCAGCGGTCCTTCGAAACCCGCGAGGGTGAGAAGCGCACGGTCGTCGAGCTTGAGGTCGACGAGATCGGCCCGTCGCTGAAGTACGCCACGGCCAAGGTCACCAAGGCCGGCCGCGGCAGCGGTAGTGGCGGCTTCGGCGGCGGATCGCGCAGCGGTGGCGGTGGCGGTGGCGGTGGTGGCGGCGGTGGCCCCGAGGCGCAGTCCCACGACGACCCCTGGGGCAGTGCGCCTGCCTCGGGTTCCTTCGGCGGCAGTGACGACGAACCCCCATTCTGATGATCTCGCGCGCCCCGGCGCGCACCAGTGAACGAAAGTGATTGACATATGAAGGCCAAACCCACCAAGCGCCGTCCGGCCCCGGACAAGCCGATCAAGACCCGCAAATGCGTGTTTTGCTCGAAGAAGGGCAAGGGGCAGAAGATCGATTACAAGGACACCGGACTGCTCCGCACCTACATCAGCGAGCGGGGCAAGATTCGCGCCCGCCGGGTGACGGGGAACTGTGTCCAGCATCAGCGCGATATCGCCATCGCCGTCAAGAACGCACGTGAGGTCGCCTTGCTGCCGTTCACGTCGACGACGCGATAGGGACGGAGCGAGACGATGAAGCTGATTCTGACCGCTGAGGTCGAACACCTGGGTACCGCTGGCGACGCCGTCGAGGTCAAGGACGGGTATGGGCGCAACTACCTGCTGCCGCGCGGACTGGCCATCGTGGCCACCCGGGGGGCGGAGAAGCAGGCCGACGAGATTCGCCGTGCCCGCGAGGCCAAGAAGGTGCATGACCGCGAGCACGCCGACGAGATCAAGGCAGCCATCACCGCCCTGGGCGCCATCGCCCTGCCGGTGAAGGTGGCGGGCGACTCCGGCAAGCTGTTCGGTTCGGTGACCGCCGGTGACGTGGTCGCCGCCATCAAGAAGGCGGGCGGCCCGAACCTCGACAAGCGTTCGGTGCACCTGCCCAAGGCGCACATCAAGGCGACCGGCACGCACACCGTCGCCATTCACCTGCACCCCGAGGTCGACGTCGAGGTCACCCTCGACATCGTGGCGCAGAGCTAGAGCCCACAGTCAGAGAGTTCCCCGGGTGGCGGCCGCGCAGGCTGCCACCCGGGGATTTTTTCTCGGTGAGCGAATCCGGCGCCGACCTGCGGCCCCAGCTAACGTAACCGGCGGTTAACCCAGTGATCCGGTAACCGAAACGCAACACGCCCGGAACGGCAACCCGCACCGACACGCCGGAGCACTTCTTGTCCACAGGGCTTCGACCCCCTTAGTCTGCGGTTTACGTCGAGAAATATTTTTCAGTGGCGCAGTTATCCACAGGTTCTCCCCAACCCGCCAACACGATGCACACGGCTATCCCCAGGCCGCTAACAGGTTGATGAACAACCCGGGTTGGTGATGCTCCCAGCAACGTCTAGCGTTCCTCCGGGTTGTATCCGTGAGCCGCGTTTGTCGGCAGGGGGATCTACCGTTAAGTCCGCCTGGTCGAACTCGCGTTCGATGCGGGTGAGCGAGTGGAGCAGGAGGTGGGGCGGCCCGATGGCAGTGGTTGACGATCGTGGACAGTCGGCAACAGACTCCGGCCTGCCCGCCGAGGACTTCGGCCGTCAGCCCCCGCAGGACCTCGCCGCTGAGCAGTCGGTGCTGGGCGGCATGCTGCTGAGCAAGGACGCCATCGCCGATGTCCTCGAGCGGCTTCGGCCGGGTGATTTCTACCGTCCGGCCCATCAGAACGTTTACGACGCGATCCTCGATCTGTATGGCCGTGGTGAGCCCGCCGACGCGGTGACGGTCGCCGCCGAACTCGACCGTCGCGGTCTGCTGCGACGCATCGGTGGCGCGCCCTACCTGCACACCCTGATCTCCACCGTCCCGACCGCCGCCAACGCCGGTTACTACGCTGGCATCGTGGCCGAGAAGGCCCTGCTGCGCCGTCTGGTGGAGGCGGGCACCCGGGTGGTGCAGTACGGCTACGCCGGGGCCGAGGGCGCCGATGTCAACGAGATCGTCGACCGCGCGCAGGCGGAGATCTACGACGTCACCGAGCGGCGCACGGCCGAGGACTTCGTTCCGCTGGAGGCGCTGCTGCAGCCCACCATGGACGAAATCGACGCCATCGCGTCCAACGGCGGGATCGCCCGCGGGGTGCCCACCGGCTTCACCGAACTCGATGAGCTGACCAACGGGCTGCACGGTGGGCAGATGATCGTGATCGCGGCTCGTCCGGGTATGGGGAAATCGACCCTTGGACTCGATTTCTTGCGATCCTGCTCGATCAAGAACCGGCTTTCCAGCGTGGTGTTCTCTCTGGAGATGAGCAAGTCCGAGATTGTCATGCGGTTGTTGTCTGCGGAAGCGAAAATCAAACTCGCCGACATGCGTTCGGGCCGGATGAGCGACGACGACTGGACCAGATTGGCCCGCCGGATGAGCGAGATCAGCGAGGCGCCGCTTTATATCGACGACTCACCGAACCTGACCATGATGGAGATCCGCGCAAAGGCCCGCCGGCTCAAGCAGAAGGCGGACCTGCGTCTGGTGGTGATCGACTACCTGCAGCTGATGACCTCGGGCAAGAAGGTGGAGTCCCGTCAGCAGGAGGTGTCGGAGTTCTCCAGGCAGCTCAAACTTCTCGCGAAGGAACTACAGGTTCCGGTGGTGGCAATGAGTCAGCTGAACCGCGGTCCGGAGCAGCGCACCGACAAGAAGCCGATGCTGGCCGACCTCCGCGAGTCCGGGGCCATCGAACAGGATGCCGACATGGTGATCCTCCTGCACAGGCCCGACGCCTTCGAGCGCGACGATCCGCGCGGGGGAGAGGCCGATCTGATTGTGGCCAAGCACCGCAACGGCCCGACGAGGACGGTGACGGTGGCGCATCAACTGCATCTGTCGCGGTTCACGAATATGGCGCGGCAATAGGTTGTGTAGTGTAGGTTCCGCTTTTCGATGGCGGAATTCCGCTTTTGGTGGCGGAAGGATGGCGGATCCGCCGGAAAGTGTTTAGCTGGGCTAGCCGTTCGTTGACGGCGTTGGCCGGAAGTGCCACGCTGAAGGCTGCGGTGGTTGTCTCACCGCGCGGAGCAAGCGATGAAGAGTCCCGTGAAGGTGGACTTGAGTTCCGCGGTCGTGGCCTACCGACCAGCGGCGGGTGAAGAGCGGTCTGTTCCCGCACGCGCAGTGCAGGCCAAGGCGCTTTTCGACAGCTATCCGTGGCGCACGTTTCGAAGCTACGAGAAGCAGAAGCACTATTCGGGAACGTATTGGTCGTCCACCCTGGCCGACCATGTGATCTACGAGTCACGCCTGGAGCTGGCGAATCTTGTGATTGCCGACTTCGATACGGGCGTGAAACGCATTGCAGCACAACCATTTATGTTGACAGCAACGGTTAATGACCGAACCCGCGCACATATCTTGGATTATCTCTGGGGTACTGACGAGCAACCCATTGTGGTCGATGTGGTCAGGCGGGAACGGCTAAGCCTCGATGCGGTCCAACTCCTATGCGCGTGGACACGCGTCATCATCGAGTCTTGCGGCTGGACCTACCAGGTGGTTAACGAACCCGACCCCACCTACATGGCCAACGTCCGATTCCTAGCGGGGTACCGACGCGGGTGGCTCGTAAATCAGGATGTGCTGGTCGAACTCCGAGCACGGAAAGAACAGATGCACGGACGGTCGATTGCCGAGGTCGAGGCTTCTCTGCCCGGATACCCCAAACCCCTAATCAGGCCGGCGCTTATGCACCTGCTTTGGTGCCGTGAATTTGGAGCCGACCTGACACAACCACTACGGCCGGCGACGGTGCTGGAGGTTTCAA
>JAUPLT010000227.1 GCA_030836785.1 Actinomycetota bacterium
CGCCGCCCTGGAACGCCGCTTCCAGCAGGTCTTCGTCGGCGAACCCTCAGTGGAGGACACCGTCGGCATCCTGCGCGGCCTCAAGGACCGCTACGAGGTGCACCACGGCGTGCGCATCACCGACTCCGCCCTGGTGGCCGCGGCAACGCTGTCCGATCGCTACATCACCAGCCGGTTCCTGCCGGACAAGGCCATCGACCTGGTCGATGAGGCCGCCTCCCGGCTGCGGATGGAGATCGACTCCCGGCCCGTCGAGGTCGACGAGGTCGAGCGCCTGGTGCGCCGTCTGGAGATCGAAGAGATGGCGCTGGAGAAGGAGGAGGACGACGCCTCCAAGGACCGGCTGGCGAAACTGCGGGCCGAACTGGCCGATTACAAGGAGAAGCTGTCCGAACTCACGACCCGGTGGCAGAACGAGAAGAACGCCATCGACGTCGTGCGCGAGTTCAAGGAGCAGTTGGAGACGCTGCGCGGTGAGGCCGACCGGGCCGAACGCGACGGTGACCTGGCCAAGGCCGCCGAATTGCGCTACGGCCGTATTCCGGAGGTCGAGAAGAAGCTCGATGCCGCGCTGCCACAAGCGCAGGTGCGCGAGAGCGTCATGCTCAAGGAGCAGGTCGGGCCGGACGACATCGCCGATGTGGTGGCCGCGTGGACCGGGATTCCGGCCGGTCGGCTGATGGAGGGCGAGACCGCCAAGCTGTTGCGGATGGAGGACGAGCTGGGCCGCCGCGTCGTCGGGCAGAAGCGCGCGGTTGCTGCTGTCTCTGACGCGGTGCGCCGCACCCGGGCCGGGGTCGCCGACCCCAACCGGCCGACCGGCTCGTTCCTGTTCCTCGGCCCCACCGGTGTCGGAAAGACCGAACTGGCCAAGGCGCTGGCGGACTTCCTGTTCGACGATGAGCGGGCGATGGTCCGCATCGACATGAGCGAGTACGGCGAGAAACACTCGGTGGCCCGCCTGGTCGGTGCGCCTCCGGGTTACATCGGCTACGACCAGGGCGGTCAACTGACTGAGGCGGTCCGTCGGCGGCCCTACACGGTGGTGCTGTTCGACGAGGTCGAGAAGGCTCACCCGGATGTGTTCGACGTGTTGTTGCAGGTGCTCGACGAGGGCCGGCTGACCGACGGACAGGGCCGCACGGTGGACTTCCGCAACACCATCCTCATCCTGACCTCGAACCTCGGGTCGGGTGGCACCGACGAGCAGGTGATGGCGGCGGTGCGCGCGGCGTTCAAACCGGAGTTCATCAACCGCCTCGACGACGTGCTGATCTTCGACGCACTCTCGCCGGACGAATTGGTGCGGATCGTGGACATCCAGCTGACCCAGCTGCAGCGTCGGCTGGCCCAGCGTCGGCTGGAACTGCAGGTGTCGCTGCCTGCCAAGGAATGGCTGGCAGAGCGCGGATTCGACCCGCTCTACGGTGCCCGGCCGCTGCGCCGGCTGGTGCAGCAGGCGATCGGCGACCAGCTGGCCAAGCTGCTGCTGTCCGGGGAGGTCCACGACGGTGACGTCGTCCCGGTGAATGTGTCGGCCGACGGTGAGGGCCTCGTACTGGGGTAAACACCGCCTGGGGTGAAGCCCCGCCAGCAGACACAAACTCGCACCCGGGGAACCCCTCGGGTGCGAGTTTGTGTCTGCTCCCGGGAGGCGGCGCCGGCGAATGGTGACACTGTTGTGACCGTTGGCCCTCTTGGCGAACGGCCGGGAACGGTTACGCTACGTCCGATGGTCCCGTTCTGGTTCACTCTCTCCGCGCTGTGCTTCACCGGCGCGGCGGTTCTGCTGTACGTCGACATCGGCCGCCGCCGCGGTCTGGGCCGTCGTCGTAAGTCCTGGGCTCGGGCACACGGCTTCGACTACGAGCAGGAGTCGGCGGAGATCGTCGGCCGCTGGAAGCGTGGCGTGATGTCCACCGTCGGTGATGTCACGGCCCGCAATGTGGTCCTCGGCCAGGTCCGCGGCGAGGCGGTCTACGTCTTCGACCTCGAGGACGTCGCCACCGTCATCGCCCTGCACCGCAAGGTCGGCACCAACGTGGTGATGGATCTGCGGCTCAAAGGCCTCAAGGAACCCCGCGAGACCGATGTCTGGCTACTCGGCGCCATCGGCCCACGGATGCTCTACTCCAACAACCTCGACGCCGCCCGGCGGGCGTGCGACCGGCGGATGGTGACGTTCGCGCACACCGCACCGGAATGCGCCGAAATCCTGTGGAGCGAGCAGAACTGGACCTTGGCGGCGCTGCCGATCTCGGCCACCCGCGCCCAGTGGGAGGACGGCCTGCGCGCCGTCCGGCAGTTCAACGACCTGCTGCGGGTGCTGCCGCCCATCCCCGCCCAGGCCGCGCAGTCCGGGGCACGCCGCTTCGCCGGCCAGGGGCGTCCGCAGGCCGCCGCCGGCCGCAGCGAACTTCCCACCGGCCACACCGACGCTCCGCCGCCGGTCCGCCCCCAGCAGCCGCGCACCGGAACCCAAGCGCCCAACTACCAACACTGACCACCGGGCTTGTCGGTTCGGGCCGAACGGTTAGGGTGACCTGGTGTCGCGTCCCGTAGCCCTGATCACCGGACCCACCTCGGGTCTGGGTGCCGGATATGCCCGCCGTTACGCCCGGGACGGCTACGACCTGGTGCTGGTCGCCCGCGACGAGACCCGGCTCGCGACCCTCGCGGACGAGCTGACGGCCGCACACGGCATCGCCGTCGAGGTTCTGCCCGCCGACCTGTCCGAGGAACCCGGCCGGGACGCCGTCACCGAGCGGCTGGCCGCCGGGGTGACGGTGCTGGTCAACAATGCCGGGTTCGGGACCTCCGGGGAGTTCTGGGCCACCGACCCCGCCGTGCTGCAGCGCCAACTCGATGTCAACGTCACCGCCGTCATGCACCTCACCCGCGCCGCGCTGCCGCCGATGCTGGCCGCCGGCCGCGGCACCGTCATCAACATCGCGAGTGTGGCCGGGTTGCTGTCCGGGCGCGGTTCGACCTACTCGGCGTCGAAGGCCTGGGTGATCTCCTTCAGCGAGGGCCTGGCCAACGGACTCGGTGGCACCGGGGTGGGGGTGCATGCTGTCTGTCCGGGCTTCGTGCGCACCGAATTCCACCAGCGCGCCGGCATCGACATGGCGTCGATTCCGGGCCTGATGTGGCTGACCGTCGATGACGTGGTCGGTGAAAGCCTCGCCGACATCGCCAAGGGCCGGGTGATCAGCATTCCGGGGGTGCAGTACAAGGTGCTGACCACGGCCGGACGGTTCATCCCGCGCGGACTGGTCCGCGCGGCCACCAAACAACTGGGACGGGGACGTGACCGCACCTGAACTCGAACGGGCCGAACTCGCCGGTCTCGTGCGCGACCTGTCGGTGGTTTTCGGGCGGGTCACGCTGTCCTCCGGTAAGGAGGCCGACTACTACGTCGACCTGCGTCGGGCCACTCTGCACCACCGGGCGGCGCCGCTGATCGGCCGCCTGGTGCGCAGTCTCACCGAAGACTGGGACTACGCCGCGGTGGGCGGCTTGACCATGGGGGCCGATCCGGTCGCCTGCGCGGTGATGCACGCCCCGGGGCGTCCGATCGACGCATTCGTCGTTCGTAAGGCGGTGAAAACCCATGGGATGCAACGACTTATCGAAGGAGCCGAGGTCGCCGGCCAGCGGGTGCTGGTCGTTGAGGACACCAGTACGACTGGCGGTTCGGCGCTGACCGCGGTGCGCTCAGTCCGCGACGCGGGCGGAATCGTCGTCGGCGTGGTCACCGTCGTGGACCGGGACACCGGTGCGGCGGAAGCGATCGAAGCGGAGGGCGTGCCCTACCGCAGCGTGCTCGGCCTGGCCGATCTCGGCCTCGCCGACGGGTGATCGAGGCCGGGGCCGGGTCCGAACCAGGACCCACCGAGTGGTCCATCGGCACCCCCGGTGTGGGTCCATGGCACCAGACTCATCGCGGCGCGGTTCCGGAGGACCCGCGCTACGACCCCGAGCTGCTGGCTGAGGGTGACAGCCGCAACGTCGTCGACGCCTACCGGTACTGGACCCGGGACGCCATCATCGCCGATATCGACACCCGTCGGCACCCACTGCACGTCGCGATCGAGAACTTCGGCAACGACGCCAACATCGGCGCGGTGGTGCGCACCGCCAACGCCTTCGCCGTCGACACCGTGCACATCGTGGGCCGTCGGCGCTGGAACCGGCGCGGCGCCATGGTGACCGACCGCTACCAGCGGCTGGCTCACCACGACAGCACCGCCGAACTGCTCACCTTCGCCGCCGGTGCGGGTCTGACCGTGGTCGCCGTCGACAACGTTCCCGGGGCGGTGCGGCTGGAACACACCGTGCTGCCCCGCGACTGCCTGCTGGTGTTCGGGCAGGAGGGTCCGGGAATCTCCGACGCCGCCCGCGTCGGCGCCGAGGTGACGGTGTCGATCGCCCAGTTCGGGTCGACCCGCAGCATCAACGCCGCGGTCGCCGCCGGAATCGCCATGCACGCCTGGATATCCCGATGGGCCGACCTGTCGAAGGCCTGGTAGGGCAGGATTGGCAGGTATGGAGCCGCACTGGGGCGAGCGTGCCGCGGATGCCGAAACGGCGGTCACCCGGCGTCACCTCCGGAGGCTCTGGCACCTGCCCGGAACCCAGCTCGGAGTGGTCGGCTGGCCGTCCACGGCACGGGACCGGGCCTTCGGGTCCTGGCATTACTGGTGGCAGGCGCATCTGCTGGACACCCTCGTCGATGCTCAACTGCGCGACCCGCGACCGGGTCGGCTGGTCCGCATTCGCCGGCAGGTCCGCGGCCACCATGCCCGCAACCTCGGTCGCTGGACCAACAGCTACTACGACGACATGGCCTGGCTGGCGCTCGCCCTCGAGCGGGCCGGACGGCTGGCCGGGGTCCGCCGGACCCGGGCGCTGGCCGGCTTGTGCCATCAGCTGGTCGGATCCTGGATGCCCGAATCGGGCGGCGGGATTCCGTGGCGCAAGCAGGACCGGTTCTTCAACGCCCCGGCAAACGGTCCGGCCGGGATCTTTCTGGCGCGCTACGGAGAACACCTGCCCCGCGCCCAGGCGATGGCCGACTGGCTCGACGGCACCCTGATCGACCCGGAAACACACTTGGTATTCGACGGCATCCGGGACGGTTCCCTGGTGCGGGCGCAGTACACCTACTGCCAGGGTGTGGTGGTCGGGCTGGAGGCCGAGCTGGCGGCGCGCACCGGCGAGCCCCGGCATGCCCGCCGGGCCGGCAGGTTGATCGCGGCGATCGCCGAACATATGGCACCCGGCGGGGTGCTGCGGGGCGGCGGCGGGGGCGACGGCGGACTGTTCGCCGGAATCACCGCTCGTTATCTGGCGCTGGCCGCCCATCAGCTGCCCGGTGAGCCCGACGCGCGAGCGGCGGCCCGCCGGATCGTGCTCGCCTCGGCGGCGGCCGCGTGGGAGAACCGCTGCGTCGTCGACGGGCTGCCGCTGTTCGGTAGCTTCTGGGACCGGCCCGCCGAGCTGCCGACCGTCGGCGGGCAGACCGCACGGTTCGCCGGTGGTGCGGTCCACGCCTCGGAAGTCGCCGAACGCGATCTGTCCGTTCAGATTTCGGGCTGGATGCTGATGGAGGCCGCGCACACCGTGTCGGTCCCGCCGCGCTAGCCGGTGCCGGTCCGCTCTCCGGAATTCTCCGCCCACTGCACGAGTCCACGCGCTCCGTCATGTCAGCTGCTAGGTTCTGGCGGGGAGCATGCGAACGAAGGAGAACAGCGGTGGCGATCATGAAGACCACGACGGCTGCGGCCGCCGCACTTTCGGTGAGTGTCGCACTCGCGGGCTGCACCCCGAATGAGCAGGCCTCGACGACGCCGGGAACGACGCCGAGCGTGTGGACCGGTTCCCCGGCGCCAGCACATCAGAAGGAACAGGGCGAGGGCTTTGAAGAGCCCACGGCGGGCGCCAACCTGAACAAGTACATCGTCGACAACAAGATCGCCGAGGTGCCGTTCAAGCCAGGCGACCCGGGGACCCCGCAGATCGACTTCCCGTTGCCGCCCGGCTGGGTACCCGCCGGCGACCGCACCCCGGACTGGGCGTACGGAGCCATCGTCTTCGACAAGGCGCAGGACCCCGAGAATCCGCCGTTCATGTATGCCATCGCTTCCAAACTGACCGGCGTGGTGGATCCGGAGAAGATCCTCGAACTCGCACCCGGGCAACTCAACGAACTGCCCGGCTTCAAGCCGGTGGAAGGACCTCCGCAGCGGGACAAGCTGGGTGGGTTTGACTCCGTCAATTACGTCGGCACCTACCAGTGGGAGGGTCAGTCCCGGTCGGTCGGTCAGGAGACCATCGTCATCCCCGGCAAGGACGCACTGTTCGTCCTCCAACTGAACGGCGAGGCGCCGGGCGGGCAGGAGCAGGTCGTCATCGACGCGGCCAAAGTGATCAGGGCGCAGACCACGATCGCACTCCCATCCTGACCCGTCCACACCGACTGAGTACGGAGAACCACATGACAATCCGATCCACGGCTACTCGGCTTCTCGCGGCAGCAGTCCTGGGCGGGGGGCTGGTGTCGGCACCGATCATCGGCGCGCCACTGTCCCTCGCCGCGCCCTGCCCGGGGGGCAACATCGCCGATCCCATCACCGGTGTGTGCTGGTCGCAGTCCCAGGGTTCGATCGGCATCACCGGTACCGGGGGCGTCTGCCTGCCCGGCAGGCTGGGGCTGTGTCTCGGCGCGCTGCAGAACTCGCAGATCCCGGGAGCCACGCTGCCCACGAACACGACGGCGGGGCCGAACCGGACCTCGTGGCCCTGATCGGGCCGGTTAGGGTCCGCGCCGGTCACCAGTGGCTTTGGCCGCCCGCCGGCGCTTGTGCCACTCCCAGAACATCGGGGCGACGGACAGCAGCACGATCAGGATGAAGATCGGCTCGAGGAGTTTCTGGATGACCTCGAACTGGCCGAGGAAGTACCCGAGCAGGGTCAGGCCGACGCCCCATATGAGCGCGCCGACCACGTTGTAGAGGGTGAAGACGCCGTAGCGCATCTTCGCCGCACCAGCGCTGATCGGAGCCAGGGTGCGCACAATCGGCACGAACCGGGCGATCACGATGGCAAATGGGCCGCGCTCCTCGAAGAACGTGTGCGCCTCATCGAGGTACTTCTGCTTGAGGAAACGGGCGTTCGGCTTGAACATTTCGACGCCGATGAACCGTCCGATGAAGTAGCCGGCCTGGCCGCCCAGGATGGCCGCGATCGGGATGAACACCAGCAACTGCCACAGCTGGAAGTTGGCCTGCACAGTGCCTTCCTGCGCGGCCGCCGCGGTTCCCGCGGCGAGCATGCCGGCGACGAACAGCAGCGAGTCCCCGGGCAGTACCGGGAACAGCACCCCGGACTCGATGAACACCACCACCAATAGGCCGATCAGCGCCAAGGTGCCGAAGGAACTGAGCAGTTTGATCGGATCCAGGAAATCCGGCATGAGCGCGAGGGTGGTGCTGGTCACGGATCCCAAGGGTACCGGCGGCGCTCGGATGGGCGGCGGGAGTCCTCGCCCTTCGGTCTCGCGGTGGGGCTGTTGCTGAGATACTTCCGGGGAACAGCTGCCGAGTCGGACCGCCTAAGGAGAAATCTCATGCCGATCGCAACGCCCGAGGTCTATGCGGAGATGTTGGCCCGCGCCAAGGAGCACGAGTTCGCGTTCCCGGCCATCAACTGCACCTCCTCGGAATCCGTCAATGCGGCCATCAAGGGGTTCGCCGACGCCGGCAGCGACGGCATC
>JAUPLT010000228.1 GCA_030836785.1 Actinomycetota bacterium
AGACCCGGCGGGCAGGAGCGCAGCGGCTGGGGGATATAAACCGGCGGGCAGGAGCGCAGCGACTGGGGGATGAGACCCGGCGGGCGGGAGCGGGCCCCACCGGGCCGGTGATCATGTTGCGGCTTCAACCGGTGGAGGTGGTGTCCGCCGAGGCGTTGCAGCTACCGCTGTGGGGTGGACCCGGCGAGGAGAGCCGGATGCGGGCCCGCCGGGCGCTGGTCCGGGTGCAGGGCCTGCTGGGTGCGGAGGCGGTGCAGTTGCCGGTGCTCAGTGGTGGCCGCGGACCCGCCGAGCGGATCACCCTGATCCCGATCGGGGACGAGGCAACACCCCGGGCGGAGCCCGACCGGCCGTGGCCGGGACGCCTGCCTGAACCCGCGCCTACGGTGCTCCCGGAGAGCGACTCGGTGGTGGAACTGCTTGACGCCCAGGGTAATCCGGTGCGGGTGACCGGCCGCGGCATGTTCACCGCCGAGCCGGTCCGGCTGCGTGGCACGGAGACCGCGTACCGGGGTGACCTGAGTTGGTGGACCGGACCGTGGCCGGTGGACGAGCGGTGGTGGGATCAGGACGATCGGCATTCCCGGAGTGGTCCCACCGCGCGCGCCCAGGTGCTTCTCGATACCGACCCGCCCCGGGCGCTGCTGCTGTGTTACCGCCGGCGGCGCTGGTACGCAGAGGGGGTCTACGAGTGAGCCGCCAGCAGTTCCCGGAACCAGTCCGGCCATTCCTGCTTCCGGTAGTCGGCGGCGTCCACGCAGACGTGGACCATCGTCGCCTCGGCGATCAGGTCCTCGCTGCGGTGGATCTGGAAACGGCTGCGCAACGAGGTCCGTCCGGGCGGTTCGAGGTGCACTCCGACCATCAACTCGTCATCGAAATGCGCCGGGGCGCGGAACTGCAAATCCGCCGCCGCGACCACCAGGTCGATCCCGCGGTCGATCAGCCCCGGATAGCCGCCGGCGAACGTCCGCAGTGCCTCGGCGTGCGCCATGTCGATCCAGGTCAGGTAATGACCGTTGAACACCCGGCCCTGCATATCGCACTCGACGTAGCGCACCCGAAGCGGCATCGCCGCCCGCAAGAGCGGGGTCCGCCGGTCGCTCACTCAGACTGCAGGGCGAAGTCGGTGATCCCGTCCCACTCCTTGAGGGTCCAGCCGTTCACCGGGTTGCCCTCGACCACGACCCGGCCGGTATTGGGCAGCGGGTGGTCGGTCAGCAGACTTGGCTTGCTGTTGCGGGCGTTCAGCAGTGTCCACATCATGATCGCCAGCCCGCTGGAGAAGGCCAACGGCTTCTTGTCGTCGCTGTCATAGATCGACTGCACGGCGGCGGTGAACGCGTTGTTGAACTGGTTGCCGTCCACCGAGCCCGGGATACCGAAGCGCCGGTCGCCCCTGAGCCAACCCTCCGGGCCCAGCAGGAAGGTCCCGGAGGTGTCCGACATCGGCACGCCCTCAAACCAGCCCGCGGAGATCTCGTTGAGGCCGGGCAGCACCGTGACCTGCTCGCCCAGCGCCTTGGCGGCCGGTGCGGCGGTCTGCTGGGTGCGCACCATCTGCGAGGCGAAGACGCCGTCGTAGCCCTCGCCTTTGAGTCGGTCGGCCATGGTGGCGGCCTGCTCTTTGCCGAGTTGGGTCAACGGCGGGCCGGGCACCGTGGTGGCGGCGACGCCGGCCGCGTTGGCTTCGGACTCGGCATGGCGGATGAGCGTCAGCGTGATGCTGCGCGGCTCCGGCGGGGCCGAACCGCAGGCCGCCAGCACCAGTGCCACCAGCAGTCCGCAGGCCATCGCTCGGAGGTATCGGACCCGGGAAACGCTTACCGAAACGGTCATAGGAAACAGGGTGCCCTTTTCGCCGTCCCGGCGGGCACGATTCGGGCCACGATTCAGGTCGGGCCTGTGACATCCTCTGGGTATGGCAATCGACCCCTCGGCAATCGGCGCGGTGACCGAACCCCGGATCTACGAGTGGACCGACCGGGACACCCTGCTCTACGCCCTCGGTGTCGGGGCCGGCACCGGCGACTTGGCGTACACGACCGAGAACAGCCACGACACCCCGCAGCAGGTGCTGCCCACCTTCGCGGTCATCTGCTGCATGGGTTTCGCCGCCGCCCCACTGGTCGGCACCTTCAACTGGGGCATGCTGCTGCACGGATCCCAGGAAGTCCGGCTGTCGGCCCCGCTGCCGCCTGCGGGTTCGCTGTCCGTGGTGGCCGAGGTCGCCGACATCCAGGACAAGGGCGAGGGCAAGAACGCCATCATCGTGCTGCGTGCGCGGGGTTCCGATCCGGCCACCGGGGAGCAGGTCGCCGAGACGCTGACCACCTTGGTGATCCGGGGCGAGGGTGGGTTCGGCGGTCAGCCCGGTCAGCGCCCGCCCGCCCCGGAGTTCCCCGACCGTGCACCCGACGCCCGGATCGCGCTATCCACCCGGGAGGATCAGGCGCTGCTCTACCGGCTCTCCGGCGACCGTAACCCGTTGCACAGCGATCCGTGGTTCGCCCGCGAACTGGCCGGTTTCCCGATGCCGATCCTGCACGGGCTGTGCACCTACGGATTCGCCGGCCGGGCACTGCTGGCCGAACTGGCCGGCGGGGAGTCCGCGCGGCTGACCGCGGTGGCGGCCCGGTTCTCCTCGCCGGTGTTCCCCGGAGAGACGCTGACCACCTCGATCTGGCGTACCGACGAGGGGCGGGCGGTCTACCGCACCGAGGCGAGTGCGCCCGACGGGTCCAACACCCGGGTAGTGCTCGACGACGGTGTCGCCGAGTTCAGATAACCCCGCCCATCAGGCGGCCGATCCCGTAGGTGATCGCCATCGCCAGCGCGCCGCCGATGAGCACTCGTTTGGTGGCGCGGCCGGGGTCGGCTCCACCGAGACGCGCGCTCATCCAGCCGGTGAGCGCCAACGCCAGCAGAACGCCGACGAAGGTGATGGGGATGCGGGCGTGCGGCGGCGGCAGCAGGATCGCCAGCATCGGCAGCAGCGCGCCGACGGTGAACGCGATGGCCGATGAGATGGCCGCGTGCCAGGGGTTCGTCAGCTCATCCGGGTCGATGCCGAGTTCGATGTCGATGTGTGCAGCGAAGGCGTCGTGGGCGGTGAGTTCCTCGGCCACTGTGCGGGCGGTGGCCGGCGAGAGGCCCTTGGCCTCGTAGAGACCGACGAGTTCCTCGAGTTCGGCCACCGGCTCTTCGAGGAGTTCGCGGCGTTCCTTGGCCAGCAGGGCCTGCTCGGTATCGCGCTGGGTGCTCACCGACACGTACTCGCCGAGTGCCATCGACAGTGCCCCGGCGGCCAGGCCGGCGATTCCGGCCGTCAGGATCGGGCCGCGGTCGGTGGTCGCCGCGGCCACACCGATCACGATGCCGGCAACCGAGACGATGCCGTCGTTGGCGCCGAGCACCCCGGCGCGCAACCAGTTCAGCTTGGTGTTGATCGCCCCGACATGTGGTTCGGCCGGGTGGGCGGGCGTAGAGGTCACCGGTCGAGCGTAGGGGGTTCGCCGTAGCGGCGCGCGATATCCTCCGCGCCGGCCCAGCCGACATATTTCGGTCCGGCCGGCCAGCCGGCGGGGGAGTCCTGCCATTCCTCCTGCCGCCCCCACGGCAGTACGTCGATGAGCCCGAAGATGTGGCCGAGTTGTTCGACACCGCGGCCGGTGGTGTGCCAGGTGCGGTAGACGGTGTCATCGTCGCGCAGGAACACGTTGATCCCGAACTCGCCTCCTGGCGGTGCATCGACGTCGGCGCCGAAGGAACTCTGCGCCGAGGAAAACCAGTCCATCGTGTTCCCGACGCGGGTGCGGTAGGCCAGCGCTTCGTCGATCGGCCCGTTGGTGACGATGACGAACCGTGCGTCGTAGGCGTCGAGGAACTCCAGGCGGGTGAACTGTGAGCTGTAGCCGGTGCACCCGGGGCACTGCCACTGCTCTCCATCGGTCCACATGTGGTGGTAGGTGATCAGTTGCGTGCGGCCGTCGAAGATGTCGATCAGCCGGACCGGGCCGTCGGGTCCGTCCAGGGTGTAGTCGGGCATCTCGACCATCGGCAGTCGTCTGCGCTGGGCGGCGATGGCGTCGAGTTCGCGGGTGGCGGCCTTCTCCCGGATGCGCAGATCCGCCAGGGCGGCGCGCCAGGTCTGCTGATCGACGATCGGTGGAGTTGCGGGCATAGGTGACGATCCTTCCCCATATCGGACGACTAGTAATGAGAACATATGTTCGATACGGTTGCGGGCATGGGCTGGGATAACGGGCCGCCGACCTGGGCCGAGATGGAACGGGTGCTCAAGGGTTTCCCCCCCGAGAGCCGTCCCCCTGACGGCAGTGACGGCCCGGCCTGGTCGCGCAAACGGGAGGGCTACCGTCCGCCCCCGCAGGATCGCCGGCGCCCGTACCCGGCCGTCCCCTATGCCGAACTGCACACCCACTCCGCGTTCAGTTTTCTCGACGGCGCCAGCACCCCGGAGGAACTGGTGGAGGAGGCCGCCCGGCTGGATCTGCGGGCTATCGCACTCACCGACCACGACGGTCTCTACGGTGTGGTGCGGTTCGCCGAGGCGGCGCGGGAACTGTGCATACCCACCGTTTTCGGCGCCGAACTGTCGCTGGCCGACACCGCCCGGACCGAGGCGCCCGATCCGCCCGGACCGCATCTGCTGGTGCTGGCCCGCGGCCCGGAGGGCTACCGGCGGTTGTCCCGTCAACTGGCCGCTGCACATCTGACCGGCGGCGAGAAGGGCCGGCCGCGCTATGACTACGGCGCGCTCACCGAAGCGGCCGGCGGGCACTGGCACATTCTGACCGGATGCCGTAAAGGTCATGTGCGCCAGGCATTCTCGGCCGGAGGGCCGGAGGCGGCGGGTGAGGCGCTGGCCGACCTGGTGGATCGGTTCGGCGGTGACCGGGTCAGTGTCGAGCTCACCCATCACGGACACCCGCTGGACGACGAACGTAACGCCGCGCTGGCCGAACTGGCACCTCGGTTCGGGGTCTCGGTGGTGGCGACGACTGGCGCGCATTTCGCCGAGCCGTCCCGCGGCCGGCTGGCGGCGGCGATGGCCGCGATCCGCGCCCGTCAATCGCTGGACTCCGCCGCCGGCTGGCTGGCCCCGCTGGGTGGGGCGCACCTGCGTTCCGGCCAGGAGATGGCCCGGCTGTTCGACCGGCATCCGGACGCCGTCACCGCAGCGGCCGACCTGGGGGACCAGTGTGCGTTCGAACTGGCGCTGATCGCCCCGCAACTGCCGCCGTTCGACGTCCCGCCGGGACATACCGAGGACAGTTGGCTGCGTGAACTGGTGATGATCGGGGCGGTCCGACGCTACGGCCCACGGGCGTCGGCACCGGCGGCCTACGCCCAGATCGACCGTGAACTGGAGGTGATCGCCCAGCTGAAATTCCCGGGCTACTTCCTGGTGGTGCACGACATCACCCAGTTCTGCCGCCGCAACGACATCCTCTGCCAGGGCAGGGGATCGGCGGCCAACTCGGCGGTCTGCTACGCCCTCGGGGTCACCGCCGTCGACCCGGTGGCCAATGGGCTGCTGTTCGAGCGGTTCCTCTCGCCGGCCCGCGACGGGCCGCCGGACATCGATATCGACATCGAGTCGGACCTGCGAGAACAGGCCATCCAGTACGTCTATGAGCGGTACGGCCGGGACTACGCCGCCCAGGTCGCCAACGTGATCACCTACCGGGGCCGCAGCGCGGTGCGCGATATGGCCCGTGCGCTGGGCTTCTCCCAAGGCCAGCAGGACGCCTGGAGCAAGCATGTCGAGGACGCCCCCGAGGCGGTGACGGACCTGGCTGTTCAGATCAAGGACCTGCCACGGCACCTGGGCATCCACTCCGGCGGCATGGTGATCTGCGACCGTCCGATCGCTGACGTCTGTCCGGTGGAATGGGCCCGCATGCCCGGTCGCAGCGTGTTGCAATGGGACAAAGACGACTGCGCGGCAATCGGTTTGGTGAAGTTCGACCTGCTGGGCCTGGGGATGCTCTCCGCGCTGCACTACGCGATCGACCTGGTCGCCGAGCATAAGGGCATCGAGGTCGACCTGGCCCGTCTGGACCTGTCCGACGAGCGTGTCTACGAGATGTTGCAGCGGGCCGACTCCGTCGGGGTGTTCCAGGTGGAGTCCCGAGCCCAGATGGCCACCTTGCCGCGGCTTCGGCCCCGGGTGTTCTACGACCTGGTGGTGGAGGTTGCGCTGATCCGGCCCGGCCCGATCCAGGGTGGGTCGGTGCACCCGTACATCAAGCGGCGCAACGGGCTTGAGCCGGTGACCTATGACCACCCCTCGATGGAACGGGCACTGCGCAAGACGCTGGGAGTGCCGCTGTTCCAGGAACAGCTGATGCAACTGGCGGTGGACTGCGCCGGGTTCTCGCCGGCCGAGGCCGATCAGTTACGCCGGGCGATGGGGGCCAAGCGCTCCACCGAGAAGATGCAACGGCTGCGGGACCGCTTCTATGCGGGGATGGCCGATCTGCACGGCATCACCGGCGAGGTGGCCGACCGTATTTACGAGAAACTGGCGGCGTTCGCCAATTTCGGCTTCCCGGAGAGTCATTCGCTGTCGTTCGCCTCGCTGGTGTACTACTCCTCGTGGTTCAAGCTCTACCACCCGGCCGCGTTCTGCGCGGCCTTGCTGCGGGCCCAGCCGATGGGCTTCTACTCACCGCAGTCCCTGGTGGCCGACGCGCGCCGGCACGGTGTGCTCGTGCACGGACCGGATGTCAACGCGAGCCTGGCCCACGCCACCTGTGAGAACGACGGACTGGAGGTGCGACTCGGGTTGGGTGCTGTCCGGCAGGTCGGCGACGATCTGGCCGCCCGTATCGTCGCCGAACGCAACGCCAATGGTCCCTACCTGAGCCTGCTGGACCTGACCGGCCGGGTGCAGTTGTCGGCACCCCAGACCGAGGCGCTGGCCACCGCCGGGGCACTCGGCTGCTTCGGCGTCGACCGCCGGGAGGCGTTGTGGGCGGCCGGCGCCGCGGCCGCCGAGCGCCCGGACCGGCTTCCCGGTGTGGGCTCGTCCTCGCACGTCCCGGAGTTGCCCGGGATGAGCGCCGTCGAATTGGCCGCGGCCGACGTATGGGCCTCCGGTGTCTCGCCGGACAGCTACCCGACCCAGTTCGTCCGGGCGGATCTCGACGCGCTGGGGGTCATCCCGGCCGAACGTCTACTGGAGGTTCCCGATGGGAGTCGGGTCCTGGTCGCCGGGGCGGTGACTCACCGGCAGCGCCCGGCGACCGCCCGCGGGGTGACGTTCGTCAACCTCGAGGACGAGACCGGCATGGTCAACGTGCTGTGCCCGCCGGGGGTGTGGATACGCCACCGGCGACTGGCGCAGACCGCGACGGCCCTGCTGATCCGCGGTCAAGTGCAGAACGCCACCGGGGCGGTGACGGTGGTGGCCGAACGGATGGGACGCATCGCCATGGCCGTCGGCTCCCGTTCCCGGGACTTCCGCTGAGTGATCTTGCACTGAGTAATGTCGCTGCCATGACCCTGAACCTGACCGCCGACGAAGTTCTGACCACGACCCGTTCGGTGCGCAAGCGACTCGACTTCGACAAGCCGGTGTCCCGCGAGGTGCTGATGGAGTGCCTCGACATCGCGTTGCAGGCGCCGACCGGATCCAACGCCCAGGGGTGGCAGTGGATGTTCGTCGAGGATCCGGCCAAGAAGAAGGCACTGGCCGACATCTACCGCGCGATGGGCACCCCCTACCTGGATCTGCCCAAGCCGGTACGCGGCGATATCCGCGACGGGCAGATGGACGCGGTGGTGTCCTCGGCGAAGTACCTCAACGAGAACATGGAGAAAGCCCCGGTCATGATGATTCCGCTGATCGAGGGCCGGCCGGAGGGCGCCGATGCGGGGATGCAGGCGTCGTTCTGGGGGTCGCTGCTGCCCGCGGTGTGGAGTTTCATGCTGGCGTTGCGCGAGCGCGGGATCGGTACGGCGTGGACGACGCTGCATCTGATCGGCGACGGCGAGAAGAAGGCCGCCGAACTGCTCGGCATTCCCTATCAGCACTACACCCAGGGCGGGCTGTTCCCGATCGCCTACACCAAGGGGACGGACTTCAAACTCGCCAAGCGGCTGCCCGCCGAGCAGCTGACTCATTGGGACAGTTGGTGATTCGTTCGTTCACACCGCGCCGGTGAAGCCGTGCTGGCGCCACGCTTCGTAGGCGGCCACCGCTGCGGCATTGGACAGGTTCAGTGACCGCCGGCCCGGCAGCATCGGGATGCGTACCCGGGCGGTGATGTGCGGGTCGGAAAGAACGGCCTCGTCCAGGCCGGTCGGTTCGGGGCCGAACAGCAGCACGTCGCCCGGCTGGTAGCTGATCTCAGCGAATGCCGTGTCGGCGTGGGCGGTGAAGGCGAACACCCGCGCCGCGCCGATCGCCGCCCACGCGGCGTCGAGAGATTCGTGCACGGTCACCGATGCCAGGTCGTGGTAGTCCAGTCCGGCCCGGCGCAGTTTCGGCTCGGACAGGTCGAACCCCAGTGGTTCGACGAGATGCAGCTCGCAGCCCGTCGCCGCCACCATCCGGATCGCGTTACCGGTATTGGGGGCGATCCGAGGCGAGAAGAACAGAATCCGGAACATGCGCGGATTCAAGCCGGTTCGGGAGCGCTGAGTCTGACATCAAGGTGCGCCCGCACGGCCGGCCACTCGCTGGAGATGATGCTGTAAACGCAGGTATCTCGCATCGCGCCTGGGGCGTGTGGATGCAGGTTGATCTGATGATTGCGCAGTACGCCATCGAGCTTGGCTCCCAATCGCTCGATGGCACGGCTGCTCTTCTGGTTGAAGAAGTGCGTGCGGAACTCAACGGCTACGCAATCAAGATCGTCGAATGCGTGCGAAAGCATCAGGCGCTTGGCTTCGGTGTTCAGAGCGGTTCGCTGGGCAGAGCGGCGATACCAGGTCGATCCGATCTCCACGCGACGGTTGGGTCGGTCGACGTTCATGTAGGTGGTCATTCCCACCGCGCGATCGGTGGTCGGGTCGATAACGGCGAACGGACACATGGTGCCACGTCTTTGCTCGTCGAGGCGGCGCTGGATTTCACGTTGCATCTCAGCCGGCTCCGGGATGACGGTGTACCAGAGTTGCCAGAGTTCTCCGTCGCGAACCGACTCGCAGAGGGCATCGTGGTGGGTAGTGGACAGGCTCAAGCCGTACGTGCGAACCACTGAGTGTGAGCGGTGCCAACCATGCGGTCATCTAACGGTCGCGCTGATCGATCAGTGACTCAACGAAGTCCTGTCGGAGGGCGTTGAAACTCGCTGTCGTGGTGTTTCGGAAATCGCGGATCTCGGAGCTGAGGTCGTGCTGACTCACGTCGATGAGCTTACTGCCGTGTGCCGCGCGCTGAGGGTGCGCTGCGGACTCTGCCCTGTGGGCAACTGCTCAGGCGATCAGCCCGATCGCCCTTGCCGACAACATGCCCAGGACGGAGATCGCGATGGTCACCTGCAGCATCATGCCGAGTTGAACCGAAACCCGTAGTGGCACCGGAAGAGTGGGCCCGAACGTGCTCGCGGTGTTGAACGACAGGAACACGTAGTCGACGATGCCTGGGGTCCAGTTCGCCAACGAAGGGAAACCCGCCGAATCGTGCGGGAACACCAGCGCCGGGTGGTTGGGGTCTTCATTGGTGTCATCGCGGCGGAAGGGGTGGTCGAAACGCCAGTACCAGGCAGTGAACACCGCGACGTTCTGCACGTAGACAAGCGTCGAGGACAGCAGCAGGAACCCGGGGTTCGCCTGCCTGTCGAACAGACTTGCCACCAGGCTCACCGCGTTCACGCAGAGGGCGAGGACACTCAGACCCAGGGTCACGTCGAAAACGCGCATGAAGGCGCGGCGGCGAGGAGTGAACCACAGAACCATCGCGGCCGCTGCCGTGCTCAGGGCCACCGGACTGGTCCAGAGGTCGAGCAATTGCCTCGCCTCGACCAGAATCGAC